>NZ_DATFZD010000440.1:0-33529 GCF_035314665.1 Mycobacterium sp. | reverse complement strand
GCTGCTCAATAGCGCCGATCCATCGGAGTTGGCGGCGTTGTACGCGGCGCTTCGATTGGAGATGGTCTACAACGTCGCCGCCAAGATCGTCGGCGTCTCGATTCGTCCGACGGGTAGGGGTAGTAACCGTGTCCGAGGGGGGACTTGAACCCCCACGCCCATTAGTAGGGCACTAGCACCTCAAGCTAGCGCGTCTGCCATTCCGCCACTCGGACTCAAGGCCAATCAATTGGCAGCTAAGGCTAACGGATTCGCCTGCTCGCACCCAAACCCAGCGGGGCCGAGGTGGGGGCGGCCGGGTTTGCGGGTACCCGACTGTGGTCGCCGCGCGGCCGCGTGGGTTGCAATGGTAGGAAAGGTGACTGTGACGGTGCCAACCGAAACACCCGTCGATGACGTGGTGGACGTTGTCAGCAGGCTGATCAGGTTCGACACCACCAACACCGGCGATCTGGAAACCACCAAGGGCGAGGCCGAATGCGCCCGATGGGTTGCCGCCCAATTAGAAGAGGTCGGCTATCAAGTCGAATACCTGGAATCCGGTGCGCCGGGACGGGGCAACGTGTTTGCGCGGCTCAAGGGTGCCGACAGCTCCCCCGGCGCGCTGCTGATCCACGGGCATCTCGACGTGGTGCCGGCGGAGTCGGCCGACTGGAGCGTGCACCCGTTCTCCGGTGCGATCGAGGACGGCTATGTGTGGGGCCGTGGCGCGGTCGACATGAAAGACATGGTCGGCATGATGATCGTGACCGCTCGGCAGTTCCGGCGGGCCGGCGTCGTGCCGCCGCGCGATCTGGTGTTCGCCTTTGTCGCCGACGAAGAAAGCGGTGGCAAGTACGGCTCGCATTGGCTGGTCGACAACCGGCCCGACCTGTTCGAGGGCGTGACCGAAGCGGTGGGGGAGGTCGGCGGCTTCTCGCTGACCGTGCCGCGCCGCGACGGCGGCGAGCGTCGGCTGTATCTCATCGAGACGGCGGAAAAGGGCCTGCACTGGATGCGGCTGACGGCGCGCGGCCGGCCCGGGCACGGCTCCATGACGCATGACCACAACGCCGTCATCTGGATCGCCGAGGCCGTGGCACGGCTGGGTCGCCACCAGTTCCCGCTGGTCGTGACCGACACCGTGCAGCAGTTTCTCAAGGCCATCACCGAGGAGACGGGTCTGACGTTCGACGCAGAATCCTCCGACCTGGAGGGGACGGTCGACAAACTCGGTCCGATGGCCCGCATGCTCAAGGCGATCCTGCACGACACCGCCAACCCGACGATGCTCAAGGCCGGCTACAAAGCCAACGTGGTGCCGGCGACCGCGGAGGCCGTGGTGGACTGCCGGGTGCTTCCCGGCCGGCTAGCCGCGTTCGAGGCGGAGGTCGACGAGCTGATCGGCCCGGAGGTGCGTCGTGAGTGGATCACCAACTTGCCTTCGTATGAAACCAGTTTCGACGGCGACCTGGTCGAGACTATGAACGCCGCGCTGCTGGCAGTGGATCCCGACGCGCGGACCGTGCCTTACATGATGTCCGGCGGCACCGACGCGAAAGCCTTCGCGCGGTTGGGTATTCGTTGCTTCGGCTTCACTCCGTTGCGACTGCCGCCGGATCTGGATTTTTCCGCGCTGTTCCACGGAGTGGACGAACGGGTACCCGTCGACGCGCTCAGGTTTGGCACCGAGGTGCTGACACACTTTTTGACACACTGCTAGCCCCGAATTGAGCCAAACACACGAGAAGGGATCGACCATGATCGCACCGCCCGACCCGTACGCTGCGCTGCCCAAATTGCCGTCGTTTCACTTGGAGTCGGCGTCGATCACCGACGGGCAGCCGCTGGCGACACCGCAAATCAGCGGAATCCTGGGCGCCGGCGGCGAAGACGTCAGCCCGCAGTTGAGCTGGTCCGGCTTTCCCGAGGAGACCAAAAGCTTCGCCGTGACCGTCTACGACCCGGACGCCCCGACCCTGTCCGGGTTCTGGCACTGGGCGGTGGCCAACCTGCCCGCCTCGGTCACCGAGTTGCCCGACGGCGCCGGCGACGGCAACGAACTACCGGGCCACGCACAGACGCTGGTCAACGACGCCGGTATGCGCCGCTATGTCGGCGCGGCGCCGCCCCCGGGCCACGGCCCGCACCGCTACTACGTCGCCGTGCACGCGGTCGATGTCGACAAGCTCGACCTCACCGAGGACGCCAGCCCCGCATTCCTGGGCTTCAATCTGTTCCAGCACGCGATCGCCCGAGCAGTCATCTACGGAACTTACGAACAGCGGTAGGGCATCGCGACGACGTCGGGACGGCCCGCATGACGATTCCCGACCCCAACCGGCTCGGCGGCCTCGAGTGGGCCCGGCGCACCCGCGGCATGTTGACGGCGGCGGAGCGGCGCCGCCTGATCGGCGCGATCGCCGTGGGTCAGGCGGTCAACGTCGTCGGACGGGTGAAGTTGGCGCTCGGGAGGCTGCCCGACGGCGCGTCAGCCATCGACGTGCGCGACTTCGAGCCACCTGACTCACGGCTTGCGCGTTTGGCCGAGGCGGCGTGCGCGGAGCAGCCCAATCTGATTGCCGCCCATTCGTATCGGACCTGGATGTGGGGATTGGCACTGGCGGCCCTCGACCGCGAGCGGCTCGATCGCGAGCTGTTTTACTGCGCCGCACTGGTTCACGACTGGGGAGCCACCGTCCCGGTTCCGGGCGAGGACTTCACGATCCGGGGAGCCGAGCGAGCGCTGGCATGCGCTCAGGCCGGGGGCATCGATCCTGGCCGAGCCGCGCTGATCGCCGACGGCATCTGCTGCCACACGACGCCAGGCGCGACCGTCAAGCGGGATGGCGCCATCGCGTACTACGTGCAGTACGGGGCGATGGTCGACGGCGCCGGCTTACGCGCGTGGGACGTTGCTCCGCACAACATCGCTGAGGTGCTGCGACGCTATCCGCGCGGGCCCGGCTTCAAGCGCGGCCTCAGCGACACGATCAATGACGAGGCGCGCGCCGTCCCTGGGGGACGCTTCGGGCTGCTCCGGCGCTGCGGGATGACGCTCGCGGTGCGGATGGCGCCGTTCGACAGCTGAGCAGCCCAACCTCGGCTCAGGGTCGAGCGGCTGCCGAACCGACCGCGTCGCTCAGCGAGGCAAACCCTCCCGCGCGCAGCCGAATGGCCAGACCGTCGTGAATGTGCTTGGCCCACAAGCCTCCGCCGTAGATAAAGCCGGTGTAGCCCTGCAGCAACGACGCCCCGGCGGTGATGCGGTCCCAGGCGTCGTCGACGGTCTCGATGCCGCCGACGCTGATCAGCGTCAGCCGGTCGCCGACCCGGCCATAAAGCCGGCGCAGCACGGCGGCCGCGCGGTGTGCCAGCGGCGGCCCAGAGATGCCGCCGCTGCCCAGTCGATCGACCCCCGGAGTGCTCAGCCCGTCGCGCGACACCGTGGTATTGGTGGCGACGATGCCGGCCAAACCCAGTTCGACTGCCAGGTCAGCGATGTCGTCGATGTCCGAGTCGGCGAGATCCGGCGCGATTTTCACCAGCACCGGCGTCGAGGTCTCGGCGAGCACCGCCGACAGAATGCCGCGCAGCGACCCGATCGCCTGCAGATCGCGTAGCCCGGGTGTATTCGGCGAACTGACGTTGACCACCAGGTAGGTGGCCAGCGGCCCGAGCAGCCGGGCACTGGCCCGGTAGTCGTCGGCGGCCTGCTCGGGCGGGGTGGACTTGGTCTTGCCGATGTTGACGCCGATCGGCACGTCGGGGTGATGTCGCGCCAGCCTGGACGCCAGCGCCGCGGCGCCGTGGTTGTTGAAGCCCAGCCGGTTAAGCAGCGCGCGGTCGGCGGGCAGCCGGAACAGTCGAGGAGCCGGGTTGCCCGGTTGCGGATGGGCGGTGACGGTGCCGATCTCGGCATAGCCGAATCCCAGTGCGCCCCAGGCATGCAATCCGATGCCGTCCTTGTCGAAGCCGGCGGCCAGACCCAGCGGCCCGGGAAAGCTCACCCCGAACACCGTGCTGGCCAGCACCGGATCGGTCGGCGCCAGCCGTCGGCCCAGGAGCCGCCGTACCGGCTCAGCGTTGGTGACACCGCGCAGTGCGGCGAACACCAGCTCGTGGCTGCGTTCGGGCGGCACCAGGAACAGCAACCTGCGGAGCGCGCCGTATAGCGTCACAGTTCCGGCTGGTCGAGCCGGCCATTGTCAGTGCGAGACTTCTTGCGGCGCAACAACACCCGCCTACTGCCATCGGTATACAGCCGCACCCGGGTCAGCTCCCAGCCGCGGTACTCCGCTTCGATGGACAGTCGGGTCGAGGCGCTGAGCCCGGTCACCTCCGGTGGCAGGCGCAGCGGCACCCACTCGTATTCGTCGGACAGCTCGGTGTCCCAACCCACCGGCAACCGGCTGCGTCGTGCCGTTGTCAATGTGGGCCCGCCGCCGCGTGCTCGATGATTTGAACGCCCCCGCCAGAACCCGACACCAGATACAACGTGCCCGCGGCATCGTCGAAGGCCAGCGCGTTCGGTTGCTGCACGGTTGGGTACCGTACCTTTTCCACAGGGATTCCGGTTGACAGATCGTAACCAATAACCGAATTCGCCGCCGTTTGCGACACCCAGGTCAGCCCGCGAGACCCGGTCAGGCCATACGGGGACTGTGGTACCGGGTAGGCCTGACGCAAGATCAGCGGGTTGACGCCGAACACCAGCAGCTCGCCGCCCCGGGTGTCGGTCACCAACAACCGTCCCGCAGGATCGGCCACCATCGCGGTGGCGCCCTGGCCGGCTCGTAACGACTGGCCGACCTTACCGTCGGCGCCGATCGTCGTGACCGATGTCTGCCCGCGATCTAGGACGGCCACGGTATTTCCCTGCGCTGCAAGAGAATCGACGTGCGCGAAGACCTTCGCGCGGTTGACGGCAGTTGGCTGGCCGGGCGCCGCCATGTACACCATGCCGTCGGCGGTGCCCAGCGCCACGGTGCCATCGGCGCGGCGCGCGATCGCGGTGAAATCGACGCTCTCCGCCCCGCTGATATCAACGCGGGCGACGTGTCCGGTCGACAGATCGACCACGAAGTAGCCGCCGTGGGTGGACAGAAATGCGTTGCCGCTCCCGTCACCGGCCAGCGCGGTCGCCGGGCGGGGCAGGTTGATGACGTGCGGCGGTGTTTGCTGAGAGCCCATCACGGCGATGCTGGCGGGTGCTGTGGGGGCTGACCCGGAGGTCAAGATCACCAATTGCGCTGTGCGGCCGTCGAATACGGCCGCCTGGGCCTTGCCGTCCAGCGGGCGCACGACACCCGATGGAGCCTGCGACAGCGGCGGGGAAACGGCCGGCTGCGCGGGCTCAATCGTCGGTGGGGTTCCCTCGAGCGCCTTAGCCGAGCACCCCGCCACCAATGTCAGGGAAAGCAGCAGGCCAGCTGCCTGCCAGCGAACGACGCGTTCACCGGGTTTGCGGTGTGGCGGCACAGGGTAATTCTCGGATCGTCAAGGGGGCTGCCAGTTCGAAGAGGTGGTCGGGTTTGGAATCAGATACTAAGGGAACGTCGCCCGGCAAGCCCCTGGCTCGTGGCGCGAACCGAAAACCGTCGGCGAGGTATGGTCGCGATATGAGCGTCGCCGCCGACCGCCATGTCCGTGACTCGGAGTTTGCTATCGAGGATATGTGGTTCGGGGTTTTCTCGGCTAAGGTGCTGGCCAGCGGGTTCGGCCAGGTTGGTGATGGCCGGAGCTTCGCTTTCCGCATCGAAGGTCAGTGGCTCCTCGTCGAGATATACCGGCCGCGGCTGAGCGGCCCGGTCCCGCAGCTCGAAGATATCGCCACCACCGTGCGCTGCAGCGTCGTCGACGTCGACGTCACCGACGAGCGCAGCCTGACCGCCGCGGTGCGCGACGCGGTCGCCCTCGCAGAGGTCGCCGACTAGATCACCCGGTACGGTCGTCGTCGTGACTGCGACGCCCGCGATGTCTTGGTGGCAAGTGGTCGTTTTGGCCGTGGTGCAAGGCCTGACCGAGTTCTTGCCGGTGTCATCGTCAGGCCACTTGGCGATCGTGTCGCGGGTCTTCTTCGCCGACGACGCCGGCGCGTCGTTCACCGCGGTAAGCCAATTGGGCACCGAGCTGGCCATATTGGTCTATTTCGCTCGAGATATCGTGCGGATCGTCAAGGCGTGGTTCAACGGGCTGCTCGTGGCAGCGCATCGCAATGCCGACTACCGGATGGGTTGGTACGTCATCATCGGCACGATCCCGATCTGCATCCTCGGGCTGTTTTTCAAGGACGAGATCCGCTCGGGCGTGCGCAACCTGTGGGTGATCGCGACCGCGCTGGTGGTGTTCTCGGTGGTGATTGCGTTGGCCGAGCGTTTCGGACGGCAAAGCCGGCACGTCGACCAATTGAATTGGCGCGACGCCCTTATCGTCGGCGTCGCCCAGACGCTGGCTTTGGTTCCGGGCGTCTCCCGGTCGGGAGCCACCATCAGCGCCGGGCTGTTCCTCGGTCTCGAGCGGGAGTTGGCCGCCCGGTTCGGTTTCCTGCTGGCCATTCCGGCGGTGTTCGCCTCCGGATTGTTCTCGCTGCCGGACGCCTTCCACCCGGTGCTAGAAGGGATGAGTGCGACGGGTCCGCAGTTGCTGGTGGCTACCGTGATCGCGTTCGTGGTCGGCCTCGCCGCGGTCGCGTGGTTCCTTCGGTTTTTGGTGCGGCACAGCATGTATTGGTTCGTCGGCTATCGGGTGGCCGCCGGCGCGGCCGTGCTGATCCTGTTGGCAACCGGCGTGGTGAGCGCCACGTGACCGTCATTTTGTTGCGCCACGGCCGATCCACGTCGAACACCGCCCACGTGCTGGCCGGTCGTTCCGAGGGCGTCGACCTCGACGACAAGGGCCGTCAGCAAGCCACCGACCTGGTCGATCGGACCGCTGAGCTGCCGATCCGGGCGGTGGTGTCCTCACCGTTGTTGCGATGTCGGCGCACGATCGAGCCGCTTGCCGAGGCGCTTGGTCTCGAACCGGTCCTCGACGACCGGTTGTCGGAAGTCGACTACGGCGAGTGGACCGGCCGCAAGCTCGGCGACCTGCTCAAGGAGCCGCTGTGGGCCGTCGTCCAGGCGCATCCCAGCGCGGCGGTGTTTCCCGGCGGTGAGGGGCTGGCGGAGGTGCAGACGCGTGCCGTCGCCGCCGTCCGTGACCATGACGCGCGGCTGGCTGAGCAGCATGGCGGCGACGCGCTGTGGCTGGCCTGCACACACGGCGACGTCATCAAGGCGGTCGTCGCCGACGCGCTGGGCATACACCTCGACGGTTTCCAACGGGTTTCCGCCGATCCGGCATCGATGAGTGTGATCCGCTACACCCGGCTTCGTCCGTTCGTGCTGCACGTGAACCACACCGGCCCGCGGCTGACATCCGCGCTGACGGCTGCTCCGTCACCAGATGGTGAGGCGCCGCCCGACGATGCGGTCGTCGGCGGCTCTACCGACTGAGCAAGTCGGGCCGGAGAATTTACGACTCAGGCGCAACTGCCGGTATTTTGGAACTGCCATGTCTCGCGCGATTCACGTCTTCCGCTCACCCGACCGATTCGTCGCCGGGACAGTCGGCCAGCCCGGAAACCGCACCTTTTATTTGCAGGCGGTGCACGACGCCCGGGTGGTTTCGGTGGTGCTGGAGAAGCAGCAGGTGGCGGTGCTCGCCGAGCGCATCGGTGCCCTGCTGTTGGAGGTCAACCGCAGATTCGGCACCCCGGTTCCGCCGGAGACCACCGAGGTCGAAGACCTCAGCCCGTTGATCACACCGGTCGACGCCGAATTTCGGGTCGGCACCATGGGTCTGGGATGGGATTCCGAGGCGCAAACCGTGGTGGTTGAACTGCTGGCAGTCAGTGACACCGAGTTCGACGCATCCGTGGTCCTCGACGACACCGAGGAGGGGCCGGACGCCGTGCGCGTGTTCCTGACACCGGAGTCGGCACGCGAGTTCGCCACTCGGTCCAACCGCGTCATTTCTGCGGGCCGCCCGCCGTGCCCGCTCTGCGATGAACCGCTGGACCCCGAGGGACACATCTGTGCGCGGACGAACGGCTACCGGCGCAGCGCGTTGCTCGGGCCCGACGATGACGCCGAGGACTGACGATCGCGAGGTCCTGCGCCGCGGCGAGCTGACGGTCCTGGGACGCATTCGCTCGGCGAGCAACGCCACCTTTCTGTGCGAGTCGACGCTGGATGAGCGCAGCGTGCACTGCGTGTACAAGCCGGTCGCCGGTGAGCAGCCGCTGTGGGACTTTCCCGACGGCACCCTGGCCGGCCGCGAACTCGGCGCGTATCTGGTGTCGACACATCTGGGCTGGAACATTGTGCCGTACACCATCATTCGCCACGGGCCGGCCGGTCCGGGCATGCTGCAGCTGTGGGTGGACCAACCCGGTGACGCACCTGACTCCGACCCAGGGCCCGGACCGGACCCGGTCGACCTGGTTCCGGCCGATAGGTTGCCGCAGGGCTATCTGCCGGTGCTGCGGGCGTACGACTACGCCGGCGAGCCGGTCTCGCTGGTTCACGCCGACGACCTTCGACTGTGGCGGATGGCGGTCTTCGACATCTTGATCAACAATGCTGACCGCAAAGGCGGCCACGTGCTCCGCGGTGTCGACGGAGGCATCTACGGTGTCGACCACGGTCTATCCCTGCACGTCGAGGACAAGTTGCGCACGGTGCTGTGGGGGTGGGCCGGCAAGCCTCTCGACGACAGCACTCTGGAGACGGTGGGCAAACTGACCAACGCGCTGGCCGGCCCACTCGGGGACGCATTGGCCGAACACATCACCAGCACCGAGATCGCGGCGCTGCACCTGCGCGCCCGCACCCTGCTGGACAACCCGGTGATGCCCGGACCGGACCGGCATCGTCCAATTCCCTGGCCGGCGTTTTAGATCTCCGCGGGTGGTACCGTGTGGTACCAAATTCCTCTTACCCTCGGGAGGCGTCGTGTCCGGCAAGGACCATCCGAACAACGCCCCGGGCGTGCCGATGGTGTTTCCGCCACCGGTACACCGCCTGCAAGTCAAATATGTGAACCCAGTGGTCAAGAAGGTCGCTCGGTTTCTGCCGACGTTCGCGATGATCGAACACCGCGGCCGCAAGTCGGGCAAGCACTGACCGTCGTCAATGCCCACCGCAAGGGCAGCACCGTTGCCGTGATCCTGGGGCACGGCAAGGCGGACTGGGTCAAAAACGTCCTGGCCGCCGGTCAGGCGGACATGCATCTCTTTCGACGGGACGTGCACATCGTCAATCCGCGGGTGGTGCCCGCGGGTACGGACGATCCGAGTCTGCCGGCGGTCGTCAGGCGCGCCGCGCGTCGAATAGGCGTTTTCGTCGCCGAGACCACCTGACCGCTCCTCGAGAAGCCAGCCAAACACGCGGGAACTGCGCGCGGTACCGGATACTGGACTCCGATGAGCCCAGACGTGACGGATGCGGCGCTGGCTGCCGACCTGGCCCAGGAGGCGGGACAGCTGCTGCTGGCGGTACGCGCCCGCGTCGGCTTCGACCATCCGTGGTTGCTCGGCGATGAAGGTGACAGTCAAGCCAATTCGTTACTGTTGCGGCGGCTGCATGCCGAGCGCCCCGGCGACGCGGTGCTCAGCGAGGAGGCCTACGACGACATGGTCCGGTTGCGGGCCGACCGGGTTTGGATCGTCGACCCGCTGGACGGAACCCGCGAATTCTCTTGGGAGGGAAGAGACGACTGGGCCGTGCATGTGGCATTGTGGCAGCGCCACGGCGGCGGCGCAGGCGGAGCAATAACCGACGCCGCGGTCGCACTGCCGGCGATGGGGGAGTTGTATCGCAGCGACACCGTCAGCGCACCCGCGACAGCGCATTCCGGGCCGATCCGGATCACCGCCAGCTCCAACCGGCCGCCCGCCGTGCTGTATCACCTTGCCCGACGGCTGGACGTCGAATTCGTGCGTATCGGTTCGGCTGGCGCCAAAGCGATGTCGGTGGTACGCGGCGACGCCGACGCCTACATCCATGCGGGCGGGCAGTGGGAATGGGATTCGGCCGCCCCGGCGGGTGTGATCCTGGCGGCCGGTATGCACGCATCACGGCTGGACGGCTCCGAGCTGGTGTACAACCGTCCCGACCCGTATTTGCCCGACTTCCTGATGTGCCGGCCGGAACTCGCCGACCTGCTGCTGGGTGCCATCCGGTTGGCCAGCTAGCCCGACGAACGCTTTACAGTCGACGGTATGCAGTCCTGGCCTTCGGCACCCTTACCGGCGCTGCCGGGACGCGGCCCGGAATTGCGGCTGTATGACACCTCGGACCGTCAGGTGCGCCCGGTGGTCGCCGGGCCGACGGCCACCATGTACGTGTGCGGGATCACGCCGTATGACGCCACCCACCTCGGCCACGCCGCCACCTATCTGACGTTCGACCTGATCCAGCGGCTGTGGCTGGATCTTGGACACGGTGTGCACTACGTGCAGAACGTCACCGACGTCGACGATCCACTGTTCGAGCGGGCGAACCGTGACGGTCTTGACTGGCGCGAGCTGGCGGCCCGTGAGGTTGCGCTGTTCCGCGACGACATGACCGCGCTACGGGTGCTGCCGCCACGGGAATACGTCGCCGCGACCGAGGCGGTCGCCGAGGTCGTCGAGCTGGTGGAAAAAATGCTGGCCTCGGGGGCGGCCTACGTCGTGGACGATTCCGCCTACCCCGATGTTTACTTCCGCGCCGACGCCACGGTGCAGTTCGGCTACGAATCCGGTTATGACCGTGACACCATGCTGGCTCTGTTCGCCGAGCGCGGCGGCGACCCGGACCGGCCGGGCAAGACTGACCAACTCGACGCGTTGCTGTGGCGCGCCGCGCGGCCCGGCGAGCCGAACTGGCCGTCGCCGTTCGGCCCGGGCCGGCCGGGTTGGCACGTCGAGTGCGCGGCGATCGCGCTCAGCCGCATCGGCAGCGGGCTCGACATCCAGGGCGGTGGCAGCGATCTGATCTTTCCGCATCACGAGTTCACCGCCGCCCACGCCGAATGTGTCAGTGGCGAAAGACGATTCGCGCGGAACTACGTGCATGCGGGCATGATCGGCCTGGACGGGCACAAGATGTCCAAAAGCCGCGGCAACCTGGTTCTGGTATCGGGGTTACGCGCTCAGGGCGTTGAGCCGTCGGCTATCCGATTGGGCCTGCTGGCCGGCCACTATCGTGCTGACCGCGACTGGGGCGCCGACGTGCTTGATGCGGCCACCGCGCGGCTGCACCGGTGGCGGACCGGGACCGCGCTGCACGCCGCCCCGGACGCCGTCGACGTCATTGCCCGGCTGCGCCGCTATCTCGCCGACGATCTCGATACACCCAATGCGCTTGCCGCAGTTGATGGTTGGGTCACCGACGCGTTGGAATACGGCGGACACGACGCCGACGCGCCGAAGGCGGTGGCCACCGCGGTCGATGCGCTGCTCGGGGTGGACCTGTCAACGCCACGGAATTAGGGGGTAGGTTGCGGCCATGACGTCAGTGAACTCGAAAGTCGTATTCATCACCGGTGGTGCTCATGGAATCGGCGCCGAGGTCGCGCGACGGTTGCACGCCAAGGGCGCCAAACTGGTGCTGACTGACCTGGACGCGGCGGCACTGGCTGACAGGTCCACCGAGCTGGGTGGCGACGAGCAGGTGCTGACCGTGGTTGTCGACGTGCGTGACCTTGCCGCGATGCAGGCCGCAGCCGAGGCGGCCGTTAAAAAGTTCGGCGGTATCGACGTCGTCGTCGCCAACGCCGGAATCGCCAGCTATGGCTCGGTGCTGAAGGTCGACCCCGAGGCGGTCAAGCGCGTGTTGGACGTCAACCTGCTGGGTGTCTTCAACACGGTGCGTGCCGCGTTGCCGTCGGTGATCGACCGCCGCGGCTATGTGCTGATCGTCTCGTCACTTGCCGCGTACGCGGCGGCGCCGGGAATGGCGCCCTACGACATGTCCAAGGCGGGCAACGAGCATCTCGCTCACGCGTTGCAACTGGAAGTCGCCCACCTTGGTGTCGCCGTCGGTTCGGCGCACATGTCCTGGATCGACACCGCGTTGGTCCGCGACACCCAGTCCGATCTACCCGTATTCCGCGAGCAATTGGCGAAGTTCCCCTGGCCGTTGAACAAGACCACCTCGGTGGACAAGTGCGCCGCCGCCTTCGTCGCCGGCATCGAGGGCCGAAAGGAACGGGTGTACTGCCCGGGCTGGGTGGGCGTGTTCCGCTGGCTCAAACCGTTTCTGTCTACCCGCCGTGGCGGATCTCTGGCCCACAGACATACTGCCGAGCAGTTGCCCCGAATGGACGCCGAAGTCGCCGCGCTCGGGCGTTCCGCCAGCGCCCATACCGAACAGCTGGAAAGGCCCTAACGCCCGAAGCCCGGGCGGCGGCGGCGCAGGTAGCGCTCGAACTCGGCGGCCAGCGCATCGCCGTCGATCTTGCCCAGCGCCTCGTTCACGTCGACCTCGGCGTCGCCGCGTTGCTCCAATGACTGCACGTACTCGGAGATTTCGTCGTCCTCGGCCGTCATCTCGCTGACCGCCTGCTCCCACTCCTCGGCCTGGGCCGGCAGGTCGGCCAGCGGCACCTCGATATCGAGCACATCCTCGACACGGCGTAGCAGCGCAACGGTCGCCTTCGGATTGGGTGGCTGCGACACGTAATGCGGAACCGCCGCCCAGAAGGTGACCGCCGGTATGCCGGCCGCCACGCAGGCGTCCTGAAAGACGCCGGCGATGCCGGTGGGACCCTCGTAGCGGGTTTCCTGCAACCCGAAGCGGCGCGCCGACTCGGGGGAGTAGGCCGCCCCGGAAACCGGCACCGGCCGGGTGTGCGGCGTGTCGGCCAGCAGCGCGCCGAGGATCACCACGGTGTCGACGTTGAGCTTGTCGGCGACGGCCAGCAGCTCGGCGCAGAAGGTGCGCCAACGCATATTCGGCTCGACGCCGTGCATCAACACGATGTCGCGCTCGGCGCCCGGCGGACGGCAGTGCGAGATGCGCATCGACGGCCATACCAATTCCCGCGTGACGCCGTCGACCTGCCGGATGACCGGGCGGTTCACCTGATAGTCGTAGTACGCCTCATCGTCGATCTCGACGATCGGATCGGCCTCCCAGATGGCGTCAAGGTGCTCCAGCGCGTCGCTGGCCGCGTCACCGGCGTCGTTCCACCCCTCGAACGCCGCCACGACGATCGTGTTGTGCAGTTCGGGTAGCGAAGCGCTGGCATCCGGCGAGGTCACAGATTCAGCGTAAGGCCTGACACAGGTCCCGGTGTGACGAGCGCAATCATGCACCCGGGCATTTTCCATAGACCAGCTATGCTTGTCGGGATGACTTCTACCAACGACACCGGCTACGACACCGATCTGCTCGAGACGTTGTCGGAGCGCGTCGTTGTGGGCGACGGCGCCATGGGGACCCAGTTGCAGGCGGCCGATCTGAGCCTCGATGACTTCAACAACCAGTGCCGACGCGGTCGAGACGAAATACGTTCGGCTGCAATTTGGTTAACCTGGGTAACTACTACAGTGCCGACAAGATCCGCGACCTGGCGCTCAAGGGCACCGCGATCGCCAAGCGGGTCGGGTCCCGCTGGGCGTCCAGACGTCGGGTGACGACGTAGACTTTTCTGGTCGAGAGGCGTTGCAACGGTTCCGGGTCCCCGCCGGTATCCGCCACGCTCGGCAGAGTTAAGGACGCCTTCCGCTACGGAAGGATTGCATGTGAACGCCCCCGAGCCCGATATCTTTGAGCCGAACATCCGCCCCGACTGCACCGATGAACTGACGGCTGCTCTCGGCCGGCGGATCATGGTGATCGACGGCGCGATGGGCACGGCGATCCAGCGGGACCGGCCGGACGAGGCCGGCTACCGCGGCGACCGGTTCACGGAGTGGCCGACCGCTCTTCAGGGTAACAACGACCTGCTCAACCTGACGCAGCCGCAGATCATCGAGGGGATCCACCGCGAGTACCTCGAGGCGGGCGCCGACATCCTGGAGACCAACACGTTCAACGCGAACGCGGTCTCGCTCTCCGACTACGACATGCAGGAGCTGGCCTACGAGCTGAATTACGCCGGCGCTGCCCTGGCCCGTAAGGCCGCCGACGAGTACAGCACCCCGGAGAAACCCCGCTACGTCGCCGGCGCCCTCGGGCCGACGACGCGGACCGCGTCGATCTCGCCGGACGTCAACGACCCCGGAGCCCGCAACGTCTCCTACGACCAGCTGGTTGCCGCCTACCTCGAAGCTGCCAACGGCCTGGTCGACGGTGGCGCCGACCTCCTCATTATCGAGACGATCTTCGACTCGCTGAACGCCAAGGCGGCGGTGTTCGCCGTCGAGACGCTGTTCGAGGACCGCGGACGCCGCTGGCCGGTCATCATCTCGGGCACCATCACCGACGCGTCCGGGCGGACGTTGTCCGGTCAGGTCACCGAAGCATTCTGGAACGCGATCAGGCACGCGAAGCCGATCGCGGTGGGCCTCAACTGCGCCCTGGGCGCGCCGGAGATGAGGCCCTACATCGCCGAGGTGGCGCGGATCGCGGACACCTTCGTCTCCTGCTACCCAAATGCCGGCCTGCCCAACGCCTTTGGCGAATACGACGAGTCCCCGGAGCGTCAGGCCAGCTACATCGCCGACTTCGCCGAGGCCGGCCTGGTCAACCTGGTCGGTGGTTGCTGCGGAACGACGCCGGCGCACATCGCCGAGATCGCCAAGGTCGTCGAGGGCAAGCCGCAGCGCGAGCTGCCGGAGATCGAGGTGGCCACCCGGCTCTCGGGCCTGGAGGCGCTCAACATCACCGACGATTCCCTGTTCGTGAACATCGGTGAGCGCACCAACATCACCGGCTCCGCCCGGTTCCGCAACCTGATCAAGGCCGAGGACTACGACACCGCGCTGTCGGTCGCCCTGCAGCAGGTCGAGGTCGGTGCGCAGGTCATCGACATCAACATGGACGAAGGCATGATCGACGGCGTCGCCGCTATGGACCGGTTCACCAAGCTGATCGCGGCCGAGCCGGACATCAGCCGCGTCCCGGTGATGATCGACTCCTCCAAGTGGGAGGTCATCGAGGCGGGCCTGAAGAACGTGCAGGGCAAGCCGATCGTCAACTCGATCTCCATGAAGGAGGGCGAGGAGAAGTTCATTCGCGAGGCACGGCTGTGCCGCAAGTACGGTGCCGCCGTCGTCGTGATGGCCTTCGACGAGCAGGGTCAGGCCGACAACCTGGAGCGCCGCAAGGAGATCTGCGGGCGCGCCTATCGGATCCTGACCGAAGAGGTTGGCTTTCCGGCCGAGGACATCATCTTCGACCCGAACTGCTTCGCGCTGGCGACCGGTATCGAGGAGCACGCGACGTACGGGATCGACTTCATCGAGGCCTGCGCCTGGATCAAGGAGAACCTTCCGGGGGTGCACATCTCCGGCGGCATCTCGAACGTGTCGTTCTCGTTCCGGGGCAACAACCCCGTCCGCGAGGCGATCCACGCGGTGTTCCTGTTCCACGCCATCAAGGCCGGCCTGGACATGGGCATCGTCAACGCCGGTGCGCTGGTGCCCTACGACTCGATCGACCCCGAGCTGCGGGACCGAATCGAGGACGTCGTCCTGAACCGTCGCGAGGATGCGGCCGAAAGGCTCCTGGAAATCGCTGAGCGCTTCAACAGCTCAGAGAAAGCCGAGGACCCGGTGGCAGCCGAGTGGCGCAGCCTCCCGGTCCGCGAGCGGATCACGCACGCCCTGGTCAAGGGCATCGACGGCCACGTCGATGCCGACACCGAGGAATTGCGAGCCGAGATCGCCGCCGCAGGTGGTCGCCCGATCGAGGTGATCGAGGGCCCGCTGATGGACGGAATGAACGTCGTCGGTGACCTCTTCGGCGCAGGCAAGATGTTCCTGCCCCAGGTCGTCAAGTCGGCCAGGGTGATGAAGAAGGCCGTTGCGTACCTGCTGCCGTACATCGAGGCGGAGAAAGAAGAGTCCGGCGACACTGCATCCGGGGACACCAACGGCACGATCGTGATGGCGACCGTGAAGGGCGACGTCCACGACATCGGCAAGAACATCGTCGGGGTCGTCCTGCAGTGCAACAACTACTCGGTGATCGACCTCGGTGTGATGGTGCCTGCCCAGAAGATCCTGGACGCGGCGAAGGAGCACAACGCCGACATCATCGGGCTGTCCGGCCTGATCACCCCATCCCTGGACGAGATGGTCAACTTCGCCGTCGAGATGGAACGCGAGGGGCTGGAGATCCCGCTGCTGATCGGTGGCGCGACCACATCGCGCGCCCACACGGCCGTGAAGGTGGCGCCGCGCCGTACCGGTCCGGTCGTCTGGGTCAAGGACGCGTCCCGCTCGGTGCCGGTCGCCGCTGCGCTCCTCGACGACAAGCAGCGTCCAGTCCTGCTGGAGGCCACCGCGACCGACTACGCAGCACTTCGCGAACGGCACGCGCAGAAGAACGAGCGGCCGATGCTGACGCTGGAGAAGGCCCGTGCGAACCGGACGCCGATCGAGTGGGACGGCTACACGCCGCCGGTGCCCGCCCAGGGCCTCGGCGTACGGGAGTTCCACGACTACGACCTCGCCGAGTTGCGCGAGTACATCGACTGGCAGCCGTTCTTCAACGCCTGGGAGATGAAGGGCAGGTTCCCCGACATCCTCAACAACCCGGTTTCGGGCGAAACTGCCCGCAAGCTGTACGACGAAGCCCAGGAGATGCTCGACACCCTGATCAAGGAGAAGTGGCTGACTGCCAACGGGGTGATCGGGTTCTTCCCGGCGAACGCGGTCGGCGACGACATCGAGGTGTACACCGACGAGACCCGTACCGAGGTGATGACCACGTTGCACAACCTGCGCCAGCAGGGCCAGCACCGGGACGGCATCCCGAACCGGTCGCTGGGCGACTACATCGCGCCCAAGGACACCGGTCTGGCTGACTACGTCGGCGCCTTCGCCGTCACCACGGGGCTCGGCAGCCAGGACAAGATCGCGGAGTTCAAGGCAGCCAACGACGACTACAACGCGATCCTGCTGGAGTCGATCGCCGACCGGCTGGCAGAGGCTTTCGCCGAACGGATGCACCAACGGGTCCGCAAGGAGCTCTGGGGATTCCAGCCGGACGAGCAGCTGGACAACGAGGCACTCATCGGTGAGAAGTACGTCGGAATCCGCCCTGCCCCCGGCTACCCGGCCTGCCCGGAGCACACCGAGAAGGTGACGCTCTGGAAGTTGATGGACGTCCGGGACCGGACCGGCATCGAGCTGACCGAGTCGATGGCGATGTGGCCCGGTGCTGCCGTCAGCGGCTGGTATTTCTCGCACCCGCAGTCGCGGTACTTCGTGGTCGGCCGGATGGCCCAGGACCAGGTCGCTGACTACGCGAAGCGCAAGGGCTGGACCCTGCAGGAAGCCGAGCGCTGGCTCGGCCCCAACCTCGGCTACAACCCGGAGGACTGAGCCCTACGTTGGTTGAGTTAGCACTGGCCGCCGAGACGGCATCGTGCTTGGTGATCGAGGACTCCAACACCGGTGCAACGTCAGCCGAGGCCGCTGGATGCACCGTCCTGGTCGTGCCGAACCAAGTCCCGGTGCTCGACGGACCCCGACGCGTGTTCGTCGACGGGTCGCGGGAGCACGCCGAAGCCAAGTATTTCAACGTCTGACATCCGACAGCCCGCACGCGGACGGCGGTATTGTCTGGCCAGTCCAGACCCCGACAGCATCGAAGGACGCCATGGCCGTTGACGACGCTCGCGGCCAGGTGCCGCCGGCTCCGCACGAAGACCTGCCCGTAGACGCCAGCGCTGCGCACGCTGCCTTCTTGTCCGCGGTTCGCTTCGCATCGGTAGCGGCGATCGGGGGACTGATGTTCGGCTACGACATCTCGGTGACCAATCGTGCAGTCGGGGCGTTGCAGGCCAACTTTCATGTCGGCAACGCGGTGTTGGGTTTCGCGGCGGCCTCGGCACTGATGGGCGCCGCCGTCGGGGCGGTGTTAGCCGGGCGGCTCGCGGACCGGATGGGCCGACTGGCGATGATGAAGATTTCGGCGACATTGTTTTTCATCTGCGGTCTCGGAGCCGGGTTGGCAAGCAGCATATGGATGTTCATCGTCTTCCACGCCATTGGTGGCATCGGGCTCGGCTTCGGGTCCGTCGCCGCTCCCGCCTACATCGCCGAAATCTCGCCGCCGCGTTTCCGAGGCCGACTCGGCTCACTCCAGCAACTGGGCATCGTGTGCGGCATTTTCGGGTCGCTGGCCTTGACCTGGGTGCCATTTCACCTCGCGGGAGGTCCGAGCGGGCAGTTGTGGCTAGGTCTGGCCGCGTGGCGCTGGATCTACCTCAGCGAGATGATCCCGGCGCTGGTGTATTTCGCGCTGATTTTCACGATTCCGGAATCACCGCGCTATCTGGTTGCGCAACAGCAAATTTCGCAGGCGCGCCGAGTGCTTTCCAAGCTGCTCGCTGACCGCGATGTCGAGCTGACGATAAACCGGATCGCGGACAGCCTGGAGCAGGAAAAACCACCGTCCTGGCGCGATCTGCGTAAGCCGACCGGCGGCCTGTACGGCATCGTCTGGGTGGGCCTGGGACTGGCCATCTTTCAGCAGTTCGTTGGTATCAACGTGATCTTCTACTACTCGGATGTGCTCTGGGAGGCAGTGGGGTTCGGCGAGAAGTCGTCGTTCACCATTGCGTTGGTGACCACCGGGGTCAATGTCCTGATCACGCTGGTCGCGATCGCGCTGATCGACAGGGTCGGCCGCAGGCCGCTGTTACTGGCCGGATCAGCGGGTATGGCATTGATGCTGGCCACCATGACCGTCGTTTTCACCGGCGCATCCACCGTCAACGGTCGACCAGATCTGGACGTAGCCTCCGGGGTGATCGCGCTGGTCGCCGCCGACGTGTTCGTTATCGCGTACGCCGTCTCGTGGGGACCCGTCCTGTGGGTGCTGCTGGGCGAGATGTTCCCCAACCGCATCCGGTCTGCGGCGCTCGGGTTCGCGTCCGGCGTGCAATGGATGGCCAACTGGACAATCATCGTGACCTTCCCGGCGCTGCGGCACGCGCTCGGCTTGGCCTACGGCTTTTACACGACGTGTGCGGTGCTGTCGTTGTTTTTCGTGTGGAAGTGGGTCCGCGAGACCAACGGCGTCTCCCTGGAGGACATGCCCGACGAAGTGTCCCCGACCTGAAACCGCCGTGACTTTGCTTACCCGCCCATGAAACAATCGCTGCCCGTGAAGACCTTTGAGGATCTGTTTGCCGAGCTCGGCGAGCGTGCCCGCACCCGGCCGGCCGACAGCGGCACCGTGGCGGCGCTGGACCGCGGCGTGCATGCCGTGGGCAAGAAGGTCCTGGAGGAGGCCGGCGAAGTGTGGTTGGCCGCCGAACACGAATCTGACGACGCACTCGCCGAGGAGATCAGCCAGTTGCTGTATTGGACGCAGGTACTCATGATCGCCCGCGGGCTGACGCTCGACGACGTGTACCGGAAGCTGTGATGGTAGCGCTGAACCGAAACGGATCCACGAGACTGCGGATAGCGGTTCCCAACAAGGGGGCGCTGAGCGAGCCGGCCGTCGAGATCCTCGCCGAGGCCGGCTACCGTCGCCGCACCGATCCCAAAGACCTGACCGTCATCGACCCACACAACCACGTCGAGTTCTTTTTCCTGCGGCCCAAAGACATTGCCATCTATGTCGGATCGGGAGAGCTCGACTTCGGGATAACCGGAAGGGATTTGGCGCGTGAGTCCGGCGCGCCGGTGCGCGAACGACTGGCGCTCGGCTTCGGCTCGTCGTCGTTTCGTTACGCCGCACCGGCCGGGCGCGACTGGGCTATCGAGGACCTCGCCGGCCGGCGAATCGCTACTGCCTACCCGAACTTGGTGCGAGAAGACTTGGCGGCTCGCGGTATTGACGCTACGGTGATCCGCCTGGACGGCGCCGTCGAGATCTCCGTGCAGCTCGGGGTGGCCGATGCGATCGCCGACGTGGTGGGTTCGGGTCGCACCTTGAACCTGCACAATCTGGTGGCCTTCGGTGAGACACTGTGCGATTCGGAGGCGGTGCTCATCGAACAGGTCGACCCTGACGGCGCCGACGGCGGGCCGGATGTCTCCGTTCGTGACCAGCTGGTCGCGCGGGTGCAGGGCGTGGTGTTCGGTCAGCAGTACCTGATGCTGGACTACGACTGTCCGCGTTCGGTGCTCGACGAGGCCACGTCGATCACACCGGGTTTGGAGTCACCGACAATCGCCCCGCTCGCGGATCCCGATTGGGTGGCGGTGCGGGCTTTGGTGCCGCGTCGGGATGTCAACTCGATCATGGACGAGCTGGTGGCCATCGGGGCCAAAGCGATCCTGGCGTCCGACATCCGGTTCTGCCGATTCTGACCTTGAATGCGCCGCTGCCGCCGGCTTTGCTGTGTTAACGTCCCGCTAGAGCCGCGTTCTTTTGTCCAGCCCTTGGGAGGGTCGCCGTGACGCATTTCTATGTTCTGTTACTAGCTCTGGGAATCGGTGTCATCGCCGGGTTACGGTCCTTTACAGCACCAGCGGTCGTTGCCTGGGCCGCTTATCTGCACTGGATCAACTTGAGTCACACCTGGGCGTCGTGGGTCGGCACTTTGGCTGCCGTCATCGTCTTGAGTCTTCTCGCCGTCGGCGAACTGTTCCTCGACAAACAACCCAAAACACCGCCCCGTACGGCGCCACCGTCGTTCGGTGCCCGAATTCTCTTCGGCGCGTTCGCGGGCGCTGTCATCGGAACCGCCTGGGGCTATACCTGGAGTGCGCTCGGCGCGGGAATTATTGGGGCTGTGCTCGGCACGCTCGGCGGCTACCAGGCGCGCACCCGCCTAGTCGCCTCGCACGGCCACGACCTGCCGATCGCTCTGCTTGAGGACGCCGTCGCGGTGCTGGGTGGATTCGCGCTTGCCGCAGTAACAGCTGCTCTGTGACAACGCGTTTCGACGCGATCATAGTCGGCGCCGGGCAGGCCGGGCCCCCGCTGGCTGGCCGGTTGACCGCGACCGGCCATACCGTCGCCGTGGTGGAGCGCAAGCTGATCGGCGGCACCTGCGTCAACACCGGATGCATCCCCACCAAGACATTGGTGGCCAGCGCGCATGCCGCGCATCTGGCCCGCCGCGGCGCCGACTTCGGTGTCGGCACCGGAACGGTCAGCGTGGACATGGCGAAAGTCAAGGCGCGCAAAGACAAAATCATGCTGGGCGACCGCAAGGGTGTCGAAGACTGGCTGAACGGAATGGACGGCTGCTCCGTCATTCGCGGCCACGCGCGGTTCGAAGATCCGCACACACTGCGCGTCGGCGACGAAGTCCTGCAAGCCGAGCGGATCTTTCTCAACGTCGGTGGCCGTGCGGTGGTGCCCGATCTTCCCGGCGTTGCGGATGTCGACTTCCTCACCAATGTGTCGATCCTCGAACTCGACACCGTGCCCGAGCATCTCGTCATCGTCGGTGGTAGCTATATCGGGCTAGAGTTCGCCCAGATGTACCGCCGCTTCGGCGCCCGGGTGACCGTCGTCGAGAAAGGGCCGCGGCTGGCGTCGCGCGAAGACGACGACGTCTCTGACAGCATCAAGTCGATCCTGCAGAACGATGGCATCGACATCGTCGTCGATGCTGCCGATATCCGAATAGCAAAGCGAGACAACTGCTTCGAGGTGACACCGCGTGCCGGTGCCGCGCCGATAGCCGGTAGTCATCTGCTGCTGGCGGTCGGGCGCCGCCCCAACACCGACGACCTCGGCCTCGAGCGTGCCGGTGTCCAAACCGATGCCCGGGGATACATCACCGTCGATGACCAACTGAAGACCAGCGTCGACCACATCTGGGCGATGGGTGACTGCAACGGCAAAGGCGCATTCACCCATACGTCGTACAACGACTTCGAAATCGTCGCGGCCAACCTGCTCGACAATGACCCACGCCGGGTCAGTGACCGCATCCCCACCTATGCCCTGTACATTGACCCACCGCTGGGACGCGCCGGCATGACCGTCGAGCAGGTGCGTGCCTCGGGGCGCCCCGCGTTAGTCGGCCAGCGGCCCATGACCCGAGTGGGTCGCGCTGTGGAAAAGGGTGAGACACAAGGCTTTATGAAAGTGGTCGTGGACGCAACGACGCAGCAGATCCTGGGCGCTGCCATCCTCGGCGTCGGTGGCGACGAGGCCATCCACGAGATTCTCGATGTGATGTCGGCCAAGGCGCCCTACACCACGCTGGCGCGCACCATGCACATCCACCCGACGGTCAGCGAGCTGATACCGACGATGCTGCAGGAGATGTCGCCGCTGCGGTAGGTGCTAGGCAGCCGGATCCGCCTGCTGCAGAACGGCGTCCGGATCACCTTCGTTAGGACGCTCCGGCCAACCCGGGTACGGCGGCGGTGTGCCGCCGAACACCGGGCAGTGTGCGTGATGGGCGCACCAGTCGCACAACCGCGACGGCCTTGGCCTGAAATCGCCTGTCGCACCGGCAGATTGGATTGCCCGCCAGATTGCCATCAGGGTCTTCTCGAAGCGCAGCAGCTCGTCTTCGTCGGGCGAGTAGTCCAGCAGCTGGCCGTCGGCCAGGTAGATGAGCCGCAACCGCGTCGGCAACACGCCGCGTGATCGCAGCAACGCGACCGCGTAGAACTTCATCTGAAACATGGCCTTGAACTCGGCGAGGGCACGCGCCTCCGGCGGCGCCTTACCTGTTTTGTAGTCCACCACGCGCAACTCGCCGGTCGGCGCGACATCGATCCGGTCGATGATCCCGCGCAGCAGCGTGCCGTCGGCAAGCTCGACCTCGATGCGCTGCTCGCAGCTCTGTGGGTCGAACCGGGTCGGGTCTTCCAACCGGTAGTAGCCGGACACCAGCGCCCGGGCTTCGTCGAGGAGTTGGGACTGTTGTTCGGGCTCCAGCTCGGCGATCAGATCGGGTTCGGTGGCGATCACCTGCTCCCACGCCGGGTCGACCAGTGCGCCGGCAGTCTGCGGGACGCGCTCTGCCGTGGGCAGGCTGTACAGCTGCTCCAGAGCGGCATGCACCACCGAGCCTCGCAGTTGTGCCGTCGATGGCGGCTCAGGGAGCCGATCGATCGCACGGAACCGGTAGAGCAGCGGGCATTGTTTGAAGTCCGCCGCCCGTGACGGCGACAGTGCCGGTCTTGACGCCGGGCGGACTTCACCCGGTTGGCTGCTCATGTGCGCCGCTCCTCAGCATCGCTGTGCTCTGCATCGTCGCCGGCGATCATATCCGCAGCCTAGGGCCGAGGTCGGACAACCCCGCGCACCTTTCCCGGCGCGTCTGCTGGCAGGCTAGACAGCTGTGTCTGCAACGGGGCCGTTCGCCGTCGGCGATCGTGTCCAGCTCACCGACGCCAAGGGCCGGCACTACACGATGTTGCTCAGCGTCGGCGGCGAATTCCACACTCACCGCGGGGCGATCGCGCACGACACGGTGATCGGACTGCCCGAGGGCAGCGTCGTCAAATCCAGCAACGGTGACCCATTCCTGGTACTGCGTCCGCTGCTGGTGGACTACGTGATGTCCATGCCTCGCGGCGCGCAACTGATCTACCCAAAAGACGCCGCTCAGATCGTGCATGAGGGCGACATCTTCCCGGGCGCCCGGGTTTTGGAGGCTGGCGCCGGCTCCGGGGCGCTGACCTGTTCGCTGCTGCGCGCCGTCGGCCCGCACGGACGGGTGATCTCCTACGAGGTCCGCGCCGACCACGCCGAACACGCCCGTCGCAATGTGGAGACGTTTTCCGGCGGCGTCCCCGACAACTGGCAACTGATTCTCAGTGACGTCGCCGAAACCGACCTGGCCGACGGCGCGGTCGACCGGGTCGTACTGGACATGCTGGCGCCCTGGGAGGTGCTCGATACCGTGTCGCGCGTGGTCGTCGCCGGCGGTGTGCTGATCGTCTACCTGGCCACCGTCACCCAGCTGTCGAAGACGGTCGAGGCGCTGCGCGAGCAGCAGTGCTGGACCGAGCCGCGGGCCTGGGAGACGATGCAACGTGGCTGGAACGTCGTCGGGTTGGCGGTGCGTCCGCAGCACAACATGCGCGGCCATACCGGGTTCCTGGTGTCGGCGCGTCGACTCGCTCCCGGCACCGTCACGCCGACGCCGTTGCGCCGCAAGCGCTAGGCCCGGTCAGTCGTCGCTGCGGTGCAGACCGCGTCGCACCGACAGCAATTCGAACTCCGGGTGGGCTGCCACCAACCGCTCCGCCGCGTCGAGCACATCGACGGCGTGGCCGCGGTCGGCGGACGCCATCGCCACCCCGATGCCCGCCCGTCGGTAGAGCTGATGCGATCCCGTTTCGGCGGCCGACACGCTGAACTTGCGCTGCAATTCCGCCACCACCGGGCGGATCACCGAGCGCTTCTGCTTGAGTGAGCGCACGTCACCGAGCAGCAAATCGAACTCGAGCCACCCGATCCACATCGCAGGCTCAGCGCCCGGGTGTCGTCGCCGGAGGCGGTTCGGCCTGTGCGGTACGGAAAGCCAGCAGCACGTCGGCGGTTCGCGCCGATAGCTGCCAGCCACCCTGATATGGGGTGAATTCCATCGGGAAGCCGAACCTGGGCCCGCGGGGATTGGGTGAGCTGAGATCGACGTCGGCCACCACGTCGGCCGGATCGCGGTCCGACCACACGACGTTTCGCACGTCGACCTTCATCGGGGCAAAGCCGCCGTTGAGCAGGGCGGTGGCGAACTGGTCGAGCACGGCGGCGTTCTCCGGGGTGGCACCTTGGACCAGGTTGAGCTTCTGGGTGCCAGGCACCGCGGGATCGGCCAGCCGGTAGAGCACCTTGGCCAGCGCGTCGGGCGGCGGCAGCGGAGCGACCTGCGCAGCCGGCGTCGTAGTCAGCGACGTCGGCGCCGGCTCAGCCTCCGACGAAGCGCCGTGTTCGTCGCCCGAGCACCCCGAGAGGCCAAGCGCCGCCACAATCGTGGCGGCGCTCAGAACTGCGATGAGGTGTCGACCCATCCAGCAGCGGTCAGCCGCCCGCCGACTGCACGGACTGGATCAGCGTCATCGCCGACGTGCGCGACAGCACCCAGCCGCCCTGGTCGACGAACGTCAGGTTCTCGGTTGTCGGAGCAAGGTGCGGACCCGTCGCGGTGATATTGGCCGACGCGGCGCCCGGGCCGGCGGCCTGGATGTTGGTGATGTTGAACGTCAGCGGCAGGCTGCCCTTGGCGGCGGCTTGCTGCAGTTTCTTGTCGGCGAAGTGGCCCTCGACGCCGCCGATCCCGCCCTGGACCAGATTGCTCTTGCTGGCAAACGGCACGCTCGGGTCCTGCAGGCTGTTGAGCAGGGTGACCAATTGGTCCGGCGTGGGCACATCCGCGCCGGGCACGACCGGGTCCAGCGGCAACGGAGCGCTGAAAACGACCGGCTGAACCTGAGGCAACGTGGTGGTAACAAATGCAATGCACGTCACACCCGCAGCTGCCGCGCCGATTGCAGCGACAGCCGCCACGCCCGTGGCTAGGAATTTCAAGGTCACAGATGTCCTCTCGATCAGGCAGGTTCAACATGATGTTAACGCTGGTGCCAGTGTGCCCCATTTCGAGTTCCCGCATGAATTGGAAATCGCCGGTAGCGTTGAGGCATCCGCCGCACCACGTTCGGGAGCGGGAAAGGAGCGCAACATGGGTGAGTCAGAGCGCGAAACGTTCGGTAGCCCGCGCGAGCCAGACCTGTCCGGCGAGGATGCGGCCGAGCTGGAGGAGCTCCGGCGCGAGGCGGCCATACTGCGTGAGCAACTCGAGAATGCCGTTGGAACGCAGAGCGCCGCGCGCAGCCCCCGCGATATTCACCAGCTCGAGGCCCGGATCGATTCGCTCGCGGCGCGAAATTCCAAACTGATGGAAACGCTCAAGGAAGCCCGGCAGCAACTGCTGGCGCTGCGCGAAGAGGTCGACCGGCTCGGACAGCCGCCAAGCGGTTACGGCGTGTTGGTGTCCACGCACGACGACGACACCATCGACGTGTTCACCTCCGGTCGCAAGATGCGCCTGACATGCTCACCCAACATCGAAGTCAAGTCTTTGAAGAAGGGTCAGTCAGTTCGGCTCAACGAGGCTTTAACTGTCGTAGAGGCCGGCGCCTACGAGTCGGTTGGTGAGATCTCAACGCTGCGCGAGATTCTCAACGATGGACACCGGGCTTTGGTCGTCGGACACGCCGACGAGGAACGCATCGTGTGGCTCGCCGACCCGCTGGTCGCCGAGGACCTGCCCGACGGCCACCCCGACGCTCTCAACGACGACCAGCGGCCCCGCAAACTGCGTCCCGGTGACTCGCTACTGGTCGACACCAAGGCCGGGTATGCGTTCGAACGCATCCCCAAGGCCGAAGTCGAGGACTTGGTGCTGGAAGAGGTGCCGGACGTCACCTACGACGACATCGGTGGGCTGGGCCGGCAGATCGAGCAGATTCGCGACGCCGTAGAGCTGCCGTTCCTGCACAAGGAGCTGTACCGGGAGTATGCGCTGCGTCCGCCCAAAGGTGTGCTCCTCTACGGCCCGCCTGGTTGCGGTAAGACGTTGATCGCCAAGGCCGTCGCCAACTCGCTGGCCAAGAAGATGGCCGAGGTGCGCGGCGACGACGCCCGCGAGGCCAAGTCGTACTTCTTGAACATCAAGGGCCCTGAGCTGCTGAACAAGTTCGTCGGCGAGACCGAGCGTCACATCCGGCTGATCTTCCAGCGGGCCCGCGAGAAGGCGTCTGAAGGCACGCCGGTGATCGTGTTCTTCGACGAGATGGACTCGATCTTCCGCACCCGCGGTACCGGAGTTTCGTCCGACGTCGAGACGACCGTCGTGCCACAGCTGTTGAGCGAGATCGACGGCGTGGAGGGCCTGGAGAACGTCATCGTGATCGGCGCGTCCAACCGCGAGGACATGATCGACCCGGCGATCCTGCGGCCCGGGCGGCTCGACGTCAAAATCAAGATCGAACGCCCGGACGCCGAGTCGGCGCAGGACATCTTCTCGAAGTACCTTGTCGAGACGCTGCCTGTGCACGCCGACGACATCACCGAGTTCGACGGCGACCGCGGGGCGTGCATCCAGGCGATGATCGAAAAGGTCGTCGACCGGATGTACGCCGAGATCGACGACAACCGGTTCCTGGAAGTCACCTACGCCAACGGCGACAAAGAAGTCATGTACTTCAAAGACTTCAACTCCGGTGCGATGATCCAGAATGTCGTCGACCGCGCGAAGAAGAACGCGATCAAGTCGGTGCTGGAGACCGGCCAGCCGGGTCTGCGCATCCAGCACCTGCTCGATTCGATCGTCGACGAGTTCGCCGAGAACGAGGACCTGCCTAACACCACCAATCCCGATGACTGGGCACGGATTTCGGGCAAGAAGGGCGAGCGGATCGTCTACATCCGCACCCTGGTCACCGGCAAGAGCTCGAGCGCGTCGCGGGCCATCGACACCGAGTCCAACCTCGGCCAGTACCTGTAACTACGGATCGACGACGAAGCTTGGCGGGTTCAGTCGGTGATCAGCGAATAGCTGTTGGTCAGGTCGTCCTGCAAGACCAGCGCCGCGCGGTTAGTGGTGTCGATGCGCAACGGGGTTTCCAGAATGCGTGATTGGTAGGTCCATCCGTTTGGCAAGTCGAGTCGCTCGCCGAGGTTTCGCAGGTCGGCCCGCGACAGATTCGGATCGACGATCTGGCTCCAGGTCTGCATCACCCAACGCCGAAAAGCCGGGTCCTGCAGTTCGTAGACCTCTTCAGCGGCGTCGAATGTGAAGACGGTGTGACGGTTGACCTGATTCGCGGTGTAGGGAGCCGGGTTCATCGCGGTCAGCAAGACCGTGGCCTGCAACTGCATCTCGATGCCGCCGAAGTTTTTGACGATCTTCGGGCCCTGCGGCACCTTGTCGATGGAGCTCATCAGCCAGTACCGGGGTCCGTTGAGAAGCGCTGTGGCAGCGCCGTTTTCGGTCGCGATGGCTTGCGCGTCGAGTGCCGACCACAACTCGGCCGGACAATCGTTGAGCGGGTAGCTGTTGTAGACGGTGGCCTGTGGCCCCGCCTCGCCCGGCGTCACTAGAAGGACTTCGCCGTAGCGTTTTCCGGACAAGCCGATCGAGGGGTCGCGTAGCGCGTCACTAGACATCAGGGTGAAGGTAATCACTACTTTCACCTGCGTCAACCAAACATCAGGCGGATTAACGGGGTGGGAGGCGTACGACTTGGACGAAGAACTCGTCGATCTCGCGAATGACATGCATGAATTGCTCGAAGCCAACGGGTTTGGTGACGTAGGCGTTGGCGTGCAGTCGGTAGCTGCGCAGAATGTCTTCTTCCGCGGCCGAGGTGGTGAGGACAATGACGGGGATGTGGCACATCTCGGGATCGGATTTGATCTTTTCAAGCAGTTGGTGACCGTCGTACTTCGGCAGGTTCAGGTCGAGCAGGATCAGATCCGGCCGTGGTGCGCCCCGATGAGCACCACGTTGGTACAGGTAGTCGAGACCTTCCTGCCCGTCGCGTGCGACACGCAAAGTGTTCCGAATCTTGTGGTTTTTGAAGGCTTCCCGAGTGATGACGATATCTCCGGGATCATCTTCGATGAGCAGCACATCGATGGCGCGGCTATCCGGTGTCATCGGTGGGCTCCTTCGGATGCGCCGATGGGTGTCTCGTCGCTGGCGGCAGGAATGGGCAAGGTGAACCAGAATCGAGTTCCGCTGTTGTTGGTGGTGTCGATGCCGATGCTACCGCCGTGCAACTCGACGATTTTCTTGCACAGTGCCAGCCCGATACCCGTTCCGGTGTAGGCATCCCGGCCATGCAAACGCTGGAAGATCACAAACACTTTTTCGGCGAATTCGGGCGCGATGCCGATGCCATTGTCGGCCACGCTGAACACCCAATGGCCGTCATGCGTATCGGTGCCCCGTTCGCAGTCGATCGCGACCTCGGGTAAGCGATCCTCGCGGCGGAACTTAACCGCGTTGCCGATGAGGTTCTGCCACAACATCGTCATAAGGGTGGCGTCGCCCATCACTTGCGGAAGCGGACCATCCGGTCGCGCGATTTGAGCCCCAGATTCCTCGATCGCGGCGGCAAGGTTGCCCAACGCGGTCTCGACGGTGGTGTCGAGGTCAACGGTGGCGTGCGTGACGTTGAGTCGACCGACTCGGGAAAAGGTCAGGAGATCGTTGATTAGCACCTGCATGCGTTTGGCACCGTCGACAGCAAATCCGATGTATTCAATACCGCGTTCATCGAGTGCGTCACCGTAACGTTGCTCAAGCAACTGGCAAAATGAAGTCACTTTGCGCAGCGGTTCTTGGAGGTCGTGCGAGGCCACGTAGGCGAACTGCTCAAGCTCGGCATTGGATCTCCGTAGCTCGACCGCTTGAGCGTCGAGCGCCTCCGTTTGTCGAATCAGACGAGCCCGGTCCGACCGGGATATGTTCAGCTCGGTCACGATCCGCCCCCGCATGTTCTCCACGTCGCCGGCGATCTCGCGGATGTCTTTGGGTCCCCGCACGACGATGCGTTCGGCGAAAGTGCCCGCCGCGATTCGCCGGCACGACGCGGCCAGCACCGCCAGGGGACGGGTCACCGCGCGTCGCATCAACAACGCCAGCAGCATCGCCCCGGCTCCGAGCACTGCCACCATCGCGATCAGGACCCGGTTCCGCCAGCTGTGCATCGCGTTGAGCTCGTTGACGGCGACGGTCTGCGCCTCTGCCAGATGGGCGTTTTGGGTATCGAACAACGTGCGGATCCGGTCGAACTCGGCCTTCCCGCGGTCGGCGGTAGGGGTGTTCACCACATTGGGCGTACCCGGGGTCACGCTGCTGATCAACGGCTCCGCATAAGTGCCGCGCCACGCGGCGCCGGCGCGCTCGATCGCGGTCAGGTCGGCGATCAGATCGGACCGGTCACCGAGTCGCGCGGTGATGTCCTTGGCCGCCCGCTGTTCGACGCGTTGCCCGTCGACGTAAGGGCTGAGGAATTCCGGGTCAGCGGAAATCAGATAGCCGCGCAGCGAGGTCTCCTGGTCGCGCAGCGCCCCCTGCAACTGGTACGCCGAGACGCGCGCGGGTTGAATGCCGTCCGTCAACTCACGGGTCACCGCATCGGTCCGGTTCAACAGCACCGCAGCCGTTGACGCGCCAGCCAGCACCGCCGCTGCCATGACCGACAACACCAGGGTCTGCCAGCCCGCGACCGTCAGTCGCGATCCCAGCTGCGGGCCGTGCGTAGGGATGTCCGCCCGCCCCGTCCGTCCGGTCCTCACCCGACGCTGCGCTCTACCCGCACCACCGCGACGTCGTCGCTGAAACCGCCATGAGCTCGGGCTAGAGCCTCGGCTTGGTCGATCAGCGCGTCGACGAACGCTGGGCCGGGCAGCGCCGCCAGCGGCCTGGCCAGTTCCAGCAAACCGTTCTCGCCGAGGCGTTCGTCACCGCGGCCGGAATGGGCCTCGAAGAGTCCGTCGGTCAACAGCACCAAACCACCGCCCTCGGGGATTTCCATCGCACACTGTGGCCAGCCGTCACCGCCCCATCCCAAAGCGGGGCCGGCCGGCGGCTCCACCCAATCCACGGTGCCGGGGCCGTGCGCCAGCATGCCCGGATGACCGGCGCGAACCGCGATAATCCGCGGACTGTCGGGCGCGATTGCCAGGCTCAGCATCGTCGCGAAAATCCCTCGGCCTGGGCCTTCAGCGTGCAGGATCCGCTCCAGCTGTCGCATCGCGGCGTCACCATGAATGCCGCTCAATGTCAATGTGCGCCACGCGATCCGCAACGCCACCCCCAACGCGGCCTCGTCAGGCCCATGCCCGGCGACATCACCGATAACGATGTGCACGGTCCGGTCCGGCGTTTGGACGACATCGTAGAAGTCTCCGCCCAGCAATGCTCTCGCGCGGCTCGGCCGGTATCGGGTCACTACGCCCACTTCGGAGTCCTCGAGTAGCAGCGGGGAGGGCAGCAGACCTCGTTCCAGCCGCGCATTTTCCCGCGCCCGCAGATCGCTCGCCAGCAGATCCACCGAAATGAGCTCGGCACGCTTACGTTCGATCGCGTACAACAGGCTCCGCCGCAGCATGTCGGGTTCGACCCGCCCCTTGACCAAGTAGTCCTGCGCACCACTGGCGACCGCCGACGCCCCGAATTGTTCGTCATTCAATCCCGTCAGCACGACAACCGGAAGCGTCGCATCCCACTCGGCGACGCGGGCGATGCCGTCGAACCCTGAGGCATCTGGCAGATGCAGGTCCAGCAGGACGCAATCCGGGCGCTCGCGGGCGAGGACACCCTCGGCGTGTGCCATCGACGGCGCCCACGCCACCCGGATATCAGCGGCCGAGTCTGCGATCAGCTCCTCGACCAGCACCGCATCGCCGCGGTCGTCCTCGATCAGCAGCAGCGACAACCCACGACGATCCGCCGCGGGAGCAATGTCGCCGTGGCTCGAAGGAGTCGACTCGGGTCCATACACCACCGGCTCGATCAACCATGTCCTCCACCCACCCCGACGCGCCAACGATAACCGAACACGCTGGGTATTTGCCGGGATCAACGACTAATCGATCAGAGCTACACCACGGGCCGACCGGGGCCTGCATCATTGGCGCGCCTAGGCTTTAGAGCATGCAACGGATTATCGGGACGGAGGTCGAGTACGGCATCTCGTCGCCGGCGGACCCGACCGCCAACCCGATCCTGACCTCGACGCAAGCGGTGCTGGCCTATGCGGCCGCCGCCGGCATTCAGCGCGCCAAACGCACTCGCTGGGACTACGAGGTGGAATCGCCGCTGCGGGATGCCCGCGGATTCGACCTCAGCCGCTCGGCCGGCCCACCGCCGGTCGTCGACGCGGACGAGGTCGGTGCCGCCAACATGATCTTGACCAACGGCGCGCGGCTTTACGTCGACCACGCGCACCCGGAGTATTCGGCGCCGGAGTGCACCGATCCGCTGGACGCGGTGATCTGGGACAAGGCCGGCGAGCGGGTGATGGAGGCCGCCGCGCGGCACGTGGCCAGCGTGCCGGGTGCGGCCAAGCTGCAGCTGTACAAGAACAACGTCGACGGTAAGGGCGCCTCCTACGGGTCGCACGAGAACTATCTGATGAGCCGGCAGACGCCGTTTTCGGCCGTCATCGCCGGGCTGACGCCGTTCCTGGTGTCCCGTCAGGTGATCACCGGCTCCGGCCGGGTCGGCATCGGGCCCGCCGGCGACGAGCCGGGCTTCCAGCTGTCCCAGCGCTCCGACTACATCGAGGTCGAGGTCGGGCTGGAGACGACCCTGAAACGCGGCATCATCAACACCCGCGACGAGCCGCACGCCGACGCAGACCGCTACCGGCGGCTGCACGTGATCATCGGCGACGCCAACCTGGCCGAGACGTCGACGTATCTGAAGCTGGGCTCGACGGCACTGGTGCTCGACCTGATCGAAGAGGGCGCAGCCCACGGGATCGACCTGACCGACTTGGCGTTGGCCCGGCCGGTGCACGCAGTGCACGCGATCAGCCGCGATCCCTCGCTGCGCGCCACCGTGGCGCTGACCGACGGTCGCGAATTGACCGGCCTTGCGCTGCAGCGGATTTATCTGGACAGGGTGGCCAAGTTGGTCGCCGCCCGCGACCACGACGCGCGGGCCGCCGACGTCGTGGAGACCTGGGCGCACGTGCTCGATCAGCTCGAGCGCGACCCGATGGAGTGCGCCGAATTGCTGGACTGGCCGGCCAAGCTGCGGCTACTGGAGGGTTTCCGGCACCGGGAGAACCTGAGCTGGTCGGCCCCTCGACTGCACCTGGTCGATCTGCAGTATTCGGACGTCAGGCTGGACAAGGGCCTCTACAACCGGCTGGTGGCGCGTGGCTCGATGAAGCGGTTGGTCAGCGAACAGCAGGTGCTCAGCGCGGTGGACAATCCACCGACCGACACCCGGGCCTACTTCCGCGGCGAGTGCCTGCGCCGCTTTGGAGCAGACATCGCCGCCGCCAGCTGGGATTCGGTGATCTTCGACCTGGGTGGCGACTCGCTGGTCCGCATCCCGACGCTTGAGCCGCTGCGGGGCAGCAAGGCGCACGTCGGTGCGCTGCTCGATTCGGTGCACAGCGCGGTTGAACTGGTGGAACAACTGACCACCTAGACGTCGTTAACCGGGCAATGGCGGTCTCGACCGGTAGGGTGGAGAAACCGACGGTCGTGTTCTCGACGGCCGATGACATTGCAGGAGGCAGCGATGGCTCAGGAGCAGACCAAGCGCGGCGGTGGTGGTGGCGACGACGACGACCTCACCGCCAGCACGGCCGCGGGCCAGGAGCGTCGCGAGAAGCTGACCGAGGAGACCGACGACCTGCTCGACGAGATCGACGATGTTCTGGAAGAGAACGCCGAAGACTTCGTCCGCGCATACGTCCAAAAGGGCGGACAGTGACCTGGCC
>NZ_DATFZD010000439.1:0-11952 GCF_035314665.1 Mycobacterium sp. | reverse complement strand
CCGGACCACGCCCGCGCGCTCCCTCGCATCACCGTCGACGAGCCCGCCATCTCGGTGACCATCGGCACCAACACATCTCCGCTCGCGGGCAAAGTGTCCGGGCACAAGCTCACGGCGCGCATGGTGAAGTCGCGGTTGGACACCGAGCTGGTCGGCAACGTCTCCATCCGGGTCGTCGACATCGACCGGCCCGACGCCTGGGAGGTGCAGGGACGCGGCGAGCTGGCGCTGGCGGTGCTGGTCGAGCAAATGCGCCGGGAAGGCTTCGAGCTCACGGTGGGCAAGCCGCAGGTGGTGACCAGGACGATCGACGGCAAGTTGCACGAACCGTTCGAGGCGATGACGATCGACTGCCCCGAGGAGTTCGTCGGGGTGATCACCCAGTTGATGGCAGGCCGTAAAGGCCGCATGGAGGAGATGGCCAACCACGCCGCGGGCTGGGTCCGGATGGACTTCATCGTGCCAAGCCGCGGCCTGATCGGCTTCCGCACCGACTTCCTGACGCTCACTCGCGGCACCGGCATAGCGAACGCCGTGTTCGACGGATACCGGCCGTGGGCCGGTGAGATCCGGGCCCGCCACACCGGGTCGCTGGTGTCCGACCGGACCGGCACCATCACGCCGTTCGCGCTGACGCAGCTCGCCGATCGGGGCCAGTTCTTCGTCGAGCCCGGCCAGGACACCTACGAGGGAATGGTCGTCGGGATCAACCCTCGTCCGGAGGATCTCGACATCAACGTCACCCGCGAGAAGAAGCTGACCAACATGCGATCGTCGACCGCGGACGTCTTCGAAACGCTGGCCAAGCCGCTCGAGCTCGACCTGGAGCAAGCGATGGAATTTTGCGCGAACGACGAATGCGTAGAGGTGACGCCTGAGATTGTCCGAGTCCGCAAGAACGACCTGGACGCCACCACCCGTGCGCGTAGCAAGGCTCGGGCCAAATCGCGCGGCTAGTTAGTTGTCACACCAGTCACGCCAACCCCGGCAGCGAGCCATGGCATTGTGTTCAAAAGCGATGGCGCATGCGACATCGCCCAGGCAGTGATATCGCCCGCGTCACCAAACCGAAAAGGCCACTAATCCTCCAGCCAGCGACGGAAGAGGCCGCTGAGTCTCGTGAGGTTTCAGCAGCCGTTGATCAACCGTTGAGCCTCGATACCCTGTTGGGCGTGCCGAAACGAGCCCGCCGCGCCTGGCTAACCGTCGGCGTGCTGGTTTCGACGCTGGTGCTGGGCAGCTGCGCCGTCAGCCCACCGCCGGCCCCGCAGAGCACCGAGACCACGCGGAGCACCGCGCCGCCGCCGCTGCGGAAGACGCAGATCATCATGGGTATCGACTCGATCGGCGCCGGGTTCAACCCGCATCTGCTGTCCGATCTTTCAGCGGTCAACGCCGCGATCGGTGCGTTGGTGCTGCCCAGCGCGTTCCGTCCGATCGCCGACCCGGCCACACCGACCGGGTCCCGTTGGGAGATGGACCCGACGCTGCTGGTATCCGCCGATGTGACCAACGAGAACCCGTTCACGGTGACCTACAAAATCCGGCCGGAGGCCCAGTGGACCGATAACGCTCCGATCGCCGCCGACGACTTCTGGTATCTGTGGCGCCAGATGGTCAGCCAGCCCGGCGTGGTCGACCCGGCCGGCTACGACCTGATCACCGGAGTGCAGTCGATCGACGGCGGAAAGCAGGCGGTGGTCACATTCTCCCGGCCATACCCGGCTTGGCGCGAGTTGTTCGACAACATCCTGCCCGCGCACATCGTCAAGGATGTGCCGGGCGGTTTCCCGGCCGGGCTGGCGAGCGCCCTGCCGGTCACCGGAGGACAGTTTCGGGTGGAAAACATTGACCCGCAACGCGACGAGATCCTGCTTGCCCGCAACGATCGCTATTGGGGGCCGCCGGCCAAGCCGGATCTGATCCTGTTCCGGCGCGCCGGGGCACCGGCCGCGTTGGCCGATTCGGTCCGCAACGGCGACACTCAGGTGGCCCAAGTACACGGTGGCTCAGCGGCTTTCGCGCAGTTATCGGCGATCCCGGATGTGCGGACCGCGCGAATCATGACGCCGCGCGTCATGCAGCTCACGTTGCGCGCCAGTGAGCCCAAGCTGGCCGACGCCGCGGTCCGTAAGGCCATTCTGGGACTGCTCGACGTCGACTTGCTCGCCGCCGTCGGCGCCGGCAGTGATAACACTGTCAGCCTCGATCAGGCGCAGATTCGCTCGCCCAGCGACCCTGGCTACGTGCCGACCGCACCGCCGGCGCTGACCAGAACCGAGGCGTTGGGGCTGCTGGAAGCGTCGGGATACCAAATCGAAAACGACACCTCGGCGTCGGTCACACCGCCACCCCCGGCGCCCTCGGCGCCGCCGCGGCCGGCCAATGGGCCACCAGAGATCACCCGGGGCCGCATCAGCAAGGACGGCAAGCAGCTGTCCCTGATCATCGGCGTCGCGGCGAACGACCCGACATCGGTGGCGGTGGCCAACACCGCCGCGGACCAGTTGCGCAATGTCGGCATCGCCGCAACGATTTTGGCGCTCGATCCGGTGGCGCTGTACCGCGACGCGCTGGTCAACAACCGGGTGGACGCCCTGGTCGGTTGGCGCGAGGTCGGCGGGAATCTGGCGACGCTGCTGGCCTCGCGCTACAGCTGCCCGGCACTGGAGGCGACGGCGGTGTCGACGGCGACCCCCCCGTCGAACCCCCCGGCTTCTTCGGACCCATCCGCGACGGCAAGAGCGACTCCTGCCACCACGCCGACGGCGCCCAGCTCGACCGCGCCCAGCCGGGCGCAGGAACCCGGAGCGCTGGTGCAGGCGCCGTCCAACCTCACCGGTATCTGCGATCACAGCATCCAGTCGCGTATCGATGCCGCGCTCGCCGGCAGCGCGAACATCAACGACGTCATCAACGAGGTCGAACCACGGCTGTGGAACATGTCGACCGTGCTGCCGATCCTGCAGGACGCCACGATCGTCGCCGCGGGTCCCAGTGTGCTCAATGTGAGCCTCTCGGGCTCGGTGCCCGTCGGGATCGTCGGCGACGCCGGGCAGTGGGTCAAGACCGCGCAGTAGGCCGCCAGCATAGTAGCCGCCAGCGTTCCTTGCGGGTACGTTGGTCTCATGACAGATGACATCGACCCCATGTTCGAGGAGCTGTATGGCCGCGAGGACTCGAGCGAGGGCCTAATCCCGTGGGACATTGGCGGCCCGCAGCCGGTGGTGCAACAGTTGGTCGCCTACGGAGCCGTGCGCGGCGAGGTACTCGATCCGGGCACCGGTCCGGGCTATCACGCCATCCACTATGCGTCTCAAGGCTATTCGACCACTGGCGTGGACGGCTCGCCCTCGGCGATCGAGCGCGCCAAAGCCAACGCCCGGCGAGCCGGTGTGCAGGTGGACTTCCAAGTAGCCGACGCCACCGTGTTGGACGGGTTCGAGAGCCGGTTCGACACCGTTGTCGACAGCGCGTTCTATCACGTGTTCCTCGACGACCACGATGGCCAAACCCGTTACGCCCAAGCGCTGCACCGCGCCACCAAGCCCGGCGCGCGGTTGTTCATGTTCGAGTTCGGCCGCCACAACGTCAATGGCCTGCAGTTCGACGGCCTGCCGGCCGACAACTTCGAGCAGGTATTCGGCTCAAACGGGTGGCACGTCGACTATGTCGGCACCTCGACCTACGTAGGTGTTTTCCGGCCCGAGACGCTCGAATTTCTGAACAGCATGACGAGCGCCAGTCCCGACTTGGCAGCGCGGTTCGGGCCACTGCAGGATCGGCTGAAAGCCATTGGGCCACTGCTGGATAACCATCGCGTGCACTTCCCGGTCTGGGCGGTCGCGGCTACCCGCCTGGACTAGCGTCAGCCACTGCGGGCGCCGGCGACAGCGGGGCGACCACGGTGTCAACGATGTGTGCCAGTTGGCGCTTGTTCGGTGGAGCGCCGGTGAGTAACAGCTGTTGGTTGATCAACGCCGGGCCGACCCGCGCGGTGTAGGGCGTCACCGCGGCGGCGTTGATCTCGCCGTTGGCCACGCCGGCCTGCAGAATCGACTCGGTAATCCGCAGGCGCGGTGTCACGACGGCGTCGGCGAACAGGGCGCGCAACTCCGGCTCGTGCAGGAGCTGATTCATGATGGCCAGGCTCGGAAACGCCGTCTTGCCGGCAAGCACGTCGCAGTGCGCGGTGAAGACGGCCAGCAGGTTCTCCCGCGCCGATCGTTCGGCACGGGGCTCCGGCACCGGCGGTAGCGCATAGAGCAGCGCCGCCTGGACCAAGTCGTGCTTGGAAGACCAGCGCCGGTACAGCGCGGCCTTGCCGGTGCGGGCCCGCGCGGCGATCCCTTCCATGGTCAGCCCGCCGTAGCCGACCGCAGCCAGTTCCGCCAGCGTCGCGTCGTAGAGGGCGTCTTCGAGTTCCTTGCCCCGCCGCCGTGTGCGGTTGGCCGTTGGCATGGAGTTGGTCTGCGCTGCCATCCGTTGATAGTAGCCACCGGCGTTTCTTTTGGCGAAACGGCGGCTTTGCCGGTCCAGCGATTCTCACTGCGGGCCACCGGGTTACGTCTTCGCTACCTGCGCATCACAACCGGTATGGTGCGTCCATGCAGGAGACCCCGCGGCTGTTGTTCGTACACGCCCATCCGGACGACGAGAGCATCACCAACGGCGCCACGATCGCCCATTACGCCGCCCGCGGCGCTGCGGTGCATGTCGTCACCTGCACCCTCGGCGAAGAGGGCGAGGTGATCGGCGACCGGTGGGCACAGCTCGCCGTCGATCAGGCCGACCAACTCGGCGGCTACCGCATCGGCGAACTCACCGCGGCGCTGCATGCGCTGGGTGTCAGCGCGCCCATCTTCCTGGGCGGCCCGGGCCGCTGGCGTGATTCGGGCATGGCGGGCACCGAACCGCGCGGCCGGCCGCGCTTCAGCGACGCCGACGAACGCGAGGCAGTCGGCGCGCTGGTCGCCATCATTCGCGAGCTGAGGCCGCACGTCGTGGTCACCTACGACCCCAACGGCGGATACGGGCATCCCGACCATATTCAGGCCCACGTGGTCACCACGGCAGCGGTGGCGGCGGCCGGCGCCGACGACTACCCAGGCACGCCGTGGACAGTGCCGAAGTTCTATTGGACGGTCATCGCCCGCAGCGCCTTTAGGGCGGGTTGGGAGGCGCTGAGCCCCGGCGATCTGCGGTCCGAGTGGATCATTCCGCCGCCCGACGGGGACTTCGGCGAACTCGGCTACCCCGACGGCGAGATCGGCGCCGTCGTCGACGATCCGGACGCGTTACCGGCCAAGACCGCGGCGCTGGCCGCGCACGCCACCCAGTTGACGCTCGGCCCGACCGGCCGTGCGCTGGCGTTGTCAAACAACTTGGCCCTGCCGGTCGTCGCGCCGGAGCACTACATTCTGGTGGCCGGCGCCGCGGGGGATCGCGACCAGCGCGGCTGGGAGACCGATCTGCTCGCCGGACTCGGTCTCACCGAGCCCGCCACGCGGTAGGCTTCCCGGCATGGATCCGGATCTGGACTACAACCAGCAACACTGGCAGGACCGACTGGACCAGTGGGTGCTGATGTCCATCGTCTCGCAGTTGGACAGCGTCCCGACCTGACCGCCACCAAGCCCCGCGTCGGGCAGATCGACGACATCGGCGCGACGGACCCGGCAATTCGCATCGTCATTCTGGCGTTACTGGCCGTCGACGGGATTCTCTCCGCAGTCGCCGGGGCGCTGCTGCTGCCGTCCTATATCGGTTCAATCCCGTTTCCCATCAGTGCGGTGATCAGCGGTCTGGTCAACGCGGCCCTGGTGTGGGCCGCCGGGCGATGGACCACGTCAGCCAGGCTGGCCGCGCTGCCGCTGTGGACCTGGCTGCTGACGGTCCTGGTGATGTGCGCGCCCGGCCCGGGCGGCGACGTCATCTTCGGTGGGCGCGGACTGCTGGCCTACTCCCCATTGCTACTGCTCGTGGCGGGTTCGGCGCCACCGCTTGCGGTGCTGCTGCGGCGCCGAACCGAAAGCTGACGACCCACCCGACCTGGCATATCGGGCGAATGAGGGCAGGGGCCCGCTGATGGGCGGCTGGACGCTACTGTTGCGCACATGGCACGCGTCGGGGATGCAGATAGTTGCGCGCGGATGAAATCCGGGCGGACGGGAGTTACACCAACGTGCCACTGACTCCGGGCGAAGAACCGACGTTCCTGCCCAGCCCGTCGGTGCCGCCGCAGTCCAACACGTCCACGATGCGGCGGGTGTTGCGGCGCGCCCGCGACGGCGTTGCGTTGAACGTCGATGAGGCGGCGGTCGCGATGACCGCCCGCGGCGACGATCTGGTCGACTTGTGTCGCAGCGCGGCGCGGGTACGCGATGCCGGCCTGGAATCGGCGGGACGGCGTGGCGCCGGCGGACGGCTGCCGATCAGCTACTCGCGCAAGGTGTTCATCCCCGTGACGCATCTATGCCGCGACAACTGCCACTACTGCACATTTGTCACCGCGCCTGCCAAGCTACGTGCCCAGGGCGCCGGGATGTTCTTGGAACCGGATGAAATTCTCGAGATCGCCCGTCAGGGCGGCGAACTCGGTTGCAAGGAAGCACTGTTCACCCTTGGCGATCGGCCCGAAGATCGGTGGCCGGAGGCGCGCGAGTGGCTGGACGAGCGAGGCTACGACTCGACATTGTCCTATGTGCGGGCGATGGCGATCCGGGTGCTGGAGGACACCGGGCTGTTGCCGCACTTGAATCCCGGCGTGATGAGCTGGTCGGAGTTGTCGCGGCTGAAGCCGGTGGCGCCGTCGATGGGGATGATGCTGGAGACGACGTCGCGGCGGCTGTTCGAAACGAAGGGCCTGGCGCACTATGGCAGTCCCGACAAAGATCCGGCCGTTCGGCTGCGCACGTTGACCGACGCGGGACGGCTGTCCATACCGTTCACCACCGGTCTGCTGGTCGGTATCGGCGAGACGCTCACCGAGCGCGCCGACACGCTGCACGCTATTCGCAAGTCGCACAAGGAGTTCGGACACGTTCAGGAAGTCATCGTGCAGAACTTCCGCGCCAAAGAACACACGGCGATGGCCGCGACGCCCGACGCCGGTATCGATGACTTCCTGGCCACCGTGGCGGTGGCCCGACTGGTGCTCGGCCCGGGAATGCGCATTCAGGCGCCGCCGAACCTGGTGTCGGCCGACGAGTGCATCGCGTTGATCGCCGCGGGTGTCGACGACTGGGGCGGCGTCTCGCCGCTGACGCCCGATCACGTCAACCCCGAGCGGCCCTGGCCCGCCCTCGACGAGCTCGCCGCCGTCACGGAACAGGCGGGATACGACCTGGTGCAGCGGCTGACGGCGCAACCCAAGTACGTGCAGGCGGGCGCGGCCTGGATCGATCCGCGGGTCCGGGGCCACGTCGTGGCGCTGGTCGACCCGGCCACCGGACTGGCCCGTGATGTGAAGCCGGTGGGCATGCCGTGGCAGGAGCCCGACGACGTCGCGTCGTCGGGCCGGGTGGACTTGAACGCGTTGATCGACACCGAAGGCCGCAACACCGAAGCCCGCAGCGATCTGCTCAGCGCTTTCGGTGACTGGGATTCGATCCGGTCGCAGGTGCACGAGTTGGCCGCGCGTGCTCCCGAGCGCATTGACACCGACGTGCTAGCCGCATTGAGCGCGGCGGAGCGTGATCCTGCCGGTTGCACCGACGCCGAGTACCTGGCCTTGGCCACCGCTGACGGTGCTGCGCTGGATGCCGTTGCCGCGCTGGCGGATTCGTTGCGCCGCGATGTGGTCGGTGATGACGTGACGTTCGTCGTCAACCGCAACATCAACTTCACCAACATCTGTTACACGGGCTGCCGGTTCTGCGCCTTTGCCCAGCGCAAGGGCGACGCCGACGCTTATTCGCTGTCGACCGCCGAAGTCGCCGAACGTGCCTGGGAGGCGCATGTAGCCGGCGCCACCGAGGTATGTATGCAGGGCGGTATCGATCCCGAGCTGCCGGTCACCGGCTATGCCGATCTGGTCCGCGCCGTCAAGGCACGGGTGCCGTCGATGCATGTGCACGCGTTTTCGCCGATGGAGGTCGCCAACGGTGTGACCAAGAGCGGCTTGAGTATTCGCGAGTGGCTGACCAGCCTGCGGGAGGCGGGCCTGGACACCATCCCGGGCACCGCCGCGGAGATCCTCGACGACGAAGTCCGCTGGGTGCTCACCAAGGGCAAGCTGCCGACCTCGATGTGGATCGAGATCGTGACCGCCGCCCACGAGGTGGGCCTGCGGTCGTCGTCGACGATGATGTACGGACATGTCGACAACCCGCGACACTGGGTCGGTCACCTCAACGTGTTACGCGACATTCAGGACCGCACCGGAGGTTTCACCGAGTTCGTGCCGCTACCGTTCGTGCATCAGAACTCGCCGTTGTACCTCGCCGGCGGGGCACGACCCGGGCCAAGCCACCGGGACAACCGCGCTGTCCATGCGTTGGCCCGGATCATGTTGCATGGCCGCATCTCTCACATCCAAACCAGCTGGGTCAAGCTCGGCGTCGAGCGCACGCAGGTGATGCTCAACGGCGGTGCCAACGACTTGGGCGGCACGCTGATGGAGGAGACCATCTCGCGGATGGCCGGCTCCGAACACGGATCGGCCAAGACCGCCGCTGAGCTGATGGCGATCGCCGCGGGCATCGGTCGCCCGGCACGCCAGCGCACCACGACGTACAGTCCGCTCGCGGCGTAGTTGTCGGTGGCGCCGGGTATACCGGAAGCCGTGAGCGCAAAGATCGACACCGACCGATTCCCCGAGTGGCAGCCGTTCATCGACGCGGTACAGCAGCGTCGGCCGGACGCCGGCACCTGGTGTGAGGCCTGGACCGTCCGCGACATCGTCATCCACCAGGCCGGCAACGCCCTCGAACTCGCCCGCGTGTTGGGCGGGCACCTGGCCGGCGAACCGGTTGCCACCCGCACATTCGAAGAACGCGAGGCGCCGCTGCGTGCCATGAACGCGACGGACCTGTGGGCAGCCCTGCACACCAACATGGCGTTGCTGAATGAGACCGCCGAAGCCGGCGACGATGTGCCGGCCGATACCGACGTGGCATGGACCGGGCGCACCATGAAAGTGCCGTGGTTCGCCGAGCACATGCGCGAAGAGCTGGTCCTGCATGGGTGGGACATCACCGGCGACGATGCGGCGGCCCAGGCCCGGATGGCACAGCCGTGGATGACGACCCATAGCGTGCTGGCGGTGGGAAAGCCGCTGTTGGCCAAGGGCGTCAAGCAACTACGGCCCGGCGAGCGAATCGAGGCGCGGCTGCGGGTGGCCGATGGCGACGATGTGGTGGTCAACGCGGACGCTGAGAGCACCACCATCCGGCTTGCCGACCCGGACGGTCCGGCCACGCTGGAAACCGATGCCGCGACGCGTGTGCTGCTGTTGTGGGGCCGGCGGCCCGCCGACCCGTCGCGCATCTGCAGCCGCGTCGGTCCGGAAACCCTGGGCCGGGTGCGCAGTCTGCTGGCCGGATACTGACCGCGGCTACAGCCGGGCCGCCAGCTCGGTGCCTTGCTTGATGGCGCGCTTGGCGTCCAGCTCCACGGCGAACGCCGCACCGCCGATGATGTGCGGGTCGATGCCCACGCACCGCAGCTCGTCTTCCAGGTCGCGCACCGGCTCCTGGCCCGCGCACACCACCACGTTGTCCACGGCCAGCAGCTGCGGCCGCTCTCGCTTGGGACCGAAGCTGATGTGTAGCCCCTCGTCGCTCACCCGCTCATAGTTGACTCCGGAAAGCTGGTGCACGCCTTTGGCTTTCAACGAAGCCCGGTGTACCCATCCGCTGGTCTTGCCCAGCCGCTTGCCTTGTGCACCGTTCGTGCGCTGCAGTAAATACACTTCACGCGCCGGCGGGGCCGGGATCGGGGTGGCTAGCGCGCCGCGGTGCTCCCACGGGTCGCCAGCACCCCACTCCGTCTTCCAATCTTTTAGGCTTAGAGGTTCATGCGTCGGTGACTCGTCGGTGACCAGCAGCTCGCTGACGTCGAAACCGATGCCACCGGCCCCGATCACGGCGACGGTTTTCCCGACCGGCTTGACACCGGTGATGGCCTCCGCATATGTCAGGACCATCGGATGATCGATTCCCGGGATAGCCGGAATCCGCGGTGCGACGCCGGTGGCCAGCACGACATCGTCGTAGCCGGCCAGCTCAGCCGCCGACACCCGAGTGCCGAGCCGGACCGTCACGCCATGCTTGTCGAGCATCGTCGTGAAATATCGAATGGTTTCGGCGAATTCCTCTTTGCCCGGGATTCGGCGGGCCATGTCGAATTGGCCGCCGATGAACTCGTTGGCCTCGAACAGCGTGACCTGGTGGCCTCGCTGAGCGGCGTTGACCGCGATCGCCAGTCCGGCCGGGCCGGCTCCGACCACCGCGATCGAGCGGGTGCGCCGGGTCGGCGAAAGCACCAGCCGCGTCTCGCGGCCGGCCCGCGGGTTGAGCAGACACGACACCGTTTTCTTCACGAACGCGTGATCCAGACAGGCTTGGTTGCAGGCGATGCAGGTGTTGATCTCGTCGTCGCGTGCGGCTTGCGCCTTGAGCACCCACTCCGGGTCCGCCAGCAACGGGCGCGCCATCGAGATCAGCTGCACGTGGGTGTCGGCCAGGATTTGTTCGGCCGCCTGCGGCATGTTGATCCGGTTGGACGCCACCACCGGAATATTGACGTGTCCGGCGACGGCGTGGCTGATGTCGACGAAAGCGCTGTTGGGCACCGATGTGACGATCGTCGGCACCCTCGCCTCGTGCCAGCCGAATCCGGAGTTGATCATCGTCGCGCCAGCTGCCTCGACATCGGTTGCCAGCGAGATGATTTCGTCCCAACTCTGGCCGTCTTCGACGTAGTCGGCCATCGACATCCGGTAACAGATGATGAAATCGGATCCGACCGCCGCCCGGCTGCGGCGCACGATCTCGACCGGGAACCGGCGGCGCTTCTCCGGTGTGCCGCCCCAGGCGTCGCTGCGCTTGTTGGTACGCGGGGCCAGGAACTGGTTGATCAAATAGCCTTCACTGCCCATGATTTCGACGCCGTCGTAACCGGCCTCGCGGGCGAGCAGCGCGCAGCGCGCGAAGTCGTCGATCGTGCTCTGCACACCGCGTGACGAGAGTCGACGCGGACGGAACGGGTTGATCGGCGCCTTGATCGACGACGCACTGACCGAAAGTGGATGGTAGGCATACCGTCCGGCGTGCAGGATCTGCAGCAGGATCTTGCCGCCCGCTTCGTGCACCGCGCTGGTGATGCGACGGTGCCGGCGGGCCTGCGCGGAGGAAACCAGTTCCGCGGCCAACGGCAGCAACCAGCCGGTCCGGTTGGGCGCATAGCCACCGGTGATGATCAGTCCGACGCCGCCGCGGGCGCGTTCGGCGAAGTACTCGGCGAGCCGGTCGATATGGTGAGCGCGATCTTCCAGACCGGTGTGCATCGAACCCATGATCACCCGGTTGCGCAGCGTCGTGAACCCAAGGTCCAACGGGGACAGCAGGTTTGGATAGGTCACGGCTTCTCCTGTTTCGAGTCCGGTAATGCCGCGGTCACCTCGTCGAGCCAGTCGACGGTGCTTTCCTCGGCGCGGATCCCGCCGCGCAGCACCAGATATTGGTGCAGCGCGCCGCCGCGCAGCGCCGATGGGTCGGGAAACTGCCGCTTCTCGAATCCGCGGTAGATGTCCAACAGTTGGGCACGCTCGGCGCGCAGCGCGGAGACCTGTGTCCGCAGCGCTGCCAAGTCGCCGTAGGCGGCGCCGCGCAGCTTGACGGCCACGTCACGGGTGCGGGTGTCGCTGAGGGCGCCGCCGCGCCCGGTTAGCGGCTCGGCGATCCACCTGGCCAGCTCGGCGCGGCCGGCGTCGGAGACGGTGTAGACCCT
>NZ_DATFZD010000438.1:0-2173 GCF_035314665.1 Mycobacterium sp. | reverse complement strand
TGGACTCGGGCTACTACCCGGGCCAGTTCCAGGTCGGCCAGACCGGCAAGACGGTATCGCCGCAGCTCTACGTCGCGCTGGGCATCTCCGGGGCGATCCAGCACCGCGCTGGCATGCAGACGTCCAAGACCATCGTCGCGGTCAACAAGGACGAAGAGGCGCCCATCTTCGAGATCGCCGACTACGGCGTGGTGGGTGACCTGTTCAAGGTCGCCCCGCAGCTGACCGACGCGGTCAAGGCTCGCAAGGGCTGACTTTTCTGCGCGAGCAGCTGTCAGGGGAGCTGCGCTCCGCCGTGGGAAATGAAAATTGAGCCCTGGGTGCGGTTGGGTGGGTGGTTGCACTGGGCCGTGGTGCGGGTCGACGCTTAAGGGGTGTTTCGGTTGACCCCGTTGCGTCTGTGTTGCCGGTGAGCCCGCCGAGCAGCTTGGGGCTGGAGGGCACCCCGTGGTTGTGCGGGGCCGTGGATTGTTGCCTGTGAGCACGCGAGTGAGACTCCTGTTTTGTTGAGCCCTCTCCGAAACACCTTCCACAACAACCGATCTTGACGGAAGGGGTGATCAGTCGTGGAGGTGATACATCCGCGGTGCGCGGGGGTTGATGTGTCGAAGAAGGACGCCAAGGTCTGTGTACGGGTTCAGGGCCAAGGCCGGCGTGGCACGTCGACGACGGTGAGCACGTGGGGGTCGACCACCGCTGAGATCCTGGCGTTGGGCGAGCATCTGCTCGCCGAGCAGGTCTCCTGTGTGGTGATCGAATCCACGTCAGACTATTGGAAGCCGTTTTATTACCTGCTCGAAGAACAGCTGCCGGTGATGCTGGTCAACGCCAAGGCCGCACGCAATGTGCCCGGCCGTAAGACCGACGTCTCGGATGCGGCGTGGCTGGCCGACTTGGGCGCCCACGGGCTCATCCGCGCCTCGTTTGTGCCACCGCCGCCGATCCGGGTGCTGCGCGATTTGACCCGGGCGCGCACCACCATCACCAGGGCCCGCACCCAAGAGATTCAACGGCTGGAGAAGCTGCTCGAAGACGCCGGGATCAAACTCTCGGCGGTGGCCTCCAACATCGTCGGGGTCTCCGGGCGCGCGATGCTCGAAGCGCTCATCGGTGGACAACGCGACCCGGCGGTACTGGCCGATCTGGCCAAACAACGCCTGCGTCACAAGATCCCCGCCCTGACCGAGGCGCTGCGGGGGCGGTTCAGCGAGCATCACGCGTTCATGGCGCGGCTGTACCTGGATCGCATCGATGCCCACTCTGCCGACATTGCCCGCCTGGATGCGCGCATCGAGGAGGCGATCGCCCCCTTTCGAGCCGCCCGGGAGCTGCTGATGAGCATCCCGGGCTGGTCGCAGATCGTCGCTGATGTGTTCATCGCTGAAACCGGCGCGGACATGAGCGTGTTCCCCACCGCGGCGCACCTGGCGTCGTGGGCCGGGGTCGTGCCCGGCTGCAACGAGTCAGCGGGCCGGGTCAAATCGGCCACCACCCGCCCTGGCAACCGGCACCTCAAAGCCGCTCTCGGGGTGGCCGCCCTGTCAGCGGCCCGCAGTAAAAACACCTACTACAGCGCCCGCTACCGACGCATCGCCGGCCGGCGCCGACCTGTCCAATCCCGCCAGAACACCTCACGCGGTAGCTCCGTCGCCGGCATGATCGCCCTGGTCGCCCTCGAGCACACCATGCTCACCGACGCCTGGCACATGCTGGTCAACGGTGCCTTCTACCGCGACCCCGGCCCCGACTACTACACCCGCTACCAACCCGGGAAAACCAAGGCCAAAGCCATCAAGCAACTCGAAACCCTCGGCTACAGGGTCACACTCGAACCACTCACCGAAGTTGCCTAACACCGGATGCAACCCACTCACCCGCTGCCGGTCACCTCATTTTCGAGTGAGACGCAAAAACCCCCGACACGCCGGTTGTTCAGGCGCTTTTGCGACTGCTCGCCGTTAGGCGGCTAGCGCCAAAGTCGCCGCCTCCGCGATCGCCCACACCAGCATCGCCAGCCCGGTGTCGCGCAGCACGGGGATCAACTCAGGCCCACCGCGGCCGGATCGCACCGGCCCCGCCGCGCGCACGGCCAGCGGCGTCGCCACCAATCCGACAGCACACCACGGCGTCGCCAACATCAGCACCAGGGTCAGCACTCCGGCGGTGACCAGCA
>NZ_DATFZD010000437.1:0-20806 GCF_035314665.1 Mycobacterium sp. | reverse complement strand
GGATATGCGCTGCCGCGTTGAGCCAGAACCGCGAACGTCACGCTGGGGTGGCCGTCGCCTACGAGCGTCGCGCTAGCGTGACGCTCGACGCAAATGCTGAGCCACCTAGGAGAATCGAACTCCTGACCTGCTCATTACGAGTGAGCCGCTCTACCGACTGAGCTAAGGTGGCGTGCCCTCCGGGGCGGGACGAGTCTACGGCAGGGCCGCTTGCCCACCCAAGTTCGCCCGGCGACGATCCACAGCGCGCAGCGCGATGAGGTGGGGGCTCCTCCCGCTTGCAGGGGAGAGTCGGGCAATCAAGCGTCAGTCGCGCAGCGCCTGACCGATCGTGGCGACCATGGCGTCGACGGCGAATTTGGGTTTGACGTTGACCGCCAGCGCTTCACGGCACTCCAGCACGGATTCGATGCAGCGCAGCAACCGCTCCGGTGTGACGTGGGCGGCCATCGCCGCGATGGGCTCTGCCATGTCGGGGTGGTTGCGCCGCACGGCGCCGGCGTCGGCGGCCACCAGCAGCGCGTCCCGGAAGTAGGTCGCCAGGTCGATCAACGCGCGGTCCAGGGCATCTCGCGACGCCCGGGTCTGACGCGACTTCTGCCGTCGCTCAAGGTCTTTGATCGCGCCGGTGGCACCGCGCAACGCGCCGGCAGTGCCCTTGCCGGTGCCTCCGGCGCCCAGCGCGGTGCGCAGCTCCTCGGTTTCGGCCTCGTCGCGCCCGGCGGTCAGCGCCGCCGCCTCGGCCTCGGCGGCGGCGACCAGAGCCTCGGCGGCGCCGTACGCCTTCGATCGGGTGGCCGCGTCGCGGGCCAGCCCTAACGCCTGCAGCCGCCGCTCGCGCGCCTCCGGGTCGGTGGCCAGCCGCCGCGCCCGGCCCACATGGCCGCCGCTGACCGACGCCGCCCAGTTCGCGGTCTCGGCCGTCAGATCGTCGCCCTCGATCAGGACCTGGGCGATGGCATCGGGAGACGGCGTCACCAGCGCGATATGCCGGCAGCGGGACCGCAGCGTGAGCGCAATATCTTCGGGATCCACCGACGGCGCGCACAGCAGAAACACCGTCGACGGCGGCGGCTCCTCAACAACTTTGAGCAAGGCATTCGCCGCGCCTTCGGTCAGCCGGTCGGCGTCCTCGATCAGCACGATCTGCCAGCGGCCCGTGCTCGGCCGGCGGGACGCGATCTGGACGATCGCCCGCATCTCGTCGACGCCGATGGACAGTCCTTCGGGGATGATCCGGCGGACGTCCGCATGCGTGCCGGCCATCGTCGTCGTGCAGGCGCGGCATTCTCCGCAGCCGGGCACCCCATCGGACGTGCACTGCAACGCGGCCGCAAAGCACAGCGCCGCGATCGAGCGCCCCGAGCCCGGTGGACCGGTGATCAACCAGGCGTGCGTCATCGCCGCGGTGTGAGCCGAATCACCGCGGGCCGCCGAAGCGGCGGCCACCAGGTCGGCTTCGACGGACTCCTGGCCAACCAGCCGTGTGAATACCCGCGACATCACCGGCAACAGTACTGATGACCGCTGACAACTCCGCAACGTAACCGGCTGTACACGGAACGTTTCGGCTACTTTTTCGTCGCTGACGACCGATACGGTGGGTTGGTGAGCAGGGCGGCGGAACTTCCTCGGCGGATCAGCGGATTCGTCCAGTGGTTTGTCCGCACGCCGTGGCCGGTTTTTACGCTGAGCCAGCTGCAGGCCGACATCATCGGCGCACTGCTGGTGCTGGGCTTCCTGCGCTACGGTCTGCCACCCGAAGATCGCATCGAGCTGCAAAAACTACCGGCCCTCAACCTGGTTACCTTAACCGCGTCAATCGTCGTGCTGTTCCTCGTCGGAACCGCGATCAGCGCGCGTTTGCTGGTGCCGGTGTTCCGGTGGCAACGCCGCGACAGTCTGCTCACCGACACCGACCCCGCCGCCACCGAGCTGGCCCGCAGCCGCGCGCTGCGAACGCCGTTCTACCGCACGGTGATCAACCTGGCGTCCTGGTGCATCGGCGGCACGGTCTTCATCATCGCCAGCTGGCCGGTGGCCAGCCATGCCGCGCCGGTGGTGGCCGTCGCCATCGCCCTGGGCGCCACCGCCACCGCCATCATCGGCTATCTGCAGTCCGAGCGGGTGCTGCGCCCGGTGGCCGTTGCCGCGCTGCGGGGCGGGCTGCCGGAGAACATCCGGGCATCGGGTGTCATCGGGCGCCAGATGCTGGCCTGGGCGCTGTCCACCGGGGTGCCGCTGCTGACGATCGTGCTGACCGTGGTCGCCGACAAGGCGTCGTACCTGCACGGGCCGCCGGAGAAGCTGTTGAACCCGATCCTGCTGCTGGCATTGCTGGCGTTGGGCATCGGGCTGGCCAGCACGCTGCTGGTGGCCATGTCGATCGCCGACCCGCTGCGCCAGCTGCGCTGGGCGCTCGGCGAGGTACAGCGCGGTAATTACAACGCGCACATGCAGATCTACGACGCCAGCGAGCTCGGCCTGCTGCAGGCCGGCTTCAACGACATGGTGCGCGACCTGTCCGAACGACAACGGCTGCGCGACCTGTTCGGCCGCTACGTGGGTGAGGACGTCGCCCGACGCGCCTTGGAGCGCGGCGCCGAGTTGGGCGGTCAGGAGCGCGATGTCGCGGTGCTATTCGTCGACCTGGTCGGCTCCACCGAGCTCGCGGCGACGCGACCACCCGCGGAGGTGGTGCTGCTGCTCAACGAGTTCTTCCGGGTGGTCGTCGACACGGTGGGCCGGCACGGCGGATTCGTCAACAAATTCCAGGGTGATGCCGCGCTGGCCATCTTCGGCGCACCGATCGAACACCCCGACGCGTCCGGCGGCGCGCTGGCTGCGGCGCGTGAGCTGCACGACGAGCTGCTCCCGGTGATCGGCTCCGCGGAATTCGGTATCGGGGTGTCCTCCGGGCGCGCCATCGCCGGCCACATCGGCGCACAGGCTCGTTTCGAGTACACGGTGATCGGTGACCCGGTCAACGAGGCCGCACGCCTCACCGAGCTGGCCAAGCTTGAAGCCGGCCACGTGCTGGCGTCGGCCGTCGCGGTCAGCGGCGCCCTTGACGCCGAAGCGCTGTGCTGGGATGTCGCCGAAGTCGTCGCGCTGCGTGGACGCAATGCCCCGACTCAACTAGCCCGGCCGCTGAACCTGGCCGCGTCGAAAGAGGTGTCAAGCGAAATTGGCAGCTAGCCGACTGGCGGCGGGGGGCTGGACGGCACCGTGGTCAGGTCGCTCGGCGCCGGGCCCGTGGCCGGGTCGCCACCGAGGTTCAACAGGTCGCTAAGGCCCGGCACGCTGGACGGCTGGTCGCCGCTGAGGACTCCGGCATCGGACTCGGTGATGTTCTGCACCACAACCGGAGTCTCCAATCCGTACATGACCTGCAACAAGTCAGCAACGGAGGGGCTGTTCACATCCGGATTCTCGTGCGTGTTCCCAGAGAGTTGCACCGCGGGCACCTGGATGTCGCGTAGCGGCGGCGCCGCGGGGGCGGCGATGATCACGCTGAGGCCACCGAGCGCAACACCAGCGGTGATGCAGTGTCGGATAGCGGTCCGCATGTCTCTCCCTACGCGCCACCGTGACCGTTTCACAGCGGACGTAGGTAACTGTACCTGAGAACAGGCTGAGAATCACCACTCTTTTGGCAAGAAGATGGAAAAAGAAATCTAAGGAGCTCTGAGCTCGGGCTTTTCCCGCTCAAAGCGACGACGGTCAGGTCCGCTTGGCGGCTTTCTTCGCCGGCTTTTTGCCCGCGGCCTTTTTGGCGGTCCGCTTCACGGGGCCGCGGGCCCGCCGGTCGGCGAGCAGTTCCGCGGCGCGCTCGTCGGTGATCGACAACACGTCGTCGCCTTTGCGCAAACTCGCGTTGGTCTCGCCGTCGGTGACATACGGGCCGAACCGACCGTCCTTGATCACCATCGGTTTGCCCGACGCCGAGTCATTGCCCAGCTCGCGTAGCGGCGGGGCCGCGGCACCCTGCCGACCACGACGTTTCGGCTCCGCGTAGAGCTTCAGCGCTTCCCCGAGAGTGATGTCGAACATCTGGTCTTCGGTGGCCAACGAGCGAGAGTCGCTGCCGCGCTTGAGGTATGGGCCATAACGCCCGTTCTGCGCGGTGATCTCCTCATTGGAGTCGGGGTCGACGCCGACGACGCGCGGCAGCGACAGCAGCTTCAGCGCATCGTCCAGCGTGACGGTCTGCAAATCCATACTGCGCAGCAGCGAACCCGTGCGCGGTTTGGGGCCGGTGGGTTTCTTGCCCTTCTTGGCCGTGACACCGTCGGGGTCATCGGGGGGCTCCGGCAGCACCTCGGTGACATATGGCCCGTAGCGACCGTCCTTGGCGACGATCTCGTGACCGGTCTCCGGGTCCACACCGAGGGTCCGGCCCTCCTGGGGCGTGGCGAAAAGCTGTTCGGCCACTTCCAACGTCAGCTCGTCGGGGGTGAGTGTGTCGTTGAGGTTGGCCCGCTGCGGTTTCAGCTCGCCGTCGTCACCGAGCACCATCCGTTCCAGGTAGGGCCCGTTCTTGCCCACCCGCACATAGATGGTGCGTCCTTCGGCGTCGTCGAAGAGCTTGATGGAGTTGACTTCTCGGGCGTCGATCCCCTCGAGGTTGATCCCGACCAGCTTTTTCAGGCCGCCCGACCGCGCCACCGAGTCGGCCACACCGTGGTCGCCGCCGAAGTAGAAGTTGTTGAGCCAGTTGGTGCGATGCTCGTTGCCCGACGCGATCTCGTCGAGTTCGTCTTCCATCGCGGCGGTGAATCCGTAGTCGACCAGCCGACCGAAATGCTGCTCCAACAACCCGGTGACGGCGAATGCCACCCACGACGGCACCAGCGCGCTGCCCTTCTTGTGCACGTAGCCGCGGTCCTGGATGGTTTTGATGATCGACGAATAGGTCGACGGGCGTCCGATGCCGAGCTCTTCGAGCGCCTTCACCAGCGACGCCTCGGTGTAGCGCGCAGGCGGGTTGGTCGAGTGGCCGTCGGGGGTGAGCTCGGTGGCGTCCAGCCGCTGCCCCTCGGTGAGCTGCGGCAGCCTGCTCTCGGCGTCATCCGCTTCGCCGCCGGCCAGTTCGTCCACGGTTTCCACGTAGGCCTTGAGGAAGCCCGCGAAGGTGATCGTGCGCCCGCTGGCAGAGAACACCACCTGCTGGCTTCCGGATTGCCCGGCGATCCGCAGGCTCAGCGTCGTGCCCCGGGCATCGGCCATTTGCGAGGCCACCGTGCGTTGCCAGATCAGCTCGTAGAGCCGGAAGTCGTCGCCGTCGAGTTCGCGGCGCACCGCGTCCGGGGTGGCGAACGTGTCACCGGCCGGCCGGATCGCCTCGTGCGCTTCCTGCGCGTTTTTCACCTTGCGGGTGTACTGGCGCGGCGACGGGTAGACGTACTCCTCGCCGTACAGCTGGCGGGCCTGGGTGCGCGCGGCATTGATCGCCGACTGCGACAGCGTGGTCGAGTCGGTACGCATATAAGTGATGTAGCCGTTTTCGTAGAGGCGCTGCGCGATGCTCATCGTCCGCTCGGAGGAGAACCGCAGCTTGCGGCCGGCCTCTTGCTGCAGCGTCGAGGTCATGAAGGGCGCATAGGGGCGCCGGGTGTAGGGCTTCTCCTCCACCGAGGCCACCGACAGCTGCGCGCCGCGCAGACCCGTGGCCAGCTCATTGGCACGCGACTCGTCGAGGACCACAACCTCGTCGGGCTTGCGCACCGTGCCGAGCGAGTCGAAGTCGCGTCCGGTCGCCACCCGTAGGCCGTCGACGTTGGTGAGCCGCGCGGTGAAGGTGGGCGGCTGGGCTTTCGGGTCGGACACGCTGGCGTCCAGCTCGGCGACCACGTCCCAGTAGGCGGCGCTGCGGAACGCCATGCGATCGCGCTCGCGCTGCACGATGATGCGGGTGGCTACCGACTGGACCCGGCCCGCCGACAGCTTGGGCGCGACCTTCTTCCACAGCACTGGGCTGACCTCGTAGCCGTACAGCCGGTCCAGGATACGGCGGGTCTCCTGGGCGTCGACCAGGTCAATGTCCAGGTCGCGCGGGTTCTCGGCGGCTTCCAGGATCGCCGGTTCGGTGATCTCATGGAAGACCATCCGCTTGACCGGGATGTTGGGTTTCAGCGTCTCCAGCAGATGCCAGGCAATCGCTTCGCCCTCGCGGTCACCGTCAGTGGCCAGATAGAGCTCGTCGACGTCTTTGAGCAGGCCCTTGAGTTCGGTGACCGTGCTCTTCTTGTCCGGGCTGATGATGTAGAGCGGCTCGAAGTCGGCGTCGACGTTCACCCCGAGCCGGGCCCACGGCTGTGATTTGTACTTCGCGGGTACGTCAGCAGCCGCTCGCGGCAGGTCACGGATGTGCCCCCGAGAGGACTCAACGATGTAGTTCGCGCCCAGGTAGCCGGCCAATTTGCGCGCCTTGGTCGGCGACTCGACAATGACGAGTCGCCGCGTGCGTCCATTACGGTCGGCGTCAGCCACCTGCGTTTACGCTCACTTTCCACTTCTCTTCTTCGGCCCTAGCCGTCTGTAGACTCGAGCCAGTCCCGCTGGCGCAGGTCCAGCGACCAGCCGACTCCTGAAATTCAGGTTCTGCGGCGCCCGCGGGCCCTGCGAACACCTGACAATGTGGCACCCGGGATGGGCCGACGCAAACCGACCCCCCGTTTACGGCCGGTCCAATCACCGCTAATTATGCGGCCAGTAAGGCAACGCCTCGATAGCGTTGGGCGGTTCCCCGACGCTTTCTACCAGGCGCGAAAGCCTACGCCGGCCGCTGATTCGCAGCGCCGGCCGAGCCCCGCGAGTGCCGATCAAGGTCGGCGCGATCCCGACCCGCATCAGGGCCGACGCCAGGGGTGAATGGGTGTCCGGAGCGTGCGGATCCAGACCGAGCAGATAGCGGTCGGCCTCCGGGGTGCCGGCCGCCAGTATCCAGGCCCGCAGCTCCCGTGGCCCGGGCAACCAGACCGCAGGGACGGTCTTCACCGCGCCGCGGGTCCAGTCGTCGGCGATAGCACGCAGCCGTGGATCGACCGCGGTCCGTACCAGCGGAGTGTTTTCGTCGGTGTGGGTGATTTCGGCCACCAGACCGGCCTCGTCGATCATCTCGGCCAGCGCCTCGGCCCGCCAGGGCTGATCGACGACCACCGACAGCCTGGCCCCACCGCCGACCGTCACGATCTGGCCCGCGGCCGCCAGCACTCCGGTGAGGTCGCCGACCGCCGGCGGCACCGACTCCGCCGAGAAGAAGGACAGCTGGCTCACGTCACCGACAGTAAGCGCCCGCATGACGATGTGCGCCATGGCGCGGCGGCGGTTCCCGCGCTATTCATCCACCTCGAGCTGTGGTCGCCCCGCTCCGGCTTGCTGGTGCCGTGGCGCAGCCGACGGGCTCCCCCCATATCGGACAGCGAGAACCCCCCGACCGAACCCGGTAACTCCGGACCGCGCGGGGGGTTGTCGTTAGAGGCTGCTCAGATGGAGCGAACGCCCGTGGCCTGGGGACCCTTGGGGCTTTGCCCGACCTCGAATTCGACCCTCTGGTTCTCCTCGAGGGTGCGGAAGCCGGTTCCCTGGATCTCCGTGTAGTGGACAAACACGTCGGCCGAACCGTCCTCGGGGGCGATGAAGCCGAATCCCTTCTCCGCGTTGAACCACTTCACAGTTCCCTGTGGCATTTCCTGATCTTTCCTTTACTACTCGGGTGCGGTGCACCGCCTTTCGGTGCTCCGGGCCCGTTCCGACCGCTATACCTTGCCGAGTCGCCGGAACTTCACCCGACCTACACCCTCGCAGGAACCGCGGCCGCAACGTCGATCCTGCGAAAGTTTTACACGAACACAGAAGCTGCGACCGCAAACAGTCAACCATGTTCGTCGCGTCTGCGACAGCTTCAGGTCATCAATTCAGCTACCACCAGGTAAACAATTCAGGTGAGAAGCCAAAACACCTGGCCGCAGCATCGCCGCCGGTAGGGGTGTTTGGCAACTGACTGACCCCAGGAGGGCGGACATGGTGACGTTCGGCAGCGAACTGCTCGCCGCCGCGGTCGCCGGCAGCGAGCCGGGAGAACACCCGCTGCGTCACGTCGCCGAGCTGCCGTCAAGGCACGGCCGCACGCGTCCGTGGCCGGCATGGGCCGAGCCGGACGTAGTGCGCGCGTTCAGCGACCGCGGCATCGGCTCGCCGTGGGCGCATCAGGTTGACGCGGCAGATCTAGCGCATGCCGGCCGTCACGTGGTCATCAGCACCGGCACGGCGTCGGGGAAATCGCTGGTCTATCAACTTCCGATCCTCAACGCGCTGGCGACCGACCCGCGGGCCCGGGCACTGTACGTATCGCCGACGAAAGCGCTTGGCCACGACCAGTTGCGGGCCGCGCACGCACTGACCGTTGCGGTACCCCGGCTGGGTGACGTCGCACCCACGGCCTACGACGGCGACAGTCCCGCCGAGGTGCGTCGCTTTGCCCGGGAGCGCTCCCGGTGGCTGTTCTCCAACCCCGATATGGTCCACCTGGCGCTACTGCGCAACCATGCTCGGTGGGCGGTATATCTGCGCAACCTTCGCTACCTGGTAATCGACGAATGCCATTACTACCGCGGTGTTTTCGGCTCGAATGTGGCGATGGTGCTGCGTCGCTTGCTGCGGCTGTGTGCGCGCTACTCAGCCCACCCGGCCGCTATGCCGACGGTGATCTTCGCCAGCGCGACAACAGCGGAGCCCGGTGCAACGGCCGCCGAGCTGATCGGTCAGCCGGTCGAAGCGATCACCGAGGACGCCTCACCACAGGGCGCCCGCACGGTCGCGCTGTGGGAACCGGCCCTGCGCGAAGACCTCATCGGCGAAAACGGCGCTCCGGTGCGACGATCCGCCGGTAGCGAGGCGGCACGAGTGATGGCCGACCTGGTCGCCGAGGGGGCCCGCACTCTGACATTTGTCAGGTCGCGTCGGGGTGCCGAATTGACCGCGGTGGCAACCCGTGCACGACTCGAAGACATCGCCCCAGAGCTGACCCAGACGGTGGCGTCGTATCGGGCGGGTTATCTGCCCGAGGACCGCCGCGCGCTTGAACGCGCGCTGCTTGACGGACGGCTGCGAGGTCTCGCCACCACCAACGCCCTGGAGCTGGGTATCGATATCGCGGGGCTCGACGCGGTGGTATTGGCCGGCTTTCCCGGAACGGTGACGTCGTTTTGGCAGCAGGCCGGCCGATCCGGGCGACGTGGTCAGGGCGCGCTGGTCCTGTTGGTCGCCCGCGACGATCCGCTGGACACCTATTTGGTGCATCACCCTGCCGCGCTGCTGGATAAGCCGATCGAGCGGGTGGTGATAGATCCGGCCAACCCATATATTCTTGGCCCGCAATTATTGTGTGCCGCAACGGAATTACCGTTGGAAGACGCCGAGGTGCGGACGTTGGGCGCCGAGGCGGTCGCGGAGGGCCTGGTCGACGACGGGCTACTGCGACGCCGTTCCGGCAGGTACTACCCGGCGCCGGGCGTGGATCCGCATCCGGTGGTGGACATTCGGGGGTCGACGGGCGGCCAGATCGTCATCGTGGAGAGCGAGACCGGCCGGTTGCTGGGGACCTCCGGTGTCGGTCAGGCCGCCGCTTCGGTGCACCCCGGGGCGGTCTATCTGCATCAGGGTGAGAGTTATGTCGTCGATTCGCTGGACTTCGACGAGGGCATGGCCTTCGTTCACGGTGAAGATCCCGGATATGCAACGTTCGCCAGGGAACTCACCGACATCGCGGTCACCGGAGCGGGTGAACGGCGTGTCTTCGGAGCGGTCACGCTGGGCCTGGTACCGGTGAGCGTCACCAGTCAAGTCGTCGGCTATTTGCGCCGGCGGCTGAGCGGCGAGGTCATCGACTTCATCGAGCTGGACATGCCGGCCTACACCCTGGCCACCACTGCGGTGATGTACACCATCACGCCAGAGGCTTTGCACCACAACGGGATTGACGCGCTGCAGATCCCAGGATCGTTACATGCCGCCGAGCACGCCGCGATCGGGCTGCTGCCCCTGGTGGCCAGTTGCGACCGCGGTGACATCGGCGGCTTGTCCACCGCGGTCGGCCCCGAGTCCGCCGGACTGCCGAGCGTCTTCGTCTACGACGGCTATCCGGGCGGGGCGGGCTTCGCTGAGCAGGGTTTCCGCCGGGCGAGCATTTGGCTGGACGCCACCGCCGCCGCTATCGAGGCGTGTGAATGCCGGGCGGGATGCCCGTCCTGCGTGCAGTCACCGAAATGCGGCAGCGGTAACGAACCACTGGATAAAGCCGGGGCCGTGCGCGTCTTGCGCTTGGTGCTCACAGCGCTGGCTCACGAGGGCGAGACAGAGCGATGACGACCGACCCCTCGACGGTCGACATCTACGTCTCTGTGTTGTGGCAGCAGCCCTGAAAGCATTTCCTCGCTGCTGAAGAAACGCGCACAGGCCGAAGTGACAAAACGCTGCGGCGAACGGTCGGACAGCACAATCCGTTCGCAATGCCAATGGGCGCAGCAGCAAAATACCCGGCCGCGATGACCTGTGCAAGTCGCTCGCTGATGTATGAAGGTCACCCTGAGGTTGACCGTGGTCGAACTTCGCCTGATTGGGCAGTACGGCAACGAGTTATGCGCTGCCAGGCCGGTAAAGTGGCGAAGCATGGCCCGCGACTGGCTGCTTGTGGAAACGCTGGGCAAGGAACCGGCTGTGGTAGCGCTGGGCCGTCAATTGCGAAATCTCGTTCCGATTACCGCGTTTCTGCGGCGAAATCCGCATCTTGCTGCCATCCAGAGCGCAATCGCGGAGTCGTTGCAAACCAGCCAAAGCCTGGTCAGCATCACGCCGAAGAATAACCGAGTTATCCGCACCGAGCCGGTGTTGATGTCCGACGGCCGCATGCACGGTGTGCACATCTGGAGCGGGCCCGCTGACGCCGAACCGCCGGAGCGGCCGATCCCGGGCCCGTTGAAGTGGGACATGACCCTCAAGGTGGCCACCGACACACCGGAGTCACTGACCAACACCGGCAGGAATCTCGAGCTCGAAGACCCGGAGCGTCGCGCGTTCGCGGACAGCTGGCCAAAGGGTGAACTCAAGCCCAACGAGGGCAGAGCGCTCGCGGCGGCGGTCAAGTCGCAACCCGGGCACACCCTGTGCGACACCTGGGACAGCACCGATTGGCAAGGCAATCCCATCCGGGTGAGCTTCGTCGCCCGCCACGGACTCGAGCCGGGGCCCGACGGCCGCGACCACGTGATCGCGCGGGGGATGAACTGGCGCGCCGAACCGGCCGACTCGGCCCACCCGTCCGACCGGCTCGCGCAGCGGATCCTGCACGGGTTGGCCCAGCCCGGTGTGCACCGGGCGTTGTTCGATCCGAACAACTGGACCCTGTTGAAATGGCTCGACGAGCCCTGCCCCTTCTATGACTGGCGAGGTATGGAGACCGATGCCCAGCGGATGCATCCCAGCGACGTGGCGAGGATGGCCACGATGACCGCGGAGTTCGCCGGCGGGGCCACCAGCGGGGTATTGCGGATGCCGGGCCAGGACGGCGGCTGGGTTCCGGTGCATGTGACCGTCAACCAGGTGGAAGTCGAGCAGGAGACGTTCGCCGGATTGGTCTCGTTGCGGTTGCCCACGACAACTGAACTCGCGGACGCGGGCCTGTCCGATCCCGATCCAAGCGCCGACTAAGCCCGGTCGGCCGGGCCTGCGCGGGCAGCGGCCCGCGCACTGCCCGATCGAGCGACGGCGAGGCGCAACTCGGTCGTGACAACGATGTCCAGGTCGTCCACGGCGCAGCCGGTGGTGCTAACCCGCATCTCGCTGGCCACCGCTTTCGCCTGCGCGCACGCTGTCTCGGGTCCGGCCGCCAGCCGCGCCGCGCCAGCCAGCGCAGCCAGATCGGCCGCCGCCTGGGCCCGATGGCGCGCTATCACGGCAGAGCCCAGATACGCGCTACCGCCGGTGACCGACAGCAGCACGGCCACCATCGCGGCCGCGACTACGGTCGCTGATCCCTGCTCACCGCGACGGCTCCACCGCCGACACGCCGCTAGCGCTGATCCCGAGCCTGGGCAGCAGATTCGACCGGGCGGTGACCGTCGCGACGACGAACTCGCCGTCGCGACGCAGCTGCACCCGGGCGCCGCCGGGCGCGATACCGCGGGCGGCGCTGACCGCGGAGCGCTCATCACCGCGCGCGGCCAACCGCGCGGCCTCGCGGGCAGCGTCGATGCAGCGGACCTGCATCGACACCGCCGTGATCCCGGCCAGGCATAGCACCAGCACCGCGACCAGCGTGACGACGCCCAGCGCCGCCTCCACGGTGCTCGAGCCGACATCGTCGCCTACGCCTTGGTGTTGAGCGCGCGAGCGATGATGTTGGTCAAGGCCGAGACGACAGAGTCGCCGGTCACGACCGTGTAGAGGATCGCAGCGAACGCCGCGGCCGCGATCGTCCCGATCGCGTACTCGACCGTGGACATCCCGGCCTCGTCCACCGCCAACAGCGTCGCACGCGCTCGCAGCACACGAAACACGTTGGTTAACTTCATATTTCCCTCCTCCGTTACTACGCGCAGAGCTCACCCGCGCGATCACAGCAAGCCTGACTGCAGTAAGTCACCGGCCAGTCCGGCCACCACCGGGACGATGCCCAGGCACACGAATGCGGGCAGGAAGCACAGTCCGAGCGGACCGGCGATCAGCACCCCGGCCCGCTCGGCCGTCGCCGCGGCCACGTGTGCGGCGTCCTGTCGGCACTGCGTCGCAAGCGCGGCCACTGCCTCGGCGAGCGCCACGCCCGAGGCCGAAGACCGTCGCGCCAGCCGCAGCAACGCATCGGTCTGGGGATCGACCGAACCGGGCGGCAGATCCGGCGGTGCCGACCATGCGACGCCCGGGTCGGCGCCCAGCGCCAGCAAATCGGCGGCGCGACACAACACTCGGGCCAGCAGCGGAGGCGCCGACGGCGCGGTCGCTGCCGCGGCGGTCGACACTGCCATGCCGGCCGCCAGACAGACCGCCAGCACATCCAGGCTCGAGGCCACGGCCAGTGGATCCGGTCCACGTGCCGGTCGCCGCGTTGTGGCGGACGCGCGGGCCGCCATCGTGGCCCGCGCCCGCACCCTCGACGGCCGGGCGCCACTCAACAAAGCGACGGCCAGTAGCAGCGCAGCCGTGCTCATGGGCGCCGCTCCTTCTCATCGCTGCGCTCTGCATCGTCACCGGCGCGGCTCATCGGCGCCGCTCCTTCTCATCGCTGCGCTCCGCATCGTCGCCGGCGCGGCTCACGACGCCGCCCGATCGGTGATGCGGTCCGACCAGAGCAACCCGCCGCAGACCAGCGTCACGCCGACCACCAGCAGCCAGCCGCCGACATGCCCGGCCAGCAGGAAGGCCACCGGGTCCGCCCCGATGAGTTGGCCAAGCGCCACCGAGAGCACCGGCAGGCCCGCCAGAATCGCTGCGGTGGCGCGGGCGCCTGCCATTGCCGACATCACCTGCCCCGAGAACCGCTGGCGCTCAACGATATCCCGTTGCGCCGCGCGCATCAGGGTGGACATCGCCAGACCGTGTTCAGCCGCCAGCTGCCAGCACACCGCGAGCCGATCCCATTGCGCCGGCAGCGCCGAGGTTTGCGCGACGCTGCGCAAACCGGCAGTGACGTCGGCACCCAAGCGGGCGCGGGCCGCCACCGCACGACATGAGTCCGCGACCGGCCCGGCTGTTTCATCCGCCGCTACGGCGAAGGCCTGCGCCGGGTGGGCACCGACGCGCAGTTCGCCCACCAACACATCGATCGCGGTTTCCAGCTCGCGGCTTTCATCCAACCCGCGACGGCTACGGCGACGGCACCGGTAGCGGAGGCCTGCCGTTGCGGCGAATACCGCGGCGGCCAGAACCGTTGTCAGCGGCAGCAATACGACACCGGCGGCTCCAGCGCACACAGCGAGCCAGCCCACGAACCGCGCAGGCGACCGACGGGGTCGGCGGGTGGTGCGGGCAAGTCGTCGACGTGGCGACGACGGCGACACCAGCAGCGATGCCGACAACGCCAGCGCTGCTACGGATGCGGTCATCTCGATGTCCGGCTCTGCAACAGCCGGCGCAAGCCGGCGGCCTCGTCGGTCAGCCCACATTCGGCGTGCCACACGGTGACCGCGCCGACCCTTCCGTCGGTTTGACGCAGCACGGCGATTTCGCTGAGTCGCCGCCGCCCGGCGCGATCGCGGGCAACGTGCAAGAGCACCTGAACAGCCGCGGCCAATTGACTGTGCAGCGCAGCGCGATCCAGGCCGCCGAGAGCGCCCAACGCCTCCAAGCGAGCCGGCACCTCGCCCGGATTGTTGGCGTGCACCGTGCCCGCACCGCCGTCGTGTCCGGTGTTCAGCGCCGCGAGCAGATCGACTACCTCGGCGCCCCGGACCTCGCCGACGACGATGCGGTCCGGCCGCATCCGCAGCGCCTGCCGAACGAGTTGGCGCACCGTAACTTCGCCCACGCCTTCGACATTGGCGCATCGGGCAACCAGTCTGACCAGATGCGGATGCGGCGGCGCCAGCTCCGCGGCGTCCTCCACGCACACGATCCGCTCGTCGGGCGCCACCGCGTTCAGCATCGCCGCGAGCAGTGTCGTTTTGCCCGCTCCGGTGCCGCCGGATACCAGAAACGCCAACCTGGCGGCGATGATGTCGGCGAGCAGCGTGGCGGCCGTCGGTGCGATGGCGTCCGCGGCGATCAGCGCCGACAAATCTTGAGTGGCCGGCCGCAGCACCCGCAACGACAAGCAGGTGCCGCCGACGGCGACCGGCGGCAGCACGGCATGCAGCCGGATCGCGAGGCCTCCGGCACCCACGCTGGTCAGCTTGCCGTCCACCCACGGCTGCGCGTCGTCGAGACGACGACCCACCGCCAGCGCCAGCCGCTGGGCCAAGCGTCGCACAGCGGCTTCATCGGCGAACTGAACGTTGGTGCGCCGCAGGCCGTTTCCGTCGTCGACCCATACCGCGTCGGGTGCGGTGACCAGCACGTCGGTGGTGCCGTCCGCGCACAACAATGGCTCGAGGATCCCGGCACCGGTCAGCTCGGTCTGCAGTACCCGAAGGTTGCTCAGCAGCTCGGTGTCGCCGAGCACCCCACCGGATTCGGCCCGGATCGCGTCGGCCACCACCATGGGCCGCAACGGCGCGGATTCCGTCGCCAGCCGCTCACGCACCCGATCGATCAGGGAACCGGTCATGCCGCCCGACTCTCCGCGCGGGCCGCCGGGTGCGCAGGCAGCAAAGCCAGAACCCGCCGAGCCGCCGCAGCCAGCGCAGAGCGCCGACCCAACCGCAGGCCGCCGTGTTCGAGCTGCTCGGCCAGCCGCGGATACGGCTTCATCGACGCCAGCAGTGGTACGCCGGCGATCGCGGCCACCTCCTCCGCCCGCAGGCCGCCCGGCGACGGTCCACGCACGACCAGCCCGACGTTGGGATTGATGCCGGTGAGCACCGCAGCGATCGTCGCCGTGGCCGCACATGCCCGCACGTCGCACGGGCTGACTACGACGACGAGATCGCTTGTATCCAAGGCAGTTTGAGCAGCGTCAGTCAATCGACGCGGCAGGTCGCAGACCACGGTGGCCCCGCCGCGGCGGCCGGCGTCGACGACGGCGTCCACGGCTCCGGCGTCCAATTCGTATCCGCGGCGGGTGCCGGACAGCATGCACATCCCGCGGTGTCGCGGAAGCGCCTCGCGCACCGCCGACCAGTTCAGCCGTCCGCCTTGCAATGCCAGGTCGGGCCAGCGCACGCCGGGGGTGGTTTCGCCGCCCACCAACAGGTCGATGCCACCGCCCCACGGATCGAGATCGACCAGCAACGGGTCTAGGGCCACCTGTGCCAATGCCGCGGCGAACAGCGACGCACCCGCCCCGCCGCGCCCACCGATAACCGCGACTACCTCGCCGTGGGCGCCGTCGCCACGCGCAAATTCGCCGGCATAGGCGAGTTCGCGGACCAGATCGCGCTCTTGGGTGGGCAGCCTGAGCACGTGCCGGGCACCGACCTCGATGGCAGCGGCCCATGTCGCCGACGCCGGCTCGCCGCCCGTCACCACGATCACGTGTGCTCGGCGCGGCTGTCCCGTGCGTGCGCATCCTTCCGCCGCACCCTCGTCGAGCACCACCGCGGCGGCCGCCGACCACGTTTTCCTGCTGATCGGTGATGTGTGGCCGGCGTGGACGACGCGCATGCCGACGGCCGCCGCGACGCGCTCGACCTCGTCGCGCAGTGCGGGTTCGGCCAACACGGCCAGGATTCCGCGGGCGCCGGTGGGGGTGGTCATTGCCCCACCGTGCCCGGGCTCGACGCTGTGGCGCCAGTCACGAACAAGGATCTGTGGACAACGACTGGTCTGTGCACAAACCGGGGCCTGCGCTCATCAAGATCGGCTGCACCGCCGGCGAGATTTACCCGGGAAAAGGGACGACCCCCGCCAGGGGGGGAGGAGGCGAGGGTCGTCGTGTATCAGCCCCGGGGGGTCGGGCTGATACACCCTCGGCTAAGCCGAGTACTGCTTACTATACACATGACAGCATCTCGCAGCGCAAGTGCTGAATTAAGTTGCGCGCATGGCATTTGGTCACGTTATGCCAGGACAGGGCGGTCGTAACGAGCAACCGAACGCCTGCTGACCGGGCGTTTTGCGGGCCACCTCGCGATTTGCCGCGCGATCCACCTATGCTGGGGCGGTGACCGTCCCGGACTTGGCCGCTGACCAGCAAACATCACCGACAAGCACCGGTCCCACCCCCCGCACCGCGGCGTTCTTCGATCTTGATAAGACCATCATCGCCAAGTCCAGCACGTTGGCATTCAGCAAACCTTTCTTCGATCAGGGATTGATCAACCGGCGCGCGGTGCTCAAGTCCAGCTACGCCCAATTTCTGTTCCTGCTATCCGGCGCCGACCACGATCAGATGGACCGGATGCGCATCCACCTGACCAACATGTGCACCGGCTGGGACGTCGAGCAGGTCAAGTCGATCGTCAGCGAAACGCTGCACGACATCGTCACGCCGCTGGTGTTCGCCGAGGCCGCGGACCTGATCGCCAGCCACAAGCTGTGCGGCCGCGACGTCGTGGTGGTGTCGGCGTCCGGCGAGGAGTTGGTCGCCCCGATCGCACGTGCGCTCGGCGCCACCCACGCGATGGCGACCCGGATGGTTGTCGAGGACGGCAAGTACACCGGGGACATCGGGTTCTACTGCTACGGCGAAGGCAAGGTGCAGGCGATCCGCGAGTTGGCCGCGCGTGAGGGGTATCCGCTCGAACACTGCTACGCCTACTCCGATTCGATCACCGACATCCCGATGCTCGAAGTCGTCGGCCATCCCAGTGTCGTCAACCCTGATCGGGCCCTGCGTAAAGAAGCGATCGCCCGCGGCTGGCCGGTGCTGGCGTTCTCGCGGCCGGTTACGCTGCGCGACCGCATCCCGGCACCGTCGGGAGCCGCACTCGCCACGACCGCCGCGGTGGGCGTCAGCGCATTGGCTGCCGGGGCGCTGACCTACTCGCTGCTCCGCCGGCTCTCGCTGTAGCGGCGTCGCCGTCGGCCCTCCAGCAAACTTCTGCGGATCACTGGCCGATATCAGTTCAGCGTTGTCAGGGCATTGGAAGCTAATTGACTCTTGCTGTGACCGGAGTCACGTAGTACAAAGGAGGCACGGAAGCCCGGTGAGGCCAAGATCGATCCGGAAGAGAAGGGCTCGATCTCCCGAAATCGGGTAACCCAGCACGGTTCCCGGCACCCACGCGGAGTCACAGCCGCGAAAATGGCAGAAGTGTTGCGGGCCTGCGTAATTGCGTAAAGTAGACGGTGTCGACGGCCTCTTGGGTGGGGTTGCAGCCGAAAGCATCGCAAGATCGCCGAGGCCACCCACGCAGCCTACAGTTGCACGCTTGGTAACCGAGTTCCGTGCTAGCGGGCGGCGAGCCGAAGTCCTTCGGATCGTCGCCCGCTTTATTCGTCTGGACGGTTCGTCCGGGCCGCTGGGCCGCGCATGACGACGCGGTTCCGCAACCTCATTCAGCAAGCGAATCGGCAATCGACACAGCCTCTTGCGCGCCGGCGCGCAGCGCCCGGCAACACAGCACCAACCACGTGGCCATGCCGTCGGGCGTCCCGGCCGCGAAGCCGCGCGCGGCCTCGCGATATTCGCCAGCGCGACGCATCCAGCTGACCTCCGGAACGCCCAGCCCGTGCGGGTCAAGCCCGGTGGCAATCGTGACGAGCCGCGACACCGCCCGTGCCACCACACCGTCGGCGCTACCAAACGGCGCCAGGGTCAGCAGTTCGCCGTGGGCGACCGCGGCGATCACCGGGGCCGACGCCCGGGTACCGCCGGTGACGATTTTCGCCAGCAACTCGAGACGGGGCCCGACATCGGCGTCGGCACGAGGCCGGCCCAACCGGCTCTCGTCGACCAGGTCAGCGGCGGCAAGCATATGCAGCCGGGCCAACGCCTGCAGCGGTGCCCGCTGCCACACGCCGACCAGGGTTGTCTCGCCGCCTTCGAGTGCCTGCGCGACGCGCAGCGCACCGGCGAACACCGGATCGCCGGCCGCGGAAACGTCCAGCTGCTCGTCCAGTTTCAGCCCGCCGTCGAGCACCGCCGACGCCCTGGCCGCCCGCAGCGCCGCCTCGGCGGCCGTCACCGGCCAGCGCCGCAGGTTGGCCCGATGCCGATGGGCTCGGCCGAGCACGTCGCGGGCCTGGTCGCTGGCGGCGGCGACACCGGGCAGCTCCATCAGCCGAGCCAATGGGTCAGACGTCACGAGCGCCGCTCCTCCTCATCGCTTCGCTCTGCATCGTCGCCGGCGCGGGTCACGAGCGCCGCTCCTCCTCATCGCTTCGCTCTGCATCGTCGCCGGCGCGGGTCACGAGCGCCGCTCCTCCTCATCGCTTCGCTCTGCATCGTCGCCGGCGCGGGTCACGACCTGTCAACATACGGTCTGGGAATCGCCGCCAACAGTTGGCGGGTGTAGTCGTGCCTCGGCTGGGTGAACACCTCGTCGGTGGACGCGTGCTCAACTACCCGGCCCGCCTTCATCACCAGGACCTCATCCGCGATCTGCCGAATGACTGCCAAGTCGTGACTGATGAACAGATAACTCAGGCCCAGCGCATCCTTGAGCTCGGTGAGCAGTTCGAGTATCTGCGCCTGCACCAGGACGTCGAGTGCGGAGACGGCCTCGTCGCAGACCAGCACCTCGGGCCGCAACGCCAGCGCTCGCGCGATCGCGACGCGTTGGCGCTGTCCACCCGACAACTCGCGGGGACGCCTGTCCAGCACCGACAATGGAAGCGCCACCTGTTCGACCAACTCTTGCACCCTCGCGCGCCGTCCGCGGCGGTCACCGACGCGGTGAATCCGCAGCGGTTCCTCGATGGCACGGAACACCGTGTACATCGGATCCAGGCTGCTGTAAGGGTTTTGGAAGACGGGCTGCACTCGCCGGCGAAACGCCAGGGCCTCGCGCCGGTTCAGCGCGGCAACGTCGCGGCCGTCGAAAGTGACCGTCCCAGAGGTCGGCGCAAGCAGACCGAGCACCATCCGGGCCAGGGTGGATTTCCCCGATCCGGATTCGCCCACAATCGCCAGTGTGGTCGCTTTGCGCAGACGAAACGACACGTCGTCGACAGCACGGAATTCCGCTTTGCGCCATGGTGTTCCGTGGGTTGACCGGTAGGTCTTGGTGAGCCCGACCGCGACCAGGAGGTCGCGCGTGTCGGCGTCGGCGGCAGTGCGCGGTTGCGCCGACGCCTTACCCGCCGGGTGTATGGACGGTGCGGCGGCGACCAATTGTTGAGTGTAAGGATGCTGCGGGTCGGTCAAGATCGATTGCGCTGCACCGGTTTCTACGACGCGGCCGCGATGCATGACGACCAGCTGTTCGGCCCGCTCGCCCGCCAGCGCGAGATCGTGGGTGATCAACAGCACCGCGGTGCCTAGTTCCGCGGCCAGCTGCTGCAGATGGTCGAGCACCTGCCGCTGCACGGTGACGTCGAGTGCGGACGTCGGCTCGTCGGCGATCAGCAGCCGCGGCCGGCCCGCCAGCCCGATCGCGATCAGCGCACGCTGACACATCCCACCGGACAGCTGATGCGGATACCGTCCGACTTGGGTCGGCGGGTCGGGCATCCCGACGTCGTCGAGCAGTTGCAGCGATCGTCGCCTTGTGTCACTGATGTTGTTGGCGCGCAGGGCCTCCCGGATCTGGAAGCCGACCTTCCACACCGGGTTGAGGTTGGTCGTCGGGTCCTGCGGCACGTAGCCGATACCAGTCCCCCTGATCGCGCGGAGCCGACGCGGATCTGCCGATACGATGTCGACGCCGTCGAACACGATGCGACCGGCGGTGATTCGTCCGCCCGGTGCCAGCAGTCCGAGGATCGCCGCCGCGGTCGTCGACTTTCCCGAGCCCGATTCACCGACGACGGCTACGGTCTGCCCGCTGCGCACCGACAGCTCGACATTGCGGACGGCGGGAGCATCGTCGCCAAACCTGACTTCCAGGCCGGCGACGTTCAGCAGCGCCTGCCCGCCGGCCGGGCTCATGCGCCGCTCCTCCTCATCGCTGCGCTCTGCATCGTCGCCGGCGGTCACGACCGCCACGTTCGTGAGGTCGATTCCAGGACGTCACGCAACGCGTCGCCCATCATCAAAAACGCCAGCACCGCAAGCGCAAGCGCCCCGGCGGGATAGAAAAGGATCGGCGAGCCCGCCCGCAGCCGCGTCTGC
>NZ_DATFZD010000436.1:0-8890 GCF_035314665.1 Mycobacterium sp. | reverse complement strand
TGGCGGCCAACTCGGCGTTGGCGCGCAGGTGTCGCCACGTGCCGTGCACCGGCATCACGTTGCGCGGCCGCACACCGTTGTAGAGGAATAGCAGCTCGCCGGCGTATGCGTGTCCCGAAACATGCACCCGCAGTTGGTTGTTCGTGACAATGCGTGCGCCGATCTTGGCGAGCGCGTCGATCACCTGATAGACGGCTTCTTCGTTACCGGGGATCAGCGATGACGACAGCACAACCAGGTCACCGGACGTCAGCGTGATACTGCGATGTTCGCCGCGCGACATCCTGGCAAGCGCGGACATCAGTTCGCCCTGGGTTCCGGTGGTGATCAGCACGACCCGTTCCGGCGGCATCGTCTCGGCGGCGCCGATCTCGAGCACATCGTCGTCGTCGACGTGCAGGAAGCCCAGCTCGCGGGCGATGCCCATGTTGCGGACCATCGACCTGCCCACGAACGCGACCTTTCGGCCCAACGCCACCGACGCATCGATGATCTGTTGCACCCGGGCCACATTGGACGCGAAGCACGCGACGATGACGCGGCCGTCGGCTGAGCGGATCAGCCGGTGCAAGGTCGGGCCGATCTCGCTTTCCGACGGGCCTACACCCGGCAATTCGGCGTTGGTGGAGTCGACCAGGAGCAGGTCTACGCCGATGTCGCCGAGCCGCGACATGCCCGGCAGGTCGGTGGGGCGGGCATCGAGCGGCAACTGGTCGAACTTGATGTCCCCGGTGTGCAGCACGGTCCCCGCGCCTGTGTAGATGGCGACCGCAAGCGCGTCGGGAATCGAGTGATTGACCGCGAAGTATTCGCAGTCGAATACCCCGTGGGTGGTGCGCCGGCCCTCGGACACCTCCGCGAGAACGGGTTTGATGCGGTGCTCTCGGCACTTTTCCTCAACCAGCGCCAGCGTGAACTTCGAACCGACGACCGGGATGTCGTGGCGCAGTCTGAGCAGATATGGGATAGCGCCGATGTGGTCTTCGTGGGCGTGGGTCAGCACCAGTGCCTCGACGTCGTCGAGACGCTCATCGATGTGGCGCATGTCGGGCAGGATCAGGTCGACCGCGGGCTCGTCGTGCCCCGGAAACAGCACCCCGCAGTCCACGATCAGTAGCCTGCCCAGATGCTCGAAAACCGTCATGTTCCGGCCGATTTCGCTGATTCCGCCCAGTGCGGTCACCCGCAGGCCGCCCGGGGCCAATGGGCCGGGCGGCTTCAGGTCGGAGTTCACCTCCGGAGCCGCTCGGCCGGTGACATCGACACGGGCACCGAGGCCGCGCGCATATCCGCCGCCAGCGCCTCGACCTGCTCCGGGGTGGCGGGCACCTGCGGCAGTCGAGGGTCACCGACCTCGATGCCCTGCAGGCGCAGGCCGGCCTTCGCCATCGTCACCCCGCCCAGCCGCTTCATCGCCGCGTACAGCGGGGTCAACGAGACGCTGATCTTGCGGGCCGTCGCGATATCGCCGGATCCGAACGCGGACAGCAGTTCCCTTAGCTGCCCGGTGGCAACGTGCGAGATCACGCTGATGAACCCGGTGGCACCCATCGCCAACCACGGCAGGTTGAGCGGGTCGTCACCGGAGTAGTACGCCAGCCCCGTTGAGGCGATGATGTCGGCGCCGCCCGCCAGATCCCCCTTGGCGTCCTTGACACCGACGATGTTTGGGTGCGCGGCGAGCGCGCGGATGGTTTCGAACTCGATTGGCACCACCGATCGCGGCGGGATGTCGTACAGCAGCACGGGAATCGATACCGCGTCGGCAACCGCCGTGAAGTGGGCCAGCAGCCCGGCCTGCGGCGGCCGCGAGTAGTACGGCGTCACGATCAACAACCCGTGTGCGCCTTCGGCTTCGCAGGCTCGCGACAGCGCAACGCTGTGTGCGGTGTCGTAGGTGCCCGCGCCTGCGATCACCCGGGCGCGGTCGCCGACGGTGTCGAGCACCGTGCGCAGCAGCGCGAGCTTTTCGTCATCGGTGGTGGTCGGCGACTCGCCCGTGGTCCCTGACACCACCAGACCGTCGCAGCCCGAGTCGATCAGATGGGTGGCCAGACGAGCGGCGGCCGCCAGGTCGAGAGAGCCGTCCGCGCCGAACGGAGTAACCATCGCGGTCAGCACGGTGCCCAGGCGCGCGCTGACGTCGATCCCGCCGTTGCTCACGGCGCCAAGGTTACCCGGCCCTCCTCGGGTCTCGGTGGACCCTGCCTGATGGCCACCTGCGGGCCGCCCGGTTTCGGCCACGTCAGGCTTCGGTGGCTAAAGGCGACGTGGCGACCTGTGTGCCGTCCGCCAACGTGGTGATCTCGAAGTCCGCGAACGCCGCCGGCGCGACATCGGTCAGCTGGCGAAGGCATTCGATCGCCAGCCGACGAATCTCCACGTCGGCGTGCTCGCTGGCCCGCATCGCGATGAAGTGCCGCCAGGCGCGGTAGTTGCCGGTCACGACGATGCGGGTCTCGGTGGCATTGGGCAGGACGGCGCGGGCGGCCTGCCGCACCTGCTTACGCCGCAAGACGGCGTTCGGCACTTCGGAGAACTTCGCTTCCAGCCTGGTCAGCAGCTCGTCGTAGGCCTCGCGGCTGGCGTCGGCGGCCCGCAGGAATAGCTCCTGCAACTCCGGGTCGCCCTCTATTCCCGGAGGCAGCACAACCTGCGAATCCCGTTCGGGGACGAATCGTTGCGACAGCTGCGAGTACGAGAAATGCCGGTGCCGGATCAGCTCGTGCGTGCACGAGCGGGAGATGCCGGTGATGTAGAACGACACCGACGCGTGCTCGAGCACCGAGAAGTGCCCGACGTCGATGATGTGGCGCAGGTAGGAGGCGTTCGTCGCGGTGCGCGGATTCGGCTTGGACCAGCTCTGGTAGCAGGCCCGTCCGGCGAACTCGACCAGCGCGGCACCGCCGTCGGCGTCGGTGCCCCACGGCACGTCCGGCGGCGGCAAGAACTCCGTCTTGGCGATCAGTTGCACCCGCAGCGGCGCGGTCTCGGCCACGGCTCACCCTAAAGCGTGCGCCAGCGCCTCCGCCAAATCACCCCGCCGGCCGACCGTCACCTCGCCCAGCTCCAGCCACGACGCCATCGACTGCAGCTCACCGGCCAGCGCAGGGGCCACCTGCGACGGGGCCCGTCCCGGTTCGACGAACGCACCGACGACGTGCAGCGCGCTGCGGGCGCGTTCGGCCTTCAGGTCGACGTGCCCGACGAGCTGGCCGTCGAGCAGCAGCGGCCAGACGTAGTAGCCGTATTCGCGCTTGGGGGCCGGCGTATAGATCTCGATGCGGTAGTGGAAGTCGAACAGCCGCTGCACCCGTGGCCGGAAGAAGATCAGCGGGTCGAACGGGCACAACAGCGCGGTGCCACGATCCCGTCGTGGCACGCTCTGGCCGGCCCTCAGGTAGGCCGGCGATGTCCAGCCCTCGACCTCGACTGGTTCCAGCTCTCCGGCCGACACGAGCTTCGCGACGGCCGGCTTGACCTGCTGCGCCGACAGCCGGAAGTAGTCGGGCGAGAAAAGACGAGTGCGGGCGGCTGATGCCCGGGGTGAACGGCCAGCGTGACATTTCGTGAACCCTTCGACCGGGCACGTCTACATCCGCGCCGTGACACCCCCGCCAACAACCCACTCGCGCGCTTTGTCGGCTTCAGCGGTCGAGAACATACGCCACTCCCCAGGCATCAGGAGAACCCGAAGCCTCACCCCGACCCAGGGGGCGTTCGTGGCTCTCGGGGCGCACAGGCCCCGTTTTGGGGGCGTCTGCCCGACGCTGCCGGGTACGGCCTGGCGCGAGGGCGACGCTGCCGGGGCCAGCGGCGGTCACTTCTTCTCGACGAGGCCCGACTGCGCGAGCGCGTCGTCGACGAACCGCCGCACCGGGCGCGACCGCAAGAATCCGGTATGGCCCCCGTGATACCACACGATCTCGGGCCTGCCCCAGTGTTCCCACAGCCGCATGACCTGATCGCGCGGGTGCACGACCTGGTCGGCGATCCCGGCGTAGATGAAACGACCCCGCATCGGTACGCGCGGTGTCAGTGACAGGGGTGAGACCATCCGACCGAGGGGTTCTGCCCGTGCCACCGTGTGACGGCGCGGATCGTCGCGACCGAGGCTGGCGTGGCGTCCGAGCACCTCGATGATATTGGCGACCGGGACGCCGAGGATCGCGCATGTGAGGCCGTCCTCCAGGCTGGCGACTAGCGACGCGATGTAGCCGCCGAGGGACATGCTGTTCAGGCCAATCGGTGAGTCGGGTTCCTGCGCGCGTATCCAGGACAGCAGACGCCGGATATCCCACACCGCCTGAGCCGCAGCATGGACGTCGTCGAGCACATCCTCGCCCGGGAATGCCGCACCCTTCGGCAGTCCGCGCGCACGGGGACCGTGCATCGGAAGGACGGGGAGGACCACATTGAGGCCGAGGTTCTCGTGCAGATGCCAGGCACGGAACAGCCTGAGATCCAGCGCGCCCCTGCCCATCACCGCGCCGTGTACACACACCAGCCAGGGTCGTGGCTCGCTGTACCGCAGCAGCAGCGAATACTCCCGGTTGTTGGCGGTGTAGCCCAGCCACCGCTCGCGGCCCGGTTCGCCTGGGCGCGGTTGGTACCCGCTGTCGAAAACCATGCGTTCGTAGGAGCGTCGGCGTGTCGTCACCGGCCGGACTGTTGCGTCCGTCAGAGGTGGCGGGGCTTCGAAAAACCCTTCCGGCTTGTCCAGCCACCCGTGCTGTCCGTAGAACTCGATCGCTGCGCTGATTTCGGCGTCGATCCGTTGGAACGCATGCCGGTCGCTGACGGGCCGGGACATCCGGAAGCCGAGAAGGACAATCTCGTCGCGGAACACTTGCGTGGCAAGCGCGAGAGTGGGTCGCGCAACCGGAAGCTCATCTGGCTGATGGTCGCGATAGTCGCGCCGGGACTGGGCGAAGTAACGGCCGGTCCTCCGGAACGGCCTGACGAGGTTACCCAGTAGACCGTAACGGCCGGTTCTCCGGAACGGCCTGATGACGTTGCCCAGTGGACCGGGTCGTCGTGTGCCCGCGTGGTCGCTGTCGGGTGCTGCTGCCATACGACGACGTTATGCGCTGGCGGCGCGGTCGGGCCAGGCCGCCACCGAGGGGAGATGGGGACCCGTTCCGGTGTTCACGGGGCGGTCGCGGGACGCCCGCCTGGTGGATACTTCAAGTGATCTATGGATCACCTGGGTCATCTTCCGTGGGGGGTCGGGTATCCCATCCCTTCGACCCCGTGAGGAGTCATGTCCCGGCGCCGAGAAGTCCCACGCGCCCTGCTCGATGACTTGGCCGCCCTGGACCCGCCGCAGCGGCGTGAGATGGCCGCAGCTCTGCGGACGGTGGCCGAGACCGTCGCCGGGGTGCCAGACGGGCGGGACACCGCCCACGCACTGGGGCTGCTGGCCCACTTGATCGACCCGTCGTGACCCAGCTGAGAACCGTACTGCAAAGCTCGCCATCGGTCCCAGATGCCTTGCGAAGTCTCACTTCAAGCCGATGCTTTGAGGGATATTGGGGAGAGCCTTCCCGGAGACGGACGAGCGGTTGCTCGACGTGCTTATGGGCAAGAACGTGACAGAGGAGGGCCAGTGAGCGCCCAGGAACACGAGCCGATCGGCACTGTGCGTCGAGAACCCCTTCGTGGCGCGTTGGCCGTGTGTGTCACGGGTGGCTACCGGGTGATGTTCCCCGAGCACGACCAGGTGATGGTCCTTTCCCACGCGGGTGACTCCGAAAGTCTGGGTGTGCGCGATTGGCCGATCATCTGGTGCCCGAACGCCACCTATCACGAGCAGGACAACATCCGGCGCGCGCAAGGCGAGGAGCCGTACCAACCATGACCGCACGCCCAGCCCGACCGCGAGACCCAGGCGGCGCTGTGGGAGTACGACATGCGTGCCTCCCGCGTATCCGCCACGGCCCGCAAGACCGGTTTGCGGCGAAAGTCCCCAACGGCAGGGGATCTAGGCAAACAGTTCCGGGTGCGAGGCGACGTACTGCTCGACGGTCTGCGCGGGTTGACCGGTGACCTGTTCGACGTCATGGGTCTCGCGGTCGTAGCGATTCTCGCGATGCAGACGCGCCACGGTCGCGATGTGTTGCTGATCGAGGTCGGCCAGGCCCGAGGTCCGCAGGTACTGGCGCACCCAGTCGTCGTAGGGGATGTCTTCCGCGGTGATCGGCCGTCCCAGCGCGCGCGAGTACTGTTCGGCCAGATCTTTGATGTCGAGCACCTGCGGACCAGTCAGCCCGTAGACCTGGCCAGCCTTCGGCGGGTTCAGCAGCAGGGCCGCGACCACGCGTGCCACGTCCTCGGGGGCGATCGGTGACGTGCGGCCGGTGCCGAACGGCAGAGCCAGCACATCGTGCTCGCGGACGGATCGCCTGGCCACCACCGTGAACAGCGGGTTGTTCAGCAACACCGTTGGACGCACGTGGACCACGGGAACACCGGACCAGTTCATGATCTGCTCGGAGAGCCAGTGCAGCCGCTGCTCGCGATCCGCTTCGCTGCCGGTCAGGGTCATCTGCGAAACCGTCATCTGCGACATGTTGACGATCACCTCGAGGTCACCCAGCTCGCGGGCCGCCGCGCAGACGATCGCCGTCTCCTGGAGGTAGTCGAACGAGATGCTCGCGTTTAAGAACATGCGCGTGACATCCCGCAGCGCGTCGACGACGTCGGCCGGACTGGTGAGCTCACCCACGACGACCTCGGCGCCGAGTTCGCGAAGCCGGTCCGCGAGGGCGTCGTCGGAGTGCACCATCGCCCGGACCGGCTCCCCCTTGCCCCGCAGCAGCTCGACAACGGAGGGGCTGACGTCGCCTCTGGCGGGCCAGGTGATCAGATACATGCCGTCAATTTAGCCGCCGATCCGCCGACGGTTGACGACACGTTCCAGTCGACGGACTGTGTCGACGGACTATTTAGAGTCTTTGGGTCCCCAAATGCTTGTCTAAGCAAACGAAGGTCCCCTGTCGCCTTTCCGCCCGACGTCTCGACATCAGGCGGAGCAGACCATCGCCCCTACCGAACGCCGGGGTCGGAGCGCATTCTGATGTCGAGCCATTCAAGACTCGTTTCTGCCAGAGCCTCGGGCACCACCCCCACACACCCAGGGCAGGGGCTGTTCGTGGCTCTACGGGGCGCACCGGCCCCGTTTTGGGGACGTCTGCCCGACGCTGCCGGGTACGGCTGATACACGGCCAGCCCGATCACCTCGTGCGCGGGAGACAAGGGCACGAATGCAGCCGGCCTCGGCAGCGGCAGCGACCGAATCGTCGAGCCCGCCTAGTAAGTCGCCGCGGAGAGCGGGGGTAGTTTCCCTGGTGACGTCGTCAGACGTCTGGTCGTTGTCCTTTTGGCTCACTTGTTGGTCCTCGTCGGCCCGTGCTCGCCACGCGCCTAGGTCATCCCCCACTCCCCTCACCCATACGAATTCGGAGCTAGTGGACGTGGCCGGGGCCCCGGACCTTGTGAGTCCGAGTCACAGGGCCCCGACCACTTCAGGGGCGGTCGTTCACTAGGATGTGTGCCGCCCAGGCGTCAGCGCCTCGCTCGCGCCGGCCATGACGCTGCGCACTAACTCGATCAGCGCCTTAGAGAGTTCGTCGGTCAAGCCCACGGCCGCGTCAATCACGGCCTTACGCCGCGACGGGTCTGCGAGCGCCGGAGTCTCCTCCTCGAGGGTGCCAACGAACTTGCGCACAGCCTCGATCACGGCTTGCCGTCCGGCGTCGACCGATTCGAGCATGTCGTCGGACAGGCCTGCCGCTCGTTCCACCACGGTCTTCTTCTCGGTGCTCTCTGTCATGTGATCTGCTCCCTTTTAGATTGAAACGAGTCGTGGATGCCTTCGGCATCAGAATGTGGATCCCGAACCCGGCGGGGATAGGGCCGATGGTCCCGACTCCCCGCGCGGAAGGTGATCGGGTTGAGCTTGAGTGGTGGTGGTGGCGGTGATGTTCAGCACCCGCACCACCCGATCACGGTCGTTTGGCACAGTATTTGGCACGGGGTCCCGCTGAATGTCTCGGAAATATGGTGTGACCTGGCGATATGGGTGGTCCCGGCTGGGATCGAACTAAGCGGCGCCGGTCGTGAAAGCCGGTCGGTGTAGTCGAGCAGCATGGCCCTGAACGCGGTGGTGTACAGGATGCGCTGCGGCACCTCGACGACCATTTCGTAGGCGGCTTCTACCTGGCCGCCAGTTTTCGGGGTTGGTGCGATGTGCGTCCTAAATCAAAGTGTCCGTGCCGGTACCGGCGCATCCGCCAGCGCAGCAGCGGCCAGTCGTCGATTGCCATCAGCGCGGCCTCGTGTGCCCAGTACTCCACCAGCATTCGTGACGAGCGCGCAGTGTGGCTCCAGGCGGCCCGGTCCAGCACGTCGCGGTCGTAGGGACCGAGCCTGCTGAACACCGGCGCGTAGTGGGCGCGGACGGCAACAGAGACCGAATCAAGCTGGAGGGCTTGGATTCTCGAGATCAGACGTCGCAGATGCGCACGCGTGACCGCGCCCCCCGCGGCTTGGGCTCGGTAAATCCCTGCGCGGCGACGGCGACCCGGCGCGCCTGCACCAGGGCCAGCCGCGTCATGAGATGCGGTGGTAGCTGCTGAACCGGTAGCGCAGCCCGCTGCTGCTGGTCTGCCAGTCCGCGTCCTCGGCGATCCATCTCTCGTCGAGCACGGGCGCCACCACGTCGGAGTCGTCGCGGCCGATCGGGACGTCCACCTCGGTGACCTCACACCGGTCCGCCAACGGCAGCGCCTGCGCGAAGAGCTGCTCGCCGCCGATCACCCACACGTCGCCGTCGCCGAGAGCCTGGTCGATCGACGTGATTATGTCTGCTCCGTCTGCCATGTAGCCA
>NZ_DATFZD010000435.1:0-3701 GCF_035314665.1 Mycobacterium sp. | reverse complement strand
CGGAACAGCAGTTGGGTCGCGGTGTCGTCGAGCGGGGCGAAGCCGAGTTCGTCGAGGATGATCAGGTCGACGCGCAGCAGGGATTCGATGATCTTGCCGACGGTGTTGTCGGCAAGGCCTCGGTAGAGGGTTTCGACGAGGTCGGCGGCGGTGAAGTAGCGGGCCTTGTGCCCGGCGTGGATGGCGGCGATCCCGAGACCGATCAGGGTGTGGGATTTCCCGGTCCCGGCCGGTCCGATAATCGCCAGGTTGGATTGTGCGCGAACCCATTCCAGGCTGGACAGGTAGGCGAACACCTTCGGCTGAATTGAGGAGGCGGCCACGTCGAACGACTCCAACGTTTTGGCGACTGGGAACCCGGCGGTCTTGAGCCGGTTGACGACGTTGGAGGCATCGCGGGCGGCCAGTTCGGTTTCGACCAGGGTCCGCAGCACCTCTTCGGGGGTCCAGCGTTGGGTCTTGGCCGTCTGCAGGACCTCGGGTGCGGTGCGCCGGATCGCTGCGAGCTTGAGCCGACGCAACCCGGCGTCGAGATCGGCAGCCAGTTCTGGAACAGAGAGCGGTGCAACGGGTTTGGTTGCCTTGGCCGATGTGGTTGTCATGAACTCACACCACCATCGGCGGCCGGGGTGACCTTGTAGGCATCCAACGAACGCGTCGGGGCGACCGGCAGGTCGAGGATCAACGCATCCCCAGCGGGGCGGGGCTGGGGTGTTCCCGCCCCGGCGGCCAGGATCGAGCGGACATCGGTCGCACGGAACCGCCGGAACGCCACCGCCCGGCGCAACGCCGCCACCAATGCCTGTTCACCATGGGCAGCGCCCAGTGCCAGCAGGATCTCCAGCTCAGAACCCAGGCGGGTGTTGCCGATCGCGGCGGCCCCGACCAGGAACGCTTGGGCGTCGGCACCGAGGTCGCAGAACTGCTTCTCGATGGTCGTTTTCGGGCGTGGCCCGCGGTTGGGCGCCGGTCGTGGCCCGTCGTAGTGGGCATCGCTGATCGACGCGGTGCCCGGGGCACCCAGTTCGTGCTCAGCCACGATCATCCCGGTCGTGGGCTCGACGAGGCAGACCGCCCCGTGATCGACCACCACGGCCACGCTGGCTCCGATCAGCCGGGTGGGCACCGAGTAGCGGGCCGAGGCATACCGGATGCAGGACAGCCGGTCGACCTTACGCAGCACCGAGGGCGCCCCGATCTGCAGACGCAGCGACGGCAATGGTTGCAGGAGTTCACGTTCGATGAGCAGCCGCTCGTCGGGCACCGCCATGATCTCCGAATGGACCGCGGCATTGACCTCAACGCACCACGCCCTGGCCGCGGCGTTGGCGGCCCGCACGTCAACCGGTGTCCCGGTGATGGCAGCGTCGGTGAGCAGCGGCACCGCCAGATCGCGTTGAGCGTAGCCGCACAAGTTCTCCACGATGCCCTTCGATTCGGGATCGGATGCATGGCAGAAATCCGGTGCGAACCCGTAATGGCTCGCCAACCGGACATATTCGGCCGTAGGAATCACCACATTCGCCACTACGCCGCCCTTCAAACACGCCATCCGGTCGGCCAGCACCCGGGCCGGGACACCGCCGATCGCAGCCAATGCTTCGGCGATCAGCGCCAGTGTCGTCGACGCCCGTTGATCGGTGGCGAACGCCACGAACCGCCACCGGGAGAACGCCAGCACCGCGCAGAATAAGAACAGCCCGGGCGCGGCTTCGGCCCAGTCGATCACCAGATACTCACCCGGCGACCACACCGCCGGGCGGCGGCCCCGGTGATTCTCGCTGCGCCACAATGTCTTCGACACCGCAACCAACCGGCGGAAGTTACGCTCCGAACCCTCATAGCCAGCAGCGCGAGCGATCGGCAACATCCGCTTCGCCGACATCCGGCCCGCCGACTTCGCGACGCGTTCGGCGACCAGCTCGGCCACCGCATCGTAGTTACGGGCCCGCTCAGCCCGCGGTGGTGCGGTCTCGCCGGCTTCGAACTTCTCCACGACCCGTTTGACGGTCTTGTGGGTGGTGCCGCACAGCTCGGCGGCGCCTCGGAATGACCCGAGTTGTTGATAGGCAGAAATGATGTCCATGCGGTCCCTCGCAGACTTCAATGGAACTCCCCGGTGGTGATGGTGTGTGGTTGGCACCTTCACCGTCACCACCTGGGCCAGCAGTTCCTGATCGACACGACGAACACGGGGTGGGGACTTTTATCTGGCCACCAGTGGGGACCTCCACTTGGCCACCAGTGGGGACTTTTTCATGGCCACGGACAAGCGCCTCGGCGAGCGGCGGCGGAACTTCACCTACCTGTAGAACAGTCGTGCCCATCACAAACTCCCTTCGTCTGATGGGAAGTGATCACCTCATCGTCGCGGCGACGCCTCTTGCGGTCATTAGCTGTTCCAACAACGCGGGGACGCCAAAAATGTGCCGACGAACACAAGGCACCCAGACGCATTATGTACGGGGTTCGACAAGAAACGGCGAACGAAGCCGTCAGCCGTTATTCGACGATTGAGATGGCCTGTCGCGGGCATTGCCGGACTGCGTCGCGCACCTGCTCTTCGTTCTCGGGCGTGACGTCCTCTTGTAGCACGGTCAGCGTGTCGTCATCCTCGAGCCGGAACACCTCCGGGATGATGCCCATACACACCCCGTTGCTTTCGCACAGCCCCCAGTCGACTTCGATCTTCTTGGTCATTCAAGCCCTCTCACCGCAATACCTTCACCGGTACGTTCAGCCAGCCCGCGACGTTTTGCATGGTGACCCGTTTGCAGCCCTCCCAATTCACCTCGTAGCGGGGCATGAAGTCGAGGAGCTTCTCCAGTGCGATGCGGCTTTCCATCCGAGCTAGCGCCGCGCCCAGGCAACTGTGAATTCCATACCCCAGACCGAGGTGCTGGGCCTCGGTCTGGTCACGGTCGATGTCGAAGGTGTCGGCGTCGGTGAAGGCGTCGGGGTCTCGGTTCGCCGCGGCCTTCATCAAGAACACCGGCTTGCCGGCGGGAATCGTGCCACCGCTGGTATGTGCCTCTTTCAAGGTCCAGCGGACGTTGTACTGAACTGGTCCCTCGTAGCGCAACAATTCTTCGACGGCGCCCGGGAGCTTGCTACGGTCGTCCTTCAGCTTCTCCCACTGGTCTGGGTTGCGGGCGAAGAGCACGGCCGCGCTGCCGATCAACTTGGTGACGGTCTCGGCGCCGGCCCCGCCTAGAAGCGTGGCAAACCCGCATATTTCAATATCGTCGAGCTTGCGAGTCTGACCGTCCTCGCCGGGGATTTCGGCGGCGATCAGCTTGCTGATCATGTCGTCGTGCCGGTTTTCCCGCCGTTCCTGCACCAGCCCGAAGTAATACATCGCGGTGTCGATGTTGGCCTGCATGCCGGCTTCGCTGATTTCGATCTGTCCCGGTTCGCGGTGCAGGCTGGTGTCGATCCAGTGCCGCACCTGTTGGCGGTATTCCTCTGGCACTCCGGCCATCGTGGTGATGACTTCGACGGGGAACGGCCCGGAGAAGTCCTGTACGACGTCGAACTCGTCGGGATCGGCGGCGCTCAGGTATTTGTCGATGACCTCGACGACCGTGTCATGCTGCGATTGAATGGCCCGCGGCGTGAAGGCCTTGTTGAGCAGGCTGCGCATGTGGCGGTGCTCCGGTGGATCCATGAAAATGATCGACTTCTGCTCGGCGGATATACCC
>NZ_DATFZD010000434.1:0-2260 GCF_035314665.1 Mycobacterium sp. | reverse complement strand
GTTGTGTCGTCGTGTTCTAATTGCTGGTATCGGCCGAAACGCAGTGGAATATCGCGAAACGGACTGCTTCGCAATAGATCCCTCGCACCGTATTGTTCTGTTGGCATCGTCAAGTTATTTGAGAATGCTTGTGGTGCAGTCGATGTGAGTGGTTTCGGTAGTGGAATGTAGTGGCTAACTGCGTTTTTCATGCCGCTGCAGCGGCTGTGATTTCGTGCCAGACCCCGAAGCGGTTGGTCATCTCGGATCGCCATTGGGGTGCACTCATCAGATGACGACGGGAACCAAAGTGCTCTCGGATGTGGCTGAACGCAAACAGGAACCGTTGAGCCTGCCCGGGCGAGGCGAAGCGTTTCATCACCCGTTCCCGGATTCTGGTCGGCTGATGGGAGTTCTCAGCCCGGTTATTGAGGTATTTCGAGCGGCGATGGGTCACCGACGGAACCAGCTCGCGGTGAGCGACCCCGTAGCTGGCCAGCTTGTCGGTGACAATCACCCGCGGCACATACCGCAGGCCCTTGAGCAGCTTGCGGAAAAATCGCTTGGCTGCTTTGGCGTTTCGCCGCGACTGGACCAGGATGTCGAGCACGTTGCCGTGCTGGTCGACCGCGCGCCACAGGTAATGCGTGATGCCGTTGATCTTGATGAAAACCTCATCGAGGTGCCATTTATCGCCGGGGCAAGGTCGGCGCCGACGCAGCTGGTTGGCGTAGTCCGTCCCGAACTTGGCACACCAGGATCGGATCGTCTCGTAGGTGAGCACCACACCGCGGGCCAACATCAGCTCCTCAACGTCGCGCAGGCTCAGCGCAAAACGGTGATACAGCCACACCGCGTGCCCGATGATCTCGATCGGATACCGATAGCCCTTGTATCTTGCCGCAATCGCCACCGACCAATCCTGGCAGCACCACACCAGACCAACAACTTGACGATGCCGCCTGCACAAGTTCGGCGTCGAGTGCAGCGCGCTCCGACGACGACTTGAGATCGAGAACGATCACCCGCTGATCCGCGGTGAGCTGCTTGTACCAACTGGGCGAGGCCGTCGCGAGCGGATCACCGTGTGGTGGCTCGACCTTGGTCACGTCGGCACCGAAGCTTGCCAAACGGGCGGCCGCCAATGGGCCGGGCAAGTTCACGGCGAGCGTCACCACGCGAACTCCGGTCAGCGGGTCAGGCACATCGCCTCACTATACGAACGTATAGGTTAACATATAGCTGTACAGTCGATTGAGCAAGAGCTAACATGGCCGGCATGACACAGGTCGTTCCTCCGTTCACGAGCGGCGAGGACCTGACCGCGAAGGCGCGGATTCGCATCGCGGCGACGGACAGGGTCTGCGGAGACGCCCCGGATCTGGAGAAGTACTACGAGTTGGCCGAGGCCATGCTCGGCGCCGTGCCGCAGCCGCACCGCCCGCCCGCCGATGAGGCGATGGGCGCGATTGCGGTCGATCTCGGGGTAGCCGACACGGTCCGCCCAGTGACCGTCGGCGTTTACTTCGGCGAGCCCGGCGTAGAACAGGCTGATCCGTACTTCGGCGGCGACGGTCCGGCCCGGTCGGCTGCATTGAATGCGGGTTGTGTCTGTTGGGCTGCCGCAACAATGCCAAGAACACCCTGCCGAAAAACTATCTCTGGTTCGCCGAGCGCCTGGGTGTTCGGATCGATCCCGAACGCACGGTCATATCGATTAGGCCGCTGGGGGCGGCGGATGGTTCAGACGGGTATGCCGTGACCAGCGAACACACCGGCTCCTGGATACGCAAGGACCGCCGGACGCAGAGCGCACGCGGTGTCGTCGTCGCTGCCGGCGCGCTGGGAACCAACCAGCTGACGATCACGGCGATGGCCGAGCGGGCGATGACAGCGATCCCGGTCAAGCCGGGTGCCCAGACGCAAAGCCCCCGCACCGCTCGGTGAGGAGCAGGCGGATGACCGAGACACTGCGTGCTCAGAAGAGCGTCGTCGCCGCACTGGACCGAGTGCGTGTCAGGCGGCTACTGCAGCGCGTGGGAATGGTCGAGGAGCCGCCCGGCCCGGTCGGTTCGGACACCCCCGAGGTCATCCAGCTGCTGAGCGAACCGTGGTTCGACGAGCGGCTGCGCGAGGCGGCGGACAAGCTCGAGCGCGATTATCACGGCGTCCGCACCGAGGCGGCCGGTTACCTGCGCGAAATGTCGGCGGCCCAGGACGAGCGGCTGATGGAGGCCTGGCACCGGTTCGGACATTGGATGATGCGGGCCTACTACTTCGT
>NZ_DATFZD010000433.1:0-44591 GCF_035314665.1 Mycobacterium sp. | reverse complement strand
CTTTAACAAGCACCAACAAGTCCAGGAGGACACAGAAGTGGCGAAGGCGAAGTTCGAGCGGACGAAGCCGCACGTCAACATCGGGACCATCGGTCACGTTGACCACGGCAAGACCACACTGACCGCGGCTATCACCAAGGTTCTGCACGACAAGTACCCGACGTTGAACGAGTCGCGCGCATTCGACCAGATCGACAATGCGCCCGAGGAGCGTCAGCGCGGTATCACCATCAACATCTCCCACGTGGAGTACCAGACCGAGAAGCGTCACTATGCGCACGTCGACGCACCGGGCCACGCCGACTACATCAAGAACATGATCACCGGCGCCGCCCAGATGGACGGCGCGATCCTGGTGGTCGCCGCCACCGACGGCCCGATGCCGCAGACCCGCGAGCACGTGCTGCTCGCCCGCCAGGTCGGCGTGCCCTACATCCTGGTCGCGCTGAACAAGGCCGACATGGTCGACGACGAAGAGCTGCTTGAGCTCGTCGAGCTGGAGGTCCGCGAGCTGCTGGCCGCCCAGGAGTTCGACGAGGACGCCCCGGTGATCAAGGTATCGGCGCTCAAGGCGCTCGAGGGTGACGAGAAGTGGGTCAAGACCGTCGAGGAGCTCATGGACGCTGTCGACGAGTCGATCCCGGACCCGGTCCGCGACACCGACAAGCCGTTCCTGATGCCCGTCGAGGACGTCTTCACCATCACCGGCCGCGGCACCGTGGTAACCGGTCGTGTCGAGCGCGGCGTGATCAATGTGAACGAGGAAGTCGAGATCGTCGGGATCAAGCCGACCAGCGCCAAGACCACGGTCACCGGTGTGGAGATGTTCCGCAAGCTGCTCGACCAGGGCCAGGCAGGCGACAACGTCGGGCTGCTGCTGCGTGGTATCAAGCGTGAGGACGTCGAGCGCGGCCAGGTCGTGGTCAAGCCCGGCACCACCACGCCGCACACCGAGTTCGAGGGCAGCGTCTACATCCTGTCCAAGGACGAAGGCGGCCGGCATACGCCGTTCTTCAACAACTACCGTCCGCAGTTCTACTTCCGCACCACCGACGTGACCGGTGTGGTGACGCTGCCGGAGGGTACCGAGATGGTGATGCCCGGTGACAACACCGACATCTCGGTGAAGCTGATCCAGCCCGTCGCCATGGACGAGGGTCTGCGGTTCGCCATCCGCGAGGGTGGCCGTACCGTCGGCGCCGGCCGGGTTACCAAGATCATCAAGTAGTTCGACAGCAAGCGGCGCTCACCCGAGGGGGTGGGCGCCGTTTTGCGTGAAGTGGCGCTTTCCTGGTCGTGACAGCAAACCGACAATTCGCTCCAGAGCAGCACATTTCCCGCTCCACGGCGATACGCTGACCTGCATCATCGTCCGGGTTCGGCCGACGTAGGAGCATGCCATGCTAGCGCGCTATATCAGAGCCCAGATCGTCGTCCTGGTGTGTGGAGGATTGGTCGGCCCGATCTTTCTCATCACGTACTTCGTGCTGCCCAGCATGATGGGTTCTTTTGGCACCGATGCGACCTCGATGGTCCAGCAGAGCACCTCGTGGCTGCTGTGGGTCGGGCTGCTGATCACGGTCGCCGATGTGGTGGTCGCGTTGTGGCTGGCCAACCGCGGCGCCCAGTCGTCGGCCAAAAGCGCCGCTCTGCACCAGACCGGGGTGCTGACGATGGCCCAGATCACCGGGCTGGGTGAAACCGGCATGCGCATCAACGAGCGGCCGGTCGTCAATTTGGACCTGCACATCAGCGGACCCGGGTTCGAGTTCGACAGCCGCAAGCGGGTTACCGTCGACATCACCAAACAGGCCATCGTGACGGCGCGCAAGCTCGTCGTGTGGGTGGACCCGAACACGCGTGACTTCGAGATCGACTGGCAAGCAAGCGGATTGATCTGCGGCGTGGTTCCCGCGCAGTTCACGAGCACCGAGGACAACAGGACCTACGATCTGAGCGGGCAGGCCGGCCCGCTGATGGAAATCCTGCAGATCTACAAAGCCAACAACCTGCCTTTCAGCGGCACGGTCGACATCCGCAACTATCCGGCCGTGCGTCAACAGATCATGGCCGTGGTGCGGCGCGCCGCCGCTCAGCAGCAGCCCGCACCCGCCGCGGCCGGGGTGGGAGCCGCGGCGGCGGGGGTGGCGCCACCGCAGGCGTCCGTTGCTCAGCGGCTGCAGGAGTTGGAGACGCTGCACAAATCCGGTGCGTTGAGCGCCGAGGAATACGCCAGCAAACGGGCGCAGATCATCTCCGACATCTGACCGTAGCCACGACCCGGTAGGCGATTAGACTGCCCGGCTCCTCCTCGTCGCTTCGCTCTGCATCGTCGCCGGGCCGAAGCTGAATTACCCGGCTTCTCCTCAGCCGTTCCGGCTGCATCGTCGCCGGGCTGAAACACGTTTCAGTTTCGCTGCTAGCCTGATCGACAGTCGGTGAAAGGGGCTGTTGTGTCTGGTGCATCCGGGGCATTGCAAGGGCGGGTGGCGTTGATTACCGGTGCCGCGCGCGGTCAGGGCCGGGCGCATGCGGTCCGGCTGGCTCGAGAGGGTGCCGACATCATCGCCCTCGACATCTGCGCGCCGGTGTCCGACAGCATCGGCTATCCGGCCGCCACGCCGGAGGATCTCGCCGAGACCGTGCGGGCTGTGGAAGCCGAAGGGCGCAAGGTATTAGCGCGCGAGGTCGACATTCGCGACGATGCCGCGGTGCGGCAGCTGGTGAGCGACGGCGTCGAGCAGTTCGGCCGGCTCGACATCCTGATCGCCAACGCGGGCGTACTCAGTTGGGGACGGATCTGGGAGTTGACCGACGAGCAGTGGGACACCGTCATCGACGTCAACCTGACGGGCACGTTTCGCACCCTGCGCGCGGCGATCCCCGCGATGATCGAAGCCGGCAACGGCGGCTCCATCGTCGTGGTCAGCTCGTCGGCCGGGCTGAAGGCCACCCCGGGCAACGGCCACTATGCCGCGTCCAAGCATGGCCTCGTCGCGCTGACCAACACGCTCGCAATCGAGCTGAGCGAGTTCGGCATTCGGGTCAATTCCATCCATCCCTACTCGGTCGGTACGCCGATGATCGAGCCTGAATTGATGACGGAGATCTTCGGCAAGCATCCCCACTACATCCACAGCTTCGGACCAATGCTGCTGCAGCCCAATGGTTTTATGAGCTCAGAAGAGGTTTCCGACGTGGTGGCGTTCCTGGCCGGCGACGGCTCCGGCACCTTGACGGGAGCGCAGATCCCCGTCGACAAAGGCGTGTTGAAGTACTGAAATTTCGAGAGTTCCACGCGGGATCTCGTCCAACGCGGGTGAGTTCAGGCTCGTGCCAATAGCCGTCGGGATCAAACGTAGGCGGCCGTTCAATGCGACTTCACATCTCTCTTTACTGTATCGTCAAGGTTGACAACGTATCTTGAGTGGAATGCGAACCGCCTATCATACGGAACTCGCGAGGTTAACCGAGCACCTCGGCGAGATGTGTGGGCTGGCCGGAGTTGCCATGGAACACGCAACCGAGGCCCTGCTGCAGGCGGATCTGTTAGTGGCAGAACAGGTTCTCAGCGACCACGACAAAATCGCCGCGATGAGCGCCGTCGCCGAGGAGAACGCGTTTGTGCTGCTGGCGCCTCTCCGAGCGCCGGTTGCCAATGACCTGCGGGCGATCGTCAGCGCCCTCCGAATGACGGTCGACATCGACAGGATGGCCGCGCTGGCCCTACACGTCGCCGAGATCACCCGCTGGCGTCATCCCCAGCATGCATTGCCCGAAGAGGTCAACGGGTATTTCGCTGAAATGGGCAGGATCGCAGTCAAATTAGGTAACAGCTCGCAAGAGGTGCTGTTGTCGCGCGACCCGAGAAAGGCCGCGCGCATCCGCAGAGAAGACGACGCGATGGATGACCTGCATCGCCACCTATTCACCCTGATGATGGATCGCGAATGGAAGCACGGTGTGGCCGCCGCCGTCGACGTGACGCTGCTGGGTCGGTACTACGAGCGCTTCGCCGACCATGCTGTCCAACTGGCGCATCGGGTTATCTTCCAGATGACTGGGAGGTCCTCCGACGGCGAGACGCGGCCGATATAACGCTGGCATCGAATCGAATTAGCTCGCCATCTCGGTCAGCGCATCGGCGAATCGGTCGACCGCCCAATCGATTTCCGCTGCGGTGATCACCAGCGGGGGAGCGAATCGTAACGTTGATCCGTGCGTGTCCTTGACCAGCACACCTCGCGTGGCCAGTCGCAGGCTGAGCTGCTTAGCGGTGCCGAGCGCCGGATCGATGTCGACGCCCGCCCACAACCCACGGCCGCGCACCGCAACCACGCCATCACCGATCAACGTTCGCAGCCGCCAGTGCAGGCGCCTGCCGAGGTGCGCTGCGCGGTCCTGGAATTCGCCGCGTGCCAGTATCGAGACCACGGCGTCGCCGATCGCGGCCGCGAAAGGGTTTCCGCCGAACGTCGAACCGTGCTCACCGGGATGCAGCACCCCCAGGACTTCGCGATCGGCTACCACCGCCGACAGTGGCACAACTCCGCCGCCCAGCGCTTTGCCGAGCAGGTAGACGTCGGGCACCACATCCCAGTGGTCGCAGGCGAAGGTGCGACCGGTGCGGGCCAGGCCGGACTGGATCTCATCGGCGATCATCAACACGTTGTACGCCTGGCAGATTTGTCGCACCTCGGGCAAGTAATCGTCCGGTGGCACGATGACGCCGGCCTCACCCTGGATCGGCTCCAACAGCACCGCGACGGTGTGCTGGTCAATCGCTTTGGCCAGCGCGTCGGCGTCACCGAACGGGACCGAACGGAAGCCGGGCGTGAACGGTCCGAATCCGGCGCGCGCCGAATGGTCAGACGAAAAGCTGACGATGCTGATGGTCCGACCATGGAAGTTGTTGTCGGCCACGACAATATTCGCGTGTCCGGCCGGAACGCCCTTGACGTCGGTGCCCCATTTGCGTGCGACCTTGATGGCGCTCTCGACCGCTTCGGCGCCGCTGTTCATCGGCAACACCATGTCCTTGTCGCACAGCGCCGCAAGTGCGGCGCAAAACCGTCCGAGCGGTTCGGCGTGAAATGCCCTGCTGACCAGGGTGACCAGGTCGAGCTGGGCATGCGCTGTCGCGATGATTTCGGGGTTGCGATGCCCGAAATTCACGGCGGAATACGCGGCCAGACAATCCAGGTAGCGGCGACCTTCGACATCGGTGATCCAGGCACCCTCAGCGCTGGCCGCAACGACTGGTAGCGGCGAGTAGTTGTGTGCCGCGTGGCGCTCGTCGAGCGTGATCGCCGATGCGGTGAGCGCGCCGGGGCTGGCGGGCACGGTGTCCGGCAGGGTCATTGGCGCCACTCCTCCTCATCGCTGCGCTCTGCATCGTCGCCGGCGCGGGTCACGAATACACCTCCAGTGTGCAGCATTTGACAGATCCGCCGCCCTTGAGCAGCTCGGACATCTCTACCCCGATCGGCTCGAAGCCGGTTCGGGCCAACTGCTCGGCGAAACCCACCGCGGCCGCCGGGTGCACCACGTGGCGACCATCCGATACCGCGTTGAGGCCGAAAACGTAGGCGTCGGCGCTCTCCACCGCGATGGCGTCGGGAAACAGCGTTTCCAGTTGTGCGCGTGAGGATTCGGCAAATGCCGGCGGGTAATACGCGATGGTGGTCTTGTCGAGCACGCTGAGCGCGGTGTCGAGGTGGTAGAAGCGCGGATCGACCAGTTGCAGGCTGACGACAGGGCGACGGAAGATCTCCGCGATCTCGGCGTGCGCCCGCGGATCGGTGCGAAAACCGTGCCCGGCCAGAATCATCTCGCCGACCGGCAGCAGGTCGCCCTGGCCCTCGTTGACGTGGCGAGTCTGCGCCGGAGTGTATCCCTGGCCCTTCATCCAGACCGTATAGGCGAGGGATTCCTGTTGGCGCTGAGGGTATTTGAATCGCGCCACCACCGCCGCGCCGTTGAGTATCAGTCCGCCGTTGGCGGCATAGACCATGTCGGGCAGGCCGGGAACCGGTGCGACGAGGTCGACCACGTGTCCCAGTTGGCGGTAGGTGTCGCGAAGGTGTTCCCACTGCGCGACGGCGACGGCGGTGTCGACCGGGGTGTCGGTGTCCATCCACGGGTTGATCGCATAGTCGACGGCGAAAAACCGCGGAGGCGTCATGGCGTAGTGCCGAATCCGCGCTGTGCGTTCGTTCGCCGTGACGGTCTTACGCGCCGGGCCCCGCGCCGCAGCATCCGCAAAGATCGTCATAAATCGACGGTATGGGAAGGATCTGGCGCAATCAAACACCGGCCGTTGCTTATACAGCCCTATTTTGTTGCGCCAGATGCCGTATTGCGGCAGTCTGTTGTGGGGAGGCGCGATGGACCGGTTGGATGGCATCGACGAGCAGATCCTCGCCGTGCTGGCCCAGCATGCCCGGGCGACGTTCGCCGAGATCGGTGAGCGGGTGAATCTGTCGGCACCGGCGGTCAAGCGTCGCGTCGACCGGATGCTCGACAACGGGGTGATCCGGGGTTTCACCACGGTCATCGACCGCAGCGCGGTGGGCTGGAACACCGAGGCCTACGTACAGGTTTACTGCCACGGCAGGATTTCGCCGGACGAGCTGCGCCAGGCCTGGATAGACATTCCCGAGGTGGTCAGTGCCGCAACGGCGACCGGGACCGCCGACGCCATCCTGCGTGTGTTGGCGCACGACATGCGGCATCTGGAAGACGCTTTGGAGCGCATCCGGACAAGCGCCGACATTGAACGCACGGAAAGTATCGTCGTGCTGACCAATCTCATCGACCGGTCGCGGGCCGAGGGGTGAGCGGCCATCCGCCGCCGCAATCGTGTATGAACTCCCAATGACCACTAGCTCGGGCAACGGAATACTGATCGTCGGCGGAGGGCTCGCCGCGACCCGGACCGCTGAGCAATTGCGCAAGGCGGGCTATGCCGGCTCACTGGCCATCGTCAGCGACGAGGTCCACTTGCCCTACGATCGCCCGCCGTTGTCCAAGGAGGTGCTGCGCAGCGAAGTCGACGACGTGACGCTCAAACCGCGCGAGTTCTACGACGAGCAGAACATCACGTTGCGGCTCGGATCGGCGGTCACCCGCCTGGACACCGCGGCGCAGACGGTGACTCTCGACGACGGAACGACGCTCGGCTATGACGAACTCGTGATCGCGACCGGCCTGGTGCCGCGGCGCATTCCGGCCTTTCCCGACCTGGACGGCATCCGGGTGTTGCGCTCGTTCGATGAAAGTCTCGCGTTGCGCAAACACGCTTCTTCTGCGCGGCACGCGGTTGTGGTCGGCGCGGGTTTCATCGGCTGTGAGGTGGCGGCCAGTCTGCGGGGCCTGGGGGTCGACGTCGTGCTCGTGGAGCCGCAGCCCGCGCCGCTGGCCGCGGTCCTCGGTGCCCAGATCGGCGACCTCGTGGCGCGCCTGCACCGCGCCGAAGGTGTCGATGTGCGCACCGAAGTCGGGGTGGCCGAGGTCCGTGGCCACGATCATGTCGAGAGTGTGCTGCTGACCGACGGCACCGAGCTGATGACCGACCTGGTGGTGGTCGGCATCGGCTCGCGGCCGGCGACCGACTGGCTCGACGGCAGCGGTGTCGAGGTCGACAACGGCGTGATCTGTGATGCGGCCGGACGGACCAGCGCACCGAACGTGTGGGCGCTCGGCGACGTGGCCTCTTGGCGCGACTCGACGGGACATCAAGTGCGAGTTGAACATTGGAGCAACGTTGCCGAACAGGCGCGGGTCGTGGTGCCCGCGATGCTCGGGCAGGACGCGCCGTCCAACGTCGTCCTGCCGTATTTCTGGAGCGATCAGTACGACGTGAAGATCCAGTGCCTGGGTGAGCCGATCGCCACCGACACCGTGCACGTCGTCGAGGATGACGGTCGCAAATTCCTCGCTTATTACGAGCGTGACGGCGCGGTGGCCGGTGTTGTCGGCGGCGGTATGCCGGGCAAGGTCATGAAGATGCGAGCCAAGATCGCTGCCGCGGTACCGATTTCCGAGGTGCTGGGTTAATTCAAGAACCGCTCGAGCGCTTCGCGGATGTCGGGGAGTGCTTTCGCGGCTTGGTGTTCGATGAGCGCGGCTTCCGCGAGCATGCCGACCCACAACTGCGCGCTTTCGTACGGGTGTGGGCGTTTCAGTGCGGCGAAGTCGGGTTGGAACAGCTCTGCGGCTGCTTTGTTGCGGTGTTTGATTTCGTCGGTAACCGCCGGCTCGGCGCGCGCTTCCAGCAGCAGGGCGCGCACACCGCGGTCGCGTAAGCAACCGTCGAGGTACGTGTTTGCGCCAATGATCAGCCGACGGCGCCCGGGCGGCACGCCGGCGATCGCGGGTTGCAACTGGGTGGCCAACCGTTCGTGGAATTCACGGTGCAGCGCAAGCAGATACGAGGCGCGGTCGCCGAAGTGGTGAAAGAACGTGCCCTTCGCCACCCCGGCTTCACCGACGATGAGATTGACGCTCAAGCCGGCCAGCCCGGTGCGTTCGGCCAGCCGCAGGCCGGCGTCGATGAGCGATTCTCGAGTTCTGGCCATTGCCTCCTTGCGCCCGCCGGTCGGCCTGGTAGGCACCGCGGACGGCGTCGAGGTCATGTGAGCACTCTAACCACCGGCTTGCGTGCGGCTTTGCGCTGACTGCGGCGCGCGAGCAGCTCACCGTACTGCTCGCACATGTGAATGACCCCGGTGAGCTGATAGGTGATCCAGCCCTTGTGCGTCGAGGGCAGGTTGTGCTCGAAGAAGCGGTGCCCGGCGATTTGCAAGAGCCAGCCGCCGACAAACATCGGCACTCCCACCCGCGGCTTGGCCAGCAGCAGTGGGATTCCGGCCGCGATCACCGGCGTTCCGACCATGTGCGTGAATTTCACGCCACGGCTGGTGTGTTGGGTCTTGTAGTAGGCCATCTTCTCGGCAAACGGGGCGTCGGGCGAAGGAACAGTCATCGGTTACTCCTTGAGATCGGAATGTTGACAATGATATGGTCGACCGACCGGTCGGTCAATGAAAGGAATGACGATGGTCAACACGGTCCAGACCCGGATGGGAGAAGTTGCCTACAGCGACGACGGGGACGGACCCGTGGTGGTGTTGCTGCATGCGACGCTGCATGATCGCCACGACTTCGACGCGATCGTGCCGAGCCTTTGTCGCGACCACCGAGTGATCGCACTGGACTGGCCGGGGCACGGCGACTCACCGACTCTGGCGCCGAGTCATCCGCCCACCGCGGCGTTGTTCGCCGACGTCCTTGCCGACGTCGTAACCACACTGGACCTGCCACCCGCCGCGTTTGTCGGCAACTCCGTCGGCGGCTTCGCCGCGGCACGGCTGGCGATCACTGACCCGCAACGGGTTTCGCGGCTGGTGTTGGTCAATTCCGGCGGATTCATCGCCGGCCCGGTGGCCAACCTGTACTGCCGAACGCTTGGAATGCCCGCGGTGATGAAACGCGTCCTGCCGCGTTTTGTGCGTAGCTATATGAAGGCGACGAGCGACAACGACCACGCCGTTGAAGAACGCGTGCTGGCACGAGCGAAGACGCCGGACGGTGCCGCTCTTACGGCCGCATTGTGGCGCAGTTTCGCCAGGTCCGAATACGATCTGCGGCCACACGCCGACCGCATCACGGCGCCATGCCTGGTTGTCTGGGGATCGAATGATACCGCAATCCCGATGCGATTCGGCCGGGCCACCGCTGCCGCGATCGCGGGATCGCGGCTGGAAGAATTGCCAACGGGCCACATCCCGTTTTCCTCAGACCCCGCGGGATTCCTGGCAATCGCCGAGCCGTTCTTGGCCGCCGCACGCGGCAGCGTGCAATGATCGCGTTCGCTCTATTCCCAGGTCACCGGCGGCCCGTGGGGCGAACACACGGCCAGTAGGGTGTCGTCACCACCCGGCCAGCATCGGGCGCGAACTGCGAACTCGACCGGTGCATCGGGATTTCGTCGCTGCGGCTCCAGGGTCAGATGGGCGAACGGTGCATCGGTCCGCGCTTGCGCTCCGAGCGCGTCGATCCCGGCGCGGACGGCGGCCTGATCGTCCGCCGAGAGGTATTGCCACATAATGGAATGCCACAGCACGGTGAGCACGCCGGCGGAGACGCGCAGGCCGGCAACCGCGTCGACGGCATTGCGTCGCTGCAAAGGCGCCGGGACGCGCCGGGCGATGCTGATCGCCCCACGCAACCGATCCAGCCGTTCCGGCTGATCGGGCCAGACGTAGCTCAGCAGCGTCAATTCTCCGTCACGGGTGGTCGCGTCGAGCGGCGCGATGTCGTAGCCCCTACGCTCGATGATTCGCAGGGCCGCGGCGGGAGGCAATTGGCCGCGCCACGCGTCGGCGATGGTGACCGGTGAGTCGGCCGGGCCCCACTGTCCGCCCGCATAGTGAAGGCGGAAATAGTCGGCGCGCAGGTTTAGTCCGGCACTGCATCCGATTTCGAAAAGCCTTATCGGCAAGGCGAATCGGTGGGTGAGGATCAGCAGCCCACCGATCAGCGCGGCGGCCCGGCCCACTTCGTTGGTCTGCGGTGGCTGATCGAGGGCGGCGCGCAGCTGGTTGGCGTGGTCGGAGGCGGCGCGCACGATGTCGGGCCAAGCCGCGTCGGCATCCCACCCTCCGCCCGTACTCGGATACCAGCGCCGCAAATTCGAGGCGCCGCCGTCCAGTGCCAGCCGGTGCAGCCCACCCAGCAGGCGTAGCGGCAGCGCCAACCGACCGGAATCGTCTTCGTGCCCGGACAGGATGGCGGCGAAGACACCACCGGCTTCCACGTCGGCGGTCACCCGATCCAACACGTCGCCGTACATCGGCGAGCCCATACCGGCGCAGATCTGGCCCTGGAGTTGAAGAGACCGCAGCAGGCGGCTGTCGCCGGTGGGGCTCATGCGCCGCTCCTCCCCATCGCTTCGCTCTGCATCGTCGCCGGCCTCGCTCATGCGCCGCTCCTCCTCATCGCTTCGCTCTGCATCGTCGCCGGCGCGGCTCATCGGTCCAGCTCGTCGAGTCCGGCGCGGACGACGTCGAACGCATCGCCGAGGGCCTGCGGCAACGACACGGTTTCGTTGTCCAGCCAGTGCTCGTAGGCGCTCAGGGCGACGCCGAGCAGCATCCATGCGACGGTCTGGGGCAGCAGGTCGGTGGTTCGACTGCCCGATCGGCGTGCGACGAACTCGGCGATCACCTCGCGCCAGCCGGCGTACATCGTCATCGAATATGCCTGCAGCTCAGCGGTTTGCAGGATCACCCGCATTCGCTGCCGATGTCGGATGGTTTCCGACTCGTCAAAGGTGTTGAACGACAACAGCGCAGCGCGCAGCGCCGCCCCGAGCGGCATGCCCGGATCGAGATGGTCCAGCAGTTCGCCCAGGTGCTGCAGGTGAGCGTCGAAGTCTCCCCAAGGAATTGCGTTCTTGGAGGCGTAGTAACGAAACACGGTGCGACGCGCGATGCCCGCGGCCTGTGCGACGTCGTCGACGCTGACCTCGGCGAAGCCGCTGTCGGCGAACAGCCGCAGCGCGACATCGGTGATGTGCTGCGGGGTCGTGGAACGGCGCCGGCCGACCCGCGCCTGCTCCAGCATGAGACCCGCCCTTCCATTTCGGCACTCGATGCCATATCCTGACCAAGATTCTCACCGGATCGACGCGACTTGTCGAGACCCCGATAACGAAAGGCAACGTCATGGAGCCGAACCAGCAGACCGAGCGGGACGCCGGAGCCGCCCTGCCGGCGACATCCAACACCGAACTCGTCACCGAGTCGTTGGTGGAAGAGGTATCTATCGACGGGATGTGCGGGGTCTACTGATCGTGAGTGCCCCCGCGAAGGCGGGCGAGTGCGCGTTTGATCCCGGACGCGCATGGCGGTTGCACCCGCAGGTGGCCGTGCGACCCGAGCCGTTCGGTGCGTTGTTGTATCACTTCGGCACCCGCAAACTGTCATTCCTCAAGAACCGCACCATTCTTACGGTGGTGCAGTCCCTGGCCGACCACCCAGACATTCGAGCGGCCTGTCGCGCCGCGGGAATCGAGGACACCCGGCAGGGGCCCTACTTACATGCATTGGGCGTGCTGGCCGGCTCGCACATGCTGGTGCGCAGTGAACCGAAGGAGGCGGGCGTGACACGCGCCGACGACGATGCAGAGCGAAGCGATGAGGAGGAGCGGCGCGCATGACAGCAGCCGACGACGATGCAGAGCGAAGCGATGAGGAGGAGCGGCGCGCATGACAGCAGCCGGCGACGATGCAGAGCGAAGCGATGAGGAGGAGCGGCGCGCATGACAGCAGCCGACGACGATGCAGAGCGAAGCGATGAGGAGGAGCGGCGCGCATGACAGCAGTCGTGCCACGACTGGTCGAGCAGTTCGAGCGCGGGTTGGACGCACCGATCTGCCTGACCTGGGAGCTGACGTACGCATGCAATCTGGCGTGTGTGCACTGCCTGTCGTCGTCGGGCAAACGCGATCCGCGGGAACTGTCCACCCAGTCCTGCAAGGACATCATCGACGAGCTGGAACGCATGCAGGTGTTCTACGTCAACATCGGTGGTGGGGAACCGACTGTGCGGCCCGACTTTTGGGAGCTGGTGGACTATGCCACCGCGCACCACGTCGGCGTGAAGTTCTCCACCAACGGAGTGCGGATCACACCGGAGGTGGCCGCCCGGCTGGCCGCCAGCGACTACGTCGACGTCCAGATTTCACTGGACGGCGCGACCGCCGAGGTCAACGACGCCATCCGGGGTGGCGGGTCCTACGCGATGGCCATTCGTGCCCTGGAGAACCTCGCCGCCGCCGGATTCTCCGACGCCAAGATCTCCGTCGTCGTGACCCGACACAATGTCGGCCAGCTCGACGAATTCGCCGCGCTGGCAGACCGTTACGGCGCCACACTGCGCATCACCCGGCTGCGCCCGTCGGGCCGCGGCGCCGATGTCTGGGATGAGCTACACCCAACCGCAGACCAGCAGGTCCAGCTTTACCAATGGCTGGTCGCCAAGGGTGAGCGGGTGTTGACCGGCGACTCCTTCTTCCACCTGTCGGGGCTCGGCGAACCCGGGGCGCTGTCCGGTCTGAACATGTGCGGAGCCGGGCGGGTGGTGTGCCTGATCGATCCGGTCGGCGATGTGTATGCCTGCCCGTTCGCCATCAATGATCGCTTCCTTGCCGGAAACATCCTGTCCGACGGCGGGTTTGACAATGTCTGGAAGAACGCCCCGCTATTCCGGGAACTGCGCGAGCCGCAGTCGGCCGGCGCCTGCGGAAGCTGCGGGCATTACGACAGCTGTCGGGGCGGATGCATGGCGGCGAAGTTCTTCACCGGTCTGCCGATCGACGGCCCTGACCCGGAATGCGTTCAGGGCTACGGAACGCCGGCGCTGGCGCAAGAGCGCGACAAGCCTCGCCCCGCCGGGGATCACTCGCATGGTCGGCGCGGCAGCGGCCCGGTGCCGCTGACGCTGACCATCCCGAAGCGGCTCTGCAACGAAAGCCCGGTCTAGCCGTGGCCCGTGACGTCTGGTTCGAGACGGTCGCCATCGCCCAGCAACGGGCGAAGCGGCGGCTGCCGAAATCGGTCTATGCCGCGCTGGTCGCCGCCAGCGAGAAGGGGCTGAGCGTCTCCGACAATGTCGAGGCGTTCAGCGAGCTCGGTTTCGCGCCTCATGTGGTCGGCGCCGTCGAAAAGCGCGACCTCTCGACAACTGTGATGGGTCAAGAGATTTCGCTGCCGGTGATCATCTCGCCCACGGGTGTGCAAGCGGTCGATCCGGACGGTGAAGTGGCCGTCGCGCGGGCCGCCGCGGCGCGCGGCACGGCGATGGGGCTGTCATCGTTCGCCAGCAAGCCGATCGAAGAGGTCATCGCCGCCAACCCCAAGCTGTTCTTTCAGGTCTACTGGCTCGGCGGGCGTGAGGCGATTGCGCAGCGCGTTGAGCGGGCTCGGCAGGCCGGCGCCGTTGGCTTGATCGCGACCACCGACTGGTCGTTCTCGCATGGGCGGGACTGGGGTAGCCCCGCGATCCCGGAGCAGATGAACCTGCGGACCATCCTGAAGTTGTCGCCGGAGGCGATCATTCGCCCGCGCTGGCTGTGGACGTACGGGAAGACGCTGCGCCCGCCGGACCTGCGGGTGCCCAACCAGGCCCCCCGCGGCGAGCTCGGACCGCCGTTCTTCGCCGCCTACGGGGAGTGGATGGCGACGCCGCCGCCGACCTGGGAGGACATCGCCTGGTTGCGCGAGCAGTGGGACGGCCCATTCATGCTCAAAGGCGTGATGCGGGTCGATGACGCCAAAAGGGCTGTGGATGCTGGTGTTTCAGCAATCTCGGTGTCCAACCACGGCGGCAACAACCTGGACGGCACGCCGGCGTCGATCCGCGCGCTGCCCGCGGTTGTCGACGCGGTCGGCGACCAGATCGAGGTTTTGCTGGACGGCGGCATCCGCCGGGGCAGCGACGTCGTCAAGGCGTTGGCATTGGGAGCGCGTGCGGTGATGATCGGCCGCGCCTACCTCTGGGGCCTGGCGGCCGCGGGGCAACCGGGCGTCGAGAACGTCCTCGACATTCTTCGCGGTGGCATCGACTCGGCGTTGATGGGACTCGGGCGAGCTTCCGTGCACGACCTCAACCCGGACGACATCCTGGTGCCGGCCGGGTTCGCCCGAGCCCTCGGGGTTCCCCCGTCCGGGCCGGGAGCGGCGTAGCCCCGCCGAGCGCGGGACCAGCGAGCTTGCTGATGCTCACGGGGCGGACGTGGCACCGGTGACCGGGTTTAGTGAACGGGCGGCGGCAAAAAATTTTTCGAGTGCGCCAACAACCGATGCACGACAGGTGAATTCGTCTTACCATCACCGAGTGGTTGTCCTCGCCGGACTAGGGGGCTCGACGTCGAGCCAACTCCAAGGCATGTCGCTGGGCGTAACCATTCCGGTCGGATCCACCGAACAGCATGGCCCCCACCTGCCGCTGGACACCGACACCCGGATCGCGACCGCCGTCGCCAACGGGGTCACCGCCCGCCTGTCCGGCGACCCCCAGCTGCACTGGGTCGCGGCACCGTCCATCGCCTATGGCGACAGCGGCGAGCACCAAAGCTTCCCCGGAACCATCTCCATCGGCACCGAAGCGCTGACCATGCTGCTGGTCGAGTATGGCAGGTCGGCCACCTGCTGGGCGCAGCGGCTGGTCTTCATCAACGGCCATGGCGGCAACGTCAGGGCGCTTCGCCGCGCGGTGGCCCAACTGCGGTCCGAAGGGCGTGACGCCGGATGGTCACCCTGCGCGGTGGCGGGCTCCGACGCCCATGCCGGTCACGCAGAAACTTCGGTATTGCTCCATATTTCGCCGGCCGACGTACTGACCGACCGGTGGCGTGCGGGCAACGGCGCGCCGCTGTCAGACCTGCTACCGTCAATGCGACGCGGGGGAGTCGCGGCGGTCAGCGAACTTGGCGTATTGGGTGACCCGACCACGGCGACCGCTACAGAGGGGAAGCGGATGCTCGCGGAGATGGTCGACGATTGCCTGAGCCGGGTCAGACGTTGGGCGCCCGCGACGGACGGGATGCTCACATGACCCGCGCCGACGACGACGGTGCTGGCGCAGCCGGCACTGAGGAGCGGCGCTCATGACTCAGGCGCGGTTGCCGGATGGATTTGCTGTGCAAGTCGACCGCCGGGTCAGGGTGCTCGGCCAAGGCTCCGCTTTGCTGGGTGGCTCGCCCACCCGGTTGTTGCGGTTGGCGCCGGCCGCCCAGGACATGCTCGCCGACGGCCGCCTCAAAGTCCACGACGCCGTGAGCGCCGAGCTGGCCCGAACCCTGCTGGACGCCACAGTGGCTCACCCGCGGCCCGCGGGAGGACCGTCGCACCGCGACGTAACCGTCGTAATTCCCGTGCGGGACAACCCTTATGGCCTGCGTCGGTTGGTCGCCGCATTGCGCGGCCTGCGGATCATCGTCGTCGACGACGGCTCATCGACACCGATCGAGCGAGACAACATTGCCGGGCCGCACTCCGACATCGAAGTACTGCGCCATGAGCAAAGCAAAGGGCCTGCGGCAGCACGCAATACCGGTCTTGCCGCCTGTAAGTCGGGTTACGTCGCCTTCTTGGACTCCGACGTCGTCCCGCGACGCGGCTGGCTGGAGGTGCTGCTCGGTCATTTCTGTGATCCCACGGTGGCATTGGTCGCCCCGCGGATCGTGGGTCTGGCCCAGACCGACCACTTGGTAGCTCGCTACGAGGCGGTGCGCTCATCGCTGGACCTCGGGCAGCGTGAAGCCCCTGTCATCCCGTACACCAGCGTCTCCTATGTGCCCAGTGCGGCGATCATTTGCCGCACGTCCAACCTGCGCGACATCGGCGGCTTCGACGAGACCCTGCGCTCCGGTGAGGACGTCGATCTGTGCTGGCGACTTGTCGAAGCGGGTACCCGGCTGCGCTACGAGCCGATCGCCCAGGTGGGGCACGATCATCGAACGCAGTTGCGGGACTGGATTGCGCGCAAAGCGTTTTACGGTGGTTCCGCCGCCCCGTTGTCGGTGCGGCACCCGGACAAGATCGCGCCGCTGATGATCTCCGGATGGGCACTTGCGGCGTGGATCCTGATGGCCATCGGCTCGAGCTTCAGCTATCTGGCGTCGCTGCTCGTGGCCGGGCTAACGGGTCGGCGGATCGCCAAGACGTTGCAGGGCGCCGACACCCAGATCTCGGATGTACTGGCGGTGGCCGCCCGCGGCCTTTGGTCGGCGGCGATGCAACTGGCCTCGGCGATTTGCCGGCATTACTGGCCCGTCGCCTTGCTGGCGGCCGTTCTATTCAGGCCATGCCGCCGGGTGGTGCTGGTCGCCGCCGTCGTCGACGGGGTGGTGGACTGGGCCAGCCGCCGGCGGTTCGCCGACGAAGACGCCAAACCGATCGGGCTGCTGACCTACCTGGTGCTCAAGCGTCTCGATGATCTGGCCTACGGCCTCGGGCTGTGGTACGGCGTGGTGCGGGAGCGCAACATCGGTCCGCTCAAGCCGCAGATTCGGGTCTGACTCCTGACCGCAGCTGCGCTGCACAGCGATGTGCTGATCGTCGGTGCTGGAAGCGCGGGATCTGTTGTTGCGAATCGTCTTTCGGCTGATCCAAGCTGTGTGGTAACCGTGCTGGAGGCGGGGCTCGGGCTCGCCGATCTCGCGCTGCGGGCCGAAACGACCGACGGGTTGCGGCTGCCGATCGGCGCCGCCAGTCCGCTTGTCCAGCGCTACCAGGCGCAACTGACCGACCGGCCGGCTCGCCAGATCACGATCATGCGCGGCGCGACGATCGGGGGTTCTGGTGCGGTCAACGGCGGATACTTCTGCCGCGGTTTGCCACGAGACTTCGACGGCTACCGACTGCCCGGGTGGGCGTGGTCGGACGTCATCGGTCACTTCCGGGCTATCGAGACCGACCTGGATTTCGCCGGGCCCGCGCACGGGGCCGACGGCCCGATCCCGGTTCGTCGCACTCGCGAAATCACCGGCAGTACAGTATCTTTCGTAGATGCGGCAGAGCAGGCCGGGTTTGCCTGGATCCCCGATCTCAACGACGTGGCAAATGCCTCGGTGGGCGTGGGTGCCGTCCCGCTCAACATCGTCGACGGCGTGCGTACCGGCTCGGGTGCCGCCTATCTGTTGCCCGCATCGGGACGAGCGAATCTGTCGGTTCTGACCCAGACACGAGTGATCCGGCTGCGCTTCTCGGGCAGTCGGGCCGTGGGCGTCGACGCCGTCGGTCCGGGCGGCCCGATCTCGGCCGCCGCTGATCGAATTGTGCTGTCCGCCGGGGCGATCGAGTCCGCACACCTGCTCATGCTTTCCGGCATCGGCGACCCGGCGATGCTGCGTGCCGCCGGGGTCGACGTGGTGGCCGGCTTGCCGGTCGGAATGGCCTGCAGCGACCATCCGGAATGGGTGTTGCCGACCGACTGGGAGGTCGCTCCCGGTCGACCAGTGCTCGAAGTCGTGCTCAGCACCCCTGATGACCTCGAGATACGACCCTATACCGGCGGTTTCGTGGCGATGGTCGGCGACGGCACGGCGGGTCATCCGGACTGGCCGCACATCGGTGTAGCGCTCATGCAGCCGCGGGCCCGGGGTCGCATTTCGCTGGTCTCCGCCGACGCAGCGCTGCCGCCGCGAATCGAACATCGCTACGACAGCGAACCCCACGACGTGGCCGCGCTAACCCGGGGCTGCGAGTTGGCCCGCGAATTGGCCGGTCCGACAACCAAAGTCGGCGAACCGGCCTGGTCGACGTCGCAGCATTTATGCGGCAGCGCCCCGATGGGCCGCGCAGGGGATCCGGCGGCCGTCGTCGATCACCGGTGCCGCGTCCACGGCATCGACGGCTTATGGGTGATCGACGGATCCGTCCTGCCCGCGATCACCAGCCGCGGCCCGCACGCCAGCATCGTGATGCTGGGACACCGGGCGGCCGAGTTCGTCGGCTGACGTCAGGCGCGCGAGGATTCGCCGCACCGGCCGCAACTGCTGACCGTCGCGGCCCGGCGCCCAGGCGCCGATCACCAGTGCGGCTACGGCGATGATCAGTCCCAGCACCAGCATCGACGTTTCCATCGCGCGCAGGAATGCGGCTTGGCTGAGTTCGGCGAGTTGACCACCTCGCGGGCCAAGCGTTTTGGAGATCTCCAAGGCCTGAGCCAGCGAATGTGAGGCCGCCGAGCGTACCGGACCCGGGAAGCCTGCCAGATGCGGAGCCACGACGTGGGCATATCGCGCCGCGAGGATGGAACCGGCCAGCGCGATCCCGACGGCGGCACCGACCTCGCGGGTGGTGTCGTTGACGGCAGAGGCGACACCCTGCTTCTCGTCGGGCACCGCCGTCATGATCGCTAACGTGCTTGGCGCCGTACAGAATCCGATGCCGGTGCTCATCACCAGCAGCGGCCACATCATGTCCCAGTACGGGGAGTCGAGCTGCAGGACCCGCATCCACAGGAACCCGGCCGAGATGAGCAGCAGGCCGATGAACGTCACCAGCCGCAGACCCATTCGCGGCAGATACCACGGGGACAGCACGGACAACGTCAGCATGGGCGCCATCAGGGGGCTCAACGCGAATGCGGTCTGGATCGGGCTGTAGCCCATGACCAGCTGGATGTATTGCATGATGACGAAGAAGAAGCCGAACATTGCCATGAAAAACACGGTGATCGTGGCCGATCCGGTGGCGAAATCCGGTCTGCGGAACAACCGAACGTCGAGGAGCGGATGGCGCCGTCGCATTTCGACGAATCCAAACGCCAACGCCAGTGCCACCCCGGCAATCATCGACCCGTAGACCAACGGGTGAGTCCACCCGCGGGCGGGTGCTTCGAGCACGCCGTACACGAAAACCGCGACAGCGCCTGCGATCAGCCCGGCACCCGCCCAGTCCAGCGGAGTGGCCTCGCCGTCGCGGGAGGACTTCACGGTGCATGCCAAGACGAAGATCAGCGCCGCAAAGCCCGCGAAGGCCCAGAAGATGGATCGCCACGACCAGAGATGCAGCAGCGTTCCGGATCCCAGCATGCCGATGACGGCGCCGCATCCCGCGACGCCCGCCCAGATGCCGGTGGCCTTCGCCCGCTCGTCGTCGCGGTGATTGGCCGTCAACAGTGACAGCGTGGCGGGCATGATGAACGCCGCCCCGACGCCGGCGACACCGCGGGCCACGATGAGCTCGAGCGGATCGGTGAACACCGTCGACGCCAGCGAAGCGATCCCGAATGTGGCCAGCCCAATAAGGAAGGCGCCGCGGCGGCCGTAGCGGTCGCCGATGGCCCCGGCCGGCAACAGCAGGCAAGCCAGCGCCACCGAGTAGCAGTCCACGATCCAGGTCAGCTGCGTCTGCGTCGCCGAGGTGGTCACGGCGATGTCGCCCAGCGCGGTGTTCAGCGCGACCATTGACGCAATCACCAGGGTCACGCCCATGCAGGCGACGACCATCGTCCAGATTCGGGCCCGGTTCGAACCGAGTGGGGCGGGCGCTTCAGTACGCTGGTCAGACCGGGCGTAGGTATTGACCATGGCGATGCGTCTCCTTTCGGGGACGGGTCACTTTCGAGACTAACAGTCTTGTAGGTAGACGGATAATCTTGCTGGTAAACGGGAGGTGGTCTACATCACCGATAAGACCGACCCACGGCCGGCGCGTTCACGGGCTCGGTTGCTGGAAGCCGCTACCGCGCTGCTTCGCGCCGGTGGTCCAAGCGCGGTCACCGTCGATGCGGTCACACGTGGTGCCAATGTCGCCCGCGCCACTTTGTATCGCCACTTCCCGAGCGGAAACGATTTACTGGCAGCGGCATTCAACAGCCTGATACCGCCCGCGCCGATGCCTTGCGATACTGATCCGCTGCGCGACCGGCTCATCGGGGTGGTGCTGGCATTTGGGCAATCGATCTCCGAGGCCGCCGGCATGCTGACCGCGATGAGTTGGCTGGCGCTGGGGCGAGACTTGGAACAGTTGCCAGAATCCCGTCGCACCCGCACCGCCGACAGCCCGGCGATCAGTACATTGCGGGAGCGTATTGCCGACCAGTACGCCGCGCCGTTCGATGCCATTTTCGACAGCCCGGAGGCCGCCGAGCTGGGCGAGATCGACCGCCCGCGGGCGATCGCCCTGCTGATCGGTCCGGTGGTGTTGGGCCGGCTGTCAACCCTTCCCGACTTCGACTACCGGGAATGCGCGCGCGCCGCCGTGGACGGCTTCTTGCATGTGCAGCGCACGCAGAACCAGCCGCTCAACGAAGCTCGCAACGAATCGGCAGGTGCTTGAGACCGCCGACGAAAGTCGTGCCGGGCAGTCAACTGCAGGTTTTCTAGTGGCCGTGATCGCCGATTCCCCGCGAGCGGTTTTCCTCGATCCGTACGCTGGGTTTTCGTGCCGACCCGATCGTCTCGTCTGCGACGAGCCTGGGCCGTCCTACTGGTGACGGCTTTGGCGGCGTTGGCGTGTGGGCGGGGCGGCATCACATCTGTGAAGCATGAACCGGCGTATGCCGGCCCGCTGGATGCCGGCGTTGTGCGCACCTCGATGGGCGTGGTACGCGGCATGGCCGCCGCGGATTACCGTCTGTTCCAAGGCATTCCGTATGCCGCACCACCCGTCGGCGCGCTGCGCTGGCAGCCACCACGGCCGGCGGCGAAGTGGTCGGGGATGCTGGATGCCAGCAAACCGGGGCCGCAGTGCATGCAAGACACCGGACCCGACCCGCATGTGGGCAAGGCGACCAGCGAAAACTGCCTCACCCTCAACGTGTGGACGCCGCCGCGCGGCCGAGGCAACGACAAGCGCCCGGTGATGGTGTGGATCCACGGCGGGGGATTCGTCAACGGCAACGGCGATATGTACCACGCGCGATGGCTGGCCGCCAAGGGTCACATCGTCGTCGTGACGATCAACTACCGACTGGGCGCGTTGGGCTTCTTGGCGCACCCGTCGCTCGGACCGCCGGACAGCGTCGGAGACTACGGGCTGGCCGACCAGCAGGCCGCGCTGCGCTGGGTCCGCGACCACATCGCCGATTTCGGCGGCGATCCGCGCAAAGTGACGATCGCCGGCGAATCCGCGGGCGGTATGTCGGTGTGCGATCACCTGGTGGCGCCCGGGTCGGCGGGGCTGTTCCGCGCGGCGATCATCCAAAGCGCGCCGTGTCAGGCGCAGGCCGACCTGGCGACTGGGCAGCGCCGCAGCGTGGATTACGCGGCGGCAGCGGGCTGCCGCAATCCGGCCAGCACCGCGGCGTGTTTGCGCGCGCTACCGGCGAGCAAGCTCGACCGTCCCCCTTGGTACGTCTCCATCGGGGACTCCGACGCGCTCTCCGGTCCGGTCACCGGGACAACTCTGTTGCCCGACGGGCCGGTCGCGGCGTTCGCCGACGGCCGGGCGGCCCGGGTTCCGGTGCTGATCGGCGTCAACCACGACGAGTTCACCCTGTTCGCGGCGCTGCGGTACTTGAAGATGGGCCGGGGCGTCCGGGCCGCCGAGTACCCACGCTTGCTCGCAGACATCTTCGGCGCCGACGGCGCCCCGGTGGTGGCGCACTACCCGCCTGACCACTACGGCGGCGACGCGTCGCTTGCCTATTCGGCGGCGGTCACCGATGGCGTCTTCTCTTGCGTCGCAGACCGATTGGCCGACTCGCTGAGCCAAGGCGCACCGGTGTATACCTACGAGTTCGACGACCCCCACGCACCGGCACCGAAGACGTTGCGGGCGGCCCCATTTCCCGTCGGCGCCAGCCACTCGTTGGAGTTGCGCTATCTGTTCACCGTCGGCGGCACACCGCGGATGGATCCCGAACAGCGGATTCTGTCCGACCAGATGATCAGCTACTGGAGCCATTTCGTCGCCGACGGCGCACCGAAGGCCAAGGGCCTGCCGGAATGGCCGGCGAAAGGTGGGGATCCCGAACACAATTTCTGGATGTCGCTGCGCCCGGGCGGAGCCAAGGTCATCACCAACTTCGAGCAAGCACACCAGTGCGAGTTCTGGGCGTCGCTGAAGGGCAGGTCGTGAGCACACCGGAACCGGGCGTCTTCGCCGAAGATTGGGTTACGGCCTGGAACCGCCATGACGTCGACGCGGTGCTGGCACATTTTCACGACGATGTCGTCTTCACCTCACCGGTCGCGGCCCGGGTGATGCCGGATTCCCACGGAGTGGTACGCGGTAAGGTCGACTTACGCGAATACTGGTGCGCCGCACTGAAAACGATGCCCGACCTGCACTTCGACATCGTCGCTGTCTATCAGGGCGAGTCGGTCCTGGTCATCAATTACCGCAACCAGAGCGGCGCCCTGGTGAACGAAGTGCTGGAGTTCGACAGCGGCCTGGTGCGCCGCGGGCACGGAACCTGCCAATTGCGCTGCTAGCCAACCGGAGTGACCCAGGTGGTGATGTCGGCGTGGACGACCTCGGTGCCTTCGCGGTCGGTCACCGACACCGGCACGACGAGCTCGACGCCCTCGGTGATCTGGGTGAAATCCGGTACGTCGAGTTGAGCCCGTGCCCGCAACGATGTGGTGGCCTTGTCCAGGTACTGCACCGTCATCGATTTCGGTATCCAGCGATGGCTGCGCGGCACGGTGGCCTCCATCAGCATTCCCATCGCCACTTCGGCGGCGTTGCAGGACGCGATGGCATGGACGGTATGCAAGTGGTTGTAGACCAGGAACCACTTGGGCACCCGCACCTCGGCCAGACCCGGCTCCATCCGCACGACGTGTGGGAGGACCGAGGCGAAGTACGGAACCCGCACCATCGCCGCCGCTGAGAAGAGCAGGGTGCCACCGGGCCGGCCGGAAAGCCGCCGCCACGCGGCATATGTGCTGGTCTGGCTTGTCATGCCGACGTATCTTACTCTGGAGTAAGGAGGCGTCGTCCGGGGCTGCGCGGGCCTGGCGTCGCTGCTGTCGACGCCGCTGATCAGCCGGACTGATCGTCGGGTCGAGGAGATTTGGCCGATAACGGGATCTAGGGCATACTGTTCAGGTTGCCTTGCGCCGGGTTTCCGCCTGGTCGGGCATACGACCGGCGTCCAAACGGGCGCGTCCGGTCCCAATCTTGGAGCGCGACGAATTTCGATCGCGGACCAGGCTGCGTGCGGGCGACACACCCGACCGCGGGGGCCGGTGAACCACGACAGGTAAACAGCGGCGCAACATGCGAGCGCGGACGCCAGATCGATTCTGGTGATCGACGCTCAACGGAACACCGGGTCACCGGCACTGGAAGTGAGGTAGGAGAAGCGTGGCGGGACAGAAGATCCGCATCAGGCTCAAGGCCTACGACCACGAGGCCATTGACGCCTCGGCGCGCAAGATCGTCGAGACGGTGGTCCGGACTGGCGCCAGCGTGGTGGGTCCGGTGCCGTTGCCCACTGAGAAGAACGTGTATTGCGTCATTCGCTCACCGCATAAGTACAAGGATTCGCGGGAGCACTTCGAAATGCGCACCCACAAACGGCTGATCGACATCCTCGACCCGACACCGAAGACCGTTGACGCGCTGATGCGCATCGATCTGCCTGCCAGCGTCGACGTCAACATCCAGTAGGAGATCTGCGAGCAATGGCGAGAAAGGGCATTCTGGGCACCAAGCTGGGTATGACGCAGGTGTTCGACGAGAACAACCGCGTTGTCCCTGTGACGGTGGTCAAGGCCGGGCCGAACGTGGTGACCCGAATCCGTACACCCGAACTTGACGGCTACAGCGCGGTGCAGCTGGCCTACGGCGAGATCAGTCCACGCAAGGTCAACAAGCCGCTGGGCGGTCAGTACGCCGCCGCCGGCGTCAACCCACGCCGGCACCTGGCCGAGTTCCGTCTCGACGACGCCGAAGCGGCGGGCGATTACCAAGTTGGCCAGGAGCTGACGGCCGAGATCTTTTCCGCCGGAACCTATGTCGACGTGACCGGCACCTCGAAAGGTAAGGGTTTCGCCGGAACCATGAAGCGGCACGGCTTCCGCGGGCAGGGCGCCAGCCACGGCGCTCAGGCGGTACACCGTCGTCCCGGTTCCATCGGAGGTTGCGCCACCCCGGCGCGGGTGTTCAAGGGCACTCGGATGGCCGGCCGGATGGGTAACGACCGGGTCACCATGCAGAACCTCTTGGTGCACAAGGTCGATGCCGAGAACGGCGTGCTGCTGATCAAGGGCGCCGTGCCAGGCCGCACTGGCGGACTCGTCATGGTCCGTAGCGCGATCAAGCGAGGTGAGAAGTAATGGCTACCCAGAAGACCGAGAAGGCTGGGAAAGCGCAAAAGATTGACGTCAAGACGCCGGCCGGCAAGACCGAGGGCTCGGTTGAGCTGCCGGCCGCGCTGTTCGACGCACCCGCGAACATCGCGCTGATGCACCAGGTGGTGACGGCGCAGCGGGCCGCGGCCCGGCAGGGCACGCACTCGACCAAGACCCGCGGTGAGGTTCGCGGCGGTGGTCGTAAGCCGTACCGGCAGAAGGGCACTGGTCGCGCCCGACAGGGTTCGACGCGCGCCCCGCAGTTCACCGGCGGTGGCGTCGTGCATGGTCCTACGCCTCGCGACTACAGCCAGCGCACTCCGAAGAAGATGATCGCCGCCGCGTTGCGCGGTGCGTTGTCGGACCGGGCACGCAATGGTCGCATTCACGCGGTCACCGAATTGGTGGCGGGACAGACCCCGTCGACCAAGAGCGCCAAGGCTTTTCTGGGCACGTTGACCGACCGCAAGCAGGTGCTGGTGGTCATCGGACGCAGCGACGAGACCAGTGCCAAGAGCGTGCGCAACTTGCCGGGTGTGCACATCCTGTCGCCGGACCAGCTCAACACCTATGACGTGTTGCGTGCCGACGATGTGGTGTTTTCCGTCGAGGCGCTGAACGCCTACATCACCGCCAACACCAAGTCAGTTGAGGAGGTTTCGGCCTGATGGCGACCGTCACTGACCCCCGCGACATCATTCTGGCCCCGGTCATCTCGGAGAAGTCCTACGGGCTGATCGACGACAACGTGTACACGTTCCTGGTGCACCCCGATTCGAACAAGACGCAAATCAAAATCGCGATCGAGAAGATCTTTTCGGTCAAGGTGGCGGCGGTGAACACCGCCAACCGTCAGGGCAAGCGCAAGCGCACTAGGACCGGGTTCGGCAAGCGGAAGAGCACCAAGCGCGCCATCGTGACGCTGGCGCCCGGCAGCAAGCCGATCGACCTGTTCGGAGCACCGGCGTAGCCGAGGATAGAGAGACTTAACAGATATGGGAATTCGCAAGTACAAGCCGACGACTCCGGGTCGCCGCGGTGCCAGCGTCTCCGATTTTGCCGAGATCACACGCTCCGAACCGGAGAAGTCGTTGGTCCGACCGCTGCACGGGCGTGGTGGACGCAACGCGCACGGCCGCATCACCACCCGCCACAAGGGTGGTGGGCACAAGCGTGCCTACCGGGTGATCGACTTTCGCCGTAACGACAAGGACGGCGTGAACGCCAAGGTCGCGGAGATCGAATACGATCCCAACCGCACCGCGAACATCGCGCTGCTGCACTACCTGGACGGCGAAAAGCGTTACATCATTGCGCCGCAAGGCCTGTCGCAGGGCGACGTAGTGGAGTCCGGCGCCAACGCCGATATCAAGCCGGGCAATAACCTGCCACTGCGCAATATTCCGGCCGGTACCTTGATCCACGCGGTCGAGCTGCGGCCGGGTGGCGGCGCCAAGCTTGCTCGCTCGGCCGGTTCGAGCATCCAATTGCTCGGCAAGGAAGGGACTTACGCCTCGCTGCGGATGCCCAGCGGTGAGATCCGTCGCGTCGACGTGCGCTGCCGCGCCACCGTCGGCGAGGTCGGCAACGCCGAGCAGGCCAACATCAACTGGGGTAAGGCCGGGCGGATGCGCTGGAAGGGCAAGCGGCCGTCGGTACGTGGTGTGGTGATGAACCCCGTCGACCACCCGCACGGCGGTGGTGAGGGCAAGACCTCCGGTGGTCGGCACCCGGTGAGCCCGTGGGGCAAGCCCGAGGGCCGTACCCGCAGGAGCCACAAGACCAGCGACAAGCTCATCGTCCGGCGCCGGCGCACCGGCAAGAAGCACGGGCGCTAGGAAGTCGAGGAGTTAGAAGATGCCACGCAGCCTGAAGAAGGGTCCGTTCGTCGACGACCATCTGTTGAAGAAGGTCGACGTGCAGAACGAGAAGAACACCAAGCAGGTCATCAAGACCTGGTCGCGCCGGTCGACCATCATTCCCGATTTCATCGGTCACACGTTCGCGGTTCACGACGGCCGCAAGCATGTGCCGGTGTTCATTACCGAGGCGATGGTGGGCCACAAGCTGGGTGAGTTCGCGCCGACACGCACCTTCAAGGGACACATCAAGGACGACCGGAAGGCCAAGCGGCGATGAGCGCCCCGACTGAATTTCCTTCTGCGGTAGCCAAGGCACGGTTCGTGCGGGTATCGCCGACCAAGGCACGCCGGGTGATTGACCTGGTGCGTGGCAAGTCGGTGGCAGAAGCGCTGGACATTCTGCGCTGGGCACCGCAGGCGGCGAGCCTGCCGGTGGCCAAGGTCATCGCGAGCGCCGCCGCCAACGCGCAGAACAACGACGGCTTGGACCCGGCGACGCTGGTGGTGGCCTCCGTCTACGCCGACGACGGTCCGACCGCCAAGCGGATCCGTCCGCGCGCGCAGGGCCGCGCTTTCCGGATTCGCCGGCGCACCAGCCACATCACCGTGGTGGTGGAAAGCCGGCCGACCAAGGATGCGCGGGGTTCGCAATCCGCCAGCGCGGCGCGTTCGCGTCGCGCGCAGGCCAGTAAGGCCGCCGCCGCGAAGGCGCCGGCCAAGAAGGCCGCCGCCGAAGAGGCGCCCGCAAAGAAGGCAATCGCTGCCAAAGCGCCGGCTAAGAAGGCTCCGGCTGAGAAGGCAACCGCTCAGAAGGCAACCGCTGAGAAGGCTCCGGCCAAGAAGGCGCCCGCAAAGAAGGCATCCGCCGCGAAGTCCACTGGGACTGACGCGACTTCGGAAGCGAAGGGAGGCTCGCAGTAGTGGGCCAGAAGATCAATCCGCACGGATTCCGCCTCGGCATCACGACCGACTGGAAGTCCCGTTGGTATGCGGACAAGCAGTACGCGGAGTACGTCAAGGAGGACGTGGCGATCCGTCGGCTGCTGTCCACCGGTCTGGAACGCGCCGGGATTGCCGACGTGGAGATTGAGCGCACCCGGGACCGAGTTCGGGTGGACATCCACACCGCCCGGCCGGGTATCGTCATCGGCCGCCGCGGCACCGAGGCCGACCGCATCCGTGCGGATCTGGAGAAATTGACCGGCAAGCAGGTCCAGCTGAACATCCTCGAGGTGAAAAACCCTGAGTCGCAAGCCCAGTTGGTAGCGCAAGGCGTCGCAGAGCAGTTGAGCAACCGCGTGGCGTTCCGGCGTGCGATGCGCAAGGCCATCCAGTCGGCCATGCGTCAGCCCAACGTCAAGGGCATCCGGGTGCAGTGCTCGGGCCGCCTCGGCGGCGCGGAAATGAGCCGCTCGGAGTTCTACCGCGAAGGCCGGGTTCCGCTGCACACCTTGCGTGCCGATATCGACTATGGCTTGTACGAAGCCAAGACCACCTTCGGCCGCATCGGCGTGAAGGTGTGGATCTACAAGGGCGACATCGTTGGTGGCAAGCGCGAACTGGTCGCTCCGTCTGCCGCCGGCGGCGAACGTCCGCGCCGCGAACGGCCGTCGGGCACCCGTCCGCGCCGCAGCGGCGCCGCGGGCACGACGGCGACCAGCACCGAGGCCGGACGCGCCGCCTCGGGCGCCGAGGAGGCTTCGATTGCACCGGCCGCACCGCCGGCTGACGAGCCGGCCCTCGAGACGCAGAGTACGGAGAGCTGAATCATGTTGATTCCCCGCAGAGTCAAGCACCGCAAGCAACACCATCCGCGTCAACGCGGGCTCGCGAGCGGCGGCACACAGGTGAGTTTCGGCGACTACGGCATCCAGGCGCTGGAGCATGCCTATATCACCAACCGGCAGATCGAGGCAGCGCGTATCGCCATCAACCGGCACATCAAGCGTGGCGGCAAGGTGTGGATCAACATCTTCCCGGATCGCCCGCTGACCAAGAAGCCGGCGGAAACCCGAATGGGTTCCGGTAAGGGCTCGCCGGAGTGGTGGGTGTCCAACGTGAAGCCCGGCCGGATTCTCTTCGAGCTCAGCTACCCGAATGAAACGATCGCCCGGGACGCGTTGACCCGAGCAATCCACAAGCTGCCGATCAAGGCACGCATCGTTACTCGAGAGGAGCAGTTCTGATGGCAGTGGGAGTTTCCCCTGGCGAACTGCGCGAGCTCACCGACGAGGAGCTGACCGCGCGGCTGCGCGAATCCAAGGAAGAGCTGTTCAACCTGCGTTTCCAAATGGCGACCGGTCAGCTCAACAACAATCGTCGACTGCGCACGGTGCGCCAGGAGATCGCACGCATTTACACCGTGCTTCGTGAACGTGAACTCGGGCTGGCCGCGGGCCCCAATGGTGAGGACTCGTAATGGCAGAAGCGAAAACCCCCGCGAAGACCGCCAAGGCCCCGGCCAAGGCTCCAGCTAAGGCCGCTCCGGAAGCCGCCGCCGCGAAAGAGACGGCGGCCAATGCCAAGGGCCCTAAGCACACACCGAGCACTCCGAAGCCGCGCGGTCGGCGTAAGACCCGCATCGGCTTCGTGGTGAGTGACAAAATGCAGAAGACCATCGTCGTCGAGCTGGAAGACCGTAGGCGCCACCCGCTGTACGGCAAGATCATCCGGACCACCACGAAGGTCAAGGCGCACGACGAGAACAGCATCGCCGGTATCGGCGACCGCGTCTCGCTGATGGAGACTCGTCCGCTCTCGGCAACGAAGCGCTGGCGGCTCGTCGACATCCTCGAGAAGGCTAAGTAACCGCCCCAGGCCAACATTCGCAAAAGCCCCCAAAACCTGAATGTTTTTGGGGGCTTTTGGATTCCCTCGTCAGTCGTCAGCTCGCCGGTATAGGCTTCTTCCGGGATTCTGGGGGTCCACCACGAGAGTGAGGCCGGCGATGACGACTGAGTTCAACGGCAAGATCGAACTGGACATCCGTGATTCGGAGCCGGACTGGGGGCCGTACGCCGCACCGACCGCGCCGGACCACTCGCCGAACATCCTGTACCTGGTCTGGGACGACACCGGCATCGCGACCTGGGACTGCTTCGGCGGCCTGGTCGAGATGCCGGCGATGATGCGCATCGCCGAGCGGGGCGTAAGGCTGTCGCAATTCCACACCACCGCGCTGTGCTCGCCGACCAGGGCGTCATTGCTGACCGGCCGCAACGCCACCACCGTGGGAATGGCCACCATCGAGGAATTCACCGATGGTTTTCCGAACTGCAACGGTCGGGTTCCGGCCGATACCGCATTGCTTTCCGAGGCGCTCAACGAACGTGGCTACAACACCTACTGCGTCGGCAAGTGGCACCTGACGCCGCTGGAAGAGTCGAACATGGCGTCGACCAAGCGGCACTGGCCGACATCCCGCGGCTTTGAACGCTTCTACGGATTCCTGGGCGGCGAGACCGATCAGTGGTACCCCGACCTGGTCTACGACAACCACCCGGTCAACCCTCCCGGCACACCCGAGGACGGCTACCACCTGTCGAAGGACATCGCCGACAAGACGATCGAATTCATTCGCGATGCCAAGGTGATTGCGCCGGACAAGCCGTGGTTCAGCTACGTGTGCCCCGGCGCCGGACACGCCCCGCATCATGTCTTCAAAGAATGGGCCGACAAGTACGCCGGCAAGTTCGACATGGGCTACGAGCGCTATCGCGAGATCACGCTGGAAAAGCAGAAGGCGATGGGGATCGTCCCATCGGACACCGAATTGTCGCCCGTAAACCCGTATCTCGACGTCAAGGGCCCCAACGGTGAGCCTTGGCCGTTGCAGGACACCGTGCGGCCGTGGGACTCGCTCAACGACGAAGAGAAGAAGCTGTTCAGCCGGATGGCCGAGGTGTTCGCCGGCTTCCTGAGCTACACCGACGCCCAGATCGGCCGGATCCTGGACTATCTCGAGGAATCCGGTCAACTGGACGACACCATCATCGTGGTGATCTCCGACAACGGCGCCAGTGGCGAGGGCGGTCCGAACGGATCGGTCAACGAGGGCAAGTTCTTCAACGGCTACATCGACACGGTCGAAGAGAGCATGAAGGTGTTCGACCACCTCGGTGGACCGGATACCTACAACCACTACCCAATTGGGTGGGCGATGGCCTTCAACACGCCCTACAAGCTCTACAAGCGCTACGCCTCCCATGAGGGTGGTATCGCGGACACGGCAATCATCTCGTGGCCCAACGGTATTGCGGCGCACGGCGAGGTCCGCGACAACTACGTCAACGTCTGCGACATCACCCCGACGGTCTACGACCTGCTGGGCATGGCGCCGCCGGACACTGTCAAAGGCGTCGCGCAGAAGCCGCTGGACGGGTTGAGTTTCAAAGCGGCCCTTGCTGATTCGGCCGCCGATACGGGCAAGCACACCCAGTTCTACACCATGCTGGGAACCCGCGGGATCTGGCATCGGGGCTGGTTCGCCAACACCGTGCATGCGGCCACGCCCGCGGGTTGGTCGCATTTCGACGCCGATCGCTGGGAGCTGTTTCACATCGAGGCCGACCGCAGCCAATGCCACGACCTGGCCGCCGAACAGCCCGACAAGCTTGAAGAACTCAAGGCGCTGTGGTTTTCCGAGGCCGGCAAGTACAACGGTCTGCCGCTGGCGGATCTGAACCTGATGGAAACGCTGACCAGGTTCCGGCCCTATCTGGTCGGCGAGCGGTCCAGCTACACCTACTATCCCGATTGCGCAGACGTCGGTATCGGTGCCGCCGCCGAAATCCGCGGGCGCTCTTTCGCTCTGCTGGCCGACGTGACGGTCGATACCACCGGCGCCGAAGGTGTGCTGTTCAAGCAGGGTGGCGCCCATGGCGGGCACGTGCTCTTCATCCAGGACGGACGGTTGCACTACGTGTACAACTTCCTCGGTGAGCGCCAGCAGCTGGTTTCCTCGTCGGGTGCGGTGCCGTTGGGCAGACATCTGCTCGGCGTTAGCTATTCGCGCACCGGCACCGTCGCGAACAGCCATACGCCCCTCGGTGACGTCACGATGTTCATCGACGACGACGTGGTCGGCACGCTGGCGGATGTGCAATCCCACCCCGGAACGTTCGGGCTGGCGGGTGCGGGTATCACCGTCGGGCGCAACGGCGGTTCGGCGGTGTCCAGCCGCTACAAAGCGCCGTTCGCGTTCACCGGCGGCACCATCGCCCAAGTCGCGGTCGACCTGACTGGCCGGCCGTACGAAGACCTGGAAAAGGAACTGGCGCTGGCTTTTTCACGTGACTGAGATCCCGTCGAGGTCTTTCTGGGCTGTGCTGGCGGCGGCCGGCCTGGTGGCGATCGCTGTGCTGTCGGGATGCGTCAGGACCGTCGACGGGGTCGCCGCCTGGACCGGTGGGTCGGCCGCGGCCACGACGACCAACTCCTCGGCGACGCAGCAGCCCACAACCAGCGGCGGTAAGCCGGTTCCCGGGATCGAGGAGACGCTGCCGGACCACATCCCGCCCAACGCATTCGTCTGCTTTCCGGAGCCGACCGGGATCGGCATCGGCACCGTCGCGCAGGTCTCCGATCCGGCCGCACCGAGAATTACCGTCGCGGCGCCCGACGGCTGGACTTCTGATCCCGGACAAGGCGATGTGGCGTTGACGCTCAACGGACCCGACGGCATGACCGGAACGGTGACCATCGCCACGACAACGCTCGACCCCGCCGCGGCCTTCGCCGACTACGCGGCCATGCTGCGGCGCTCCAAGCCCGACCTACAGGTGGACACGGTGGGTGCCAAGTTCTGCGGTTACAGCAGCCAGAAGCTCACCGGCACATTCCTCGGGCCGCCGGGCACGCTCGACTTCGCCGACCGGATCACCCACATCTGGACCAACACAAACAAATACCTGGTCACCACGCACCTGGAAGGGTCGGCCGGCGCGCCCGGATTCGACGCGGCGAAAACCGCGCTGATGCAAGACTTCGCGGTGGTCATACCCTGAACGTATGCGCACCGAGCTGGTCGAACTGCCATCCGGGTCGTTCCGGATGGGCTCGACGAGCTTTTACCCCGAGGAAGCGCCGATCCACACGGTGAGCGTGTCCGCCTTCGCCGTGGAACGGCATCCGGTGACCAATGCTCAATTTGCCGAATTCGTCTCCGCGACAGGGTATCTGACGGTCGCCGAGCAACCCATCGACCCCGCGCTCTTTCCGGGAGCCGACGCGAAAGAGCTGCGCGCGGGCGCGATGGTGTTTCGTCCGCCGCCGGGCCCGGTCGACCTGCGCGACTGGCGGCAATGGTGGGTCTGGGCGCCGGGCGCAAGCTGGCGGCACCCGTTCGGGCCGGACAGCGACGTTGCCGACCGGGCCGACCATCCGGTCGTCCAGGTGGCCTATCCCGACGCGGCGGCCTATGCGCGCTGGGCCGGGCGGCGGCTGCCGACCGAGGCCGAGTGGGAGTACGCGGCCCGCGGCGGAGCCACCACCACGTATGCCTGGGGCGACGAGGAAAAGCCCGACGGGAAGCTGATGGCCAACACCTGGCAGGGCAGATTCCCTTACCGCAACGACGGTGCGCTCGGTTGGGCCGGAACATCGCCGGTGGGTGCGTTCCCGCCGAACGAGTTCGGCCTTCTCGACATGATCGGCAACGTGTGGGAATGGACGGCGACCGAATTTTCGGCCCACCACCGGCTCGATGAGCCGCCGAAGGCCTGTTGTGCGCCGTCGGGACCCGCCGACCCGACCATTGCCCAGACGCTCAAGGGCGGCTCGCACCTGTGCGCACCCGAGTACTGCCACCGGTATCGGCCGGCGGCGCGGTCACCGCAATCGCAGGACACGGCGACCACCCACATCGGGTTCCGATGTGTAAGCGATCTGCCCTGACAGATCAGCTGATGGCGGCTACCGCGCCGATGACTTTCGATTGAAAGTCGGGCGGCAGCGGGATGTAGCCGTGCTTGTCGAGGTCGATCTGACCGGGGCCCAGCATCGCCTGCAGGGCCGCTTTGACCGCCTGGGCGACCTGGGGGTCGGCGTACTTGGAGCAGACGATCTCGTAAGTGGCCAGGACGATTGGGTAGACGTCGTCTTGGGTGGGGTTGTAGAACGACGAGAGGTCGAGCACCAGGTTGTTGCCTTTGCCGACGAACTTGGCCCCGGCGATGGTTTTGCCGACCGAGTCGGTGCCGATGCGTACCGGGCGCCTCGACTTGCGGCTCGCCGGGGTTTTGATCTCGGCGGCGTAAAGTCCCTCATCCATCGCGAATGACAGCTCGTTGTAGGTGATCGCGCCCTCGGTGTTCTTCACCATCGCCGAGGTGCCGTCGTTGCCTTTGGCGCCGGTGCCGACGCCGCCCTTGAACTCCTTGCCGGTGCCCTGGGTCCAGTCGCCGCCGGCAGCGGCCTGCAGGTAGGCCTGGAAGTTGGCGGTGCTGCCGGATTTGTCGCTGCGGTAGACGACCTTGATGTCCTCGGACGGCATCGATGCGTTGAGCGCCGTGATCGCCGGGTCGTCCCACCGCTTGATGCTGCCGTTGAAGATCCCGGCCAGCGAGGACGCGTCCAGCACCAAAAAGTCGACGTTGTAAAGGTTGTAGGTAATGGCCAGCGGGCCGAACACCACGGGCAGATTCCAGGCGTCGGAGCCGCATCGCTGCTTGGCGGCTGCGTGTTGGTCGTCGTCCAGCGGAGTGTCCGATCCGGCGAAATCGGTCTTGCCGGCTAGGAAGTCGCTGATTCCGGCGCCCGACCCGTTGGCTGTGTAGTTCAGTGTGTGCCCGGGGCAGGCCTTCTCGTACGCACTGATGAACCCCTTCATCGCGTTGGCTTGCGCCGTCGAGCCGCTGGCGTTGATCGTCGCCTTGCCGCCGCAGTTCACCACCTCGCCGGCGTAGGCCATGCTGGTGTGTGGGACCTCGCATCCCGACAGCACGATTGTGCCTGCAGCCAGCAAACTCGCGGCGGCGACTAATCGCTTGTGCTTCATCTTGATTGCCTCACCCCGTAACTCGATACGTGTTGAGAATTGCAGCTACCGGAACCCGCATGCAACCAAACATCAGACTAACTGGTCAATGCCCGGCCTGCCGCCTGGTTGCGATGTCGAATTGCCGATCGGCGATCAATCTTGAACTGCGAGTTACCGAAGGATGGCCAACGGGTGACGGAATTTTGGAGTCTTGCCGGCAAAGTTATTTCGCCGCGCAGTCGGCTCCGGCATTCGCTAACCTGAGCCCGTGCTGCGCCGACTGTCACGACTTTCCGGTAGCGACCAATGAGCGTTGACGCTCCGCCCACAGCGCCGCCGTCACCGCCGGCGCACAAGGGGCATAGACGGGGCACCATCATCGGGCTGGCTATTCTGCTGGCTTTCTTCGTCGCCTACGCCCTGTCGCTGCTCGGCGTCCAAGCACTACAGAAATCGGAGGGTCCGCTGCCGCCACTGGACCTCAGCCAGGCCGGCCCCGATGACACCGTTGTGCAGATACGCCTCCAAGAGCTGAAGCCCACGACGAATCGCCTCGCGGTGAACGTGCTGATCTATCCGGGCGAGTCGCTGTACGACAAGCGCTTCGACGAGCTGAACACCGATATCGCCGTCCGGCTGTATCCGCCGAACGATCTCGGAGACCTGCAATTCCCGAAAGGTAAAGCGCCGGCGCAGGTCAACACCACGATCGAGGCGCACGGCAATCCCGGCAGCTGGCCGTTCGACTCGTACCGGACCGAGCCGCAGTCGGCCGATGTGTTCGTCGGGACCGGCGCCGACCGCAAACGGATCCCCGCCGTTGTCCAGGTGACCGGATCGATGGACGGCTGGGACGCCGCAGTCCAGCGCAATACCGACACCAGCGAAACCGGAAGCCACAACACCAGCAACGTGGTCCTCACCCTGGAGCGTGCCAAGGGCCCGCTGATCTTCGACCTGGGCATCATCGTGGTCCTGATCAGCCTGCCCACCTTGGCGCTGCTGGTGGCCATTCCGATGGCGATGGGCCGAAGAAAGTTCGTGCCGCCGTTCGCCACCTGGTATGCCGCGAACCTGTTCGCGATCGTTCCGCTGCGAAATATCCTTCCCGGCGCCCCACCGCCGGGTTCCATGATCGACCAGGCCCTGGTGCAGTGGGTGCTGCTGGCGCTGGCGACGGCGATGGCGTTGTACGTCTACTCCTGGGTACGGCAAGGGGACTGACACCGCGTCGAGGTCAAGAGCCGTGGCAGGTGAGCGCAACCCGCGCTATCACGCTGTCGGATGTCAAGAGATTGGTCTCGACGTCGCCGTAGAAGTAGCTATTGTCGGGGCCCCAGTTGGCGGTCTGAACGACGGTCGCGTACACCGGTTTGTGCCCAATCGCATCGGCGTGGCCGTCGGCATTGAAGTCGCTGAGGCGCTGCGGGTTTGATCCGTCGGCGCTCATCGTCCACCAGTCGGTGCCGTGTGACGGGTTGCCGGCGTTGCTCATCCACAACACCTGCCCGTCGGGGGTGTAACGGGGATGCTCGTTGTAGCTGTCGCCTCGGGTGAGTCGGGTGGTTGCACCGGACTTCAGGTCGAGGCGGTAGATCTGGTTGTGCCACATGTTGTGTGTTTCGAAGTCGCTGGTGAACACCAAAGACGAGGAATCGGCGGAGAATCCACCGGTTTCGTTGAAGGCGTCGCCGGGGGGCGAGACGGTACGGATGTCGGACAGCGACGGTGTGCCGTCCGGGCTGACGTTGAAGTCGGCGACCTTGATCGCCCAGAATCCGGCAAACCGGTTCGGGTTCAGGAACTTCGGGGACTTGGTGCGCTCGGTCCACTCCAGCAGCCGGCCGTCGGGCGAGAATTCCGCGATGATGGTGCCGTGGTCCTTGTCGGTCGGGACGTCGGTCAGCTGCCAGGCGTGTGAACCGTCGGCACGGGCCACCCATAGGTCCGAGTAGCTACCCCATCCCGGTGTCGCGGGTACCGAGTTGCCGGGGGGGTCGGGCTTCTCCGCGACAAACGCGACGAACTTGCCCGACGGGCTCCACACCGGCGAGCCGGTGGTGCGTTGCGGAAAATTCGCCCCGCCCAGTCCGAACTGTGCGGGGTTCGTGCCGTCAGGTTTGACCGTATAGATGTGGTAGCGGCCGTCGCTGCCCTTGGCGTTGTAGGCCAGCAGGTCGTTGGTCTTCGACCAGTCCGCGCCGAAGGCGTCCTTTTGGAACACCTGATAGCTGATCGGCGGTCCACAGCCGGGGCGCCCGACAGATTTCCCCGGCGTCGGCGCGGCGCCCCGGCCCTTGACCGGCAGGTGGGCGCAGGAAGCGCAGAGAACTAGGGACAGCGCCAGGCAGGCGCGCAGGACCCACGTCGAAACTCCCACCAGCACGTGCAACCGTCGCCCTTCCGCCGTCGGGCAGGAATTTGGCTCTGAGCAGGTCTTCACCTAGACTCTAGGGGTTGCCGTGGGCAGACCTCGGCTGGCACCCAAGAGTTACCCGTCAGCCCCGCGTGCCCTTCGGCGACGAAGACCATGCACGACGGGTCTGTTGGACCATGCACTCCGGCGTCCTCCGGCCCGTCCACGCGTGGGCGTGCATACGTGAACCAGGTCAGGAGATCTAGTGATTCAGCAGGAATCGCGGCTGAAGGTGGCCGACAACACCGGCGCCAGGGAGATCTTGTGCATCCGCGTGCTCGGCGGCTCGTCGCGTCGGTACGCCGGTATCGGCGACGTGATCGTGGCGACGGTCAAAGACGCCATCCCCGGCGGCAACGTCAAGCGTGGTGAGGTGGTCAAGGCCGTGGTGGTGCGCACCGTCAAGGAGCGCCGCCGCGCCGACGGCAGCTACATCAAGTTCGACGAGAACGCCGCCGTCATCATCAAGCCCGACAACGACCCGCGTGGCACCCGCATCTTCGGGCCGGTAGGCCGCGAACTGCGGGAGAAGCGCTTCATGAAGATCGTCTCGCTCGCCCCGGAGGTGTTGTAGGTGAAGGTCCACAAGGGTGACACCGTCCTGGTTATCTCGGGCAAGGACAAGGGCGCCAAGGGCAAGGTGATTCAGGCCTACCCGACCCGCAACAAGGTCCTCGTCGAGGGCGTCAACCGGATCAAGAAGCACACCCCGATCTCCACCAACCAGCGCGGCGCGCGGTCGGGCGGGATCGTCACGCAGGAAGCCCCGATTCACGTCTCCAACGTGATGGTGGTCGACTCCGACGGCAAGCCCGCCCGAGTCGGCTACCGAGTCGATGAGGAGACTGGCAAGCGGGTCCGTATCTCCAAGCGCAACGGCAAGGACATCCAGGCATGACGACGGCAGAGACCCCGGTGAAATTTCAGCCACGGCTCAAGGTGCGCTACCGCGGCGAGATTCGGGATGCGCTCAATCAACAGTTCAAGTACGCCAACGTCATGCAGATCCCAGGCGTGGTGAAGGTTGTGGTCAACATGGGCGTCGGCGACGCCGCCCGTGACGCCAAGCTGATCAACGGCGCCGTCAACGACTTGGCGCTGATCACCGGGCAGCGGCCGGAGATCCGCAAGGCGCGAAAGTCCATCGCGCAGTTCAAATTGCGTGAGGGCATGCCGATCGGCGCGCGGGTGACCCTGCGCGGCGATCGGATGTGGGAGTTCCTCGACCGGCTGACATCGATTGCGCTGCCGCGTATCCGCGACTTCCGCGGGCTGTCGCCCAAGCAGTTCGACGGGTCCGGGAACTACACCTTCGGGCTGGCCGAGCAGTCGGTGTTCCACGAGATCGACGTGGACAAGATCGACCGGGTCCGAGGCATGGACATCACCGTCGTCACCTCAGCGACGACCGACGACGAGGGGCGAGCGCTGTTGCGGGCCCTTGGCTTTCCGTTCAAGGAGAACTGACCAGATGGCGAAGAAGGCATTAGTGATCAAGGCCGCGCGCAAGCCCAAGTTCAAGGTGCGCGCGTACACCCGCTGCAATAAGTGCGGCCGCCCGCGCGCGGTGCTCCGCAAGTTCGGGCTGTGCAGGATTTGCCTGCGAGAGATGGCGCACGCCGGCGAGCTGCCCGGCGTGCAGAAGAGCAGCTGGTAACACCGGCTACGACCCGACGAGACCAAACCGAAAACAGGTGCGCAGCAGGCCCGGATCGGGAACCACTGCGAGGAAGGCAACACCGCTGTCATGACCGCGCTAACGACGATACAGAGCGCAGCGATGAAGAGGAGTAGCGCTCGATGACGATGACGGATCCGATCGCAGACTTTTTGACACGTCTGCGCAACGCCAATTCGGCGTTTCACGACGAGGTGACGCTGCCGCATTCGAAGATCAAGGCGAACATCGCCGAGATCCTCAAGCGGGAGGGTTACATCACCGACTACCGCACCGAAGACGCACGCGTCGGCAAGGCGTTGGTCGTTCAGCTCAAGTACGGGCCCAGCCGGGAGCGCAGCATCGCCGGTCTGCGGCGGGTGTCCAAGCCGGGGTTGCGGGTGTATGCCAAGTCCACCAACCTGCCACGGGTGCTCGGCGGTCTGGGCGTCGCGATCATCTCGACCTCCTCGGGCCTGCTCACCGACCGCCAGGCAGCCAGACAGGGCGTGGGCGGCGAAGTCCTCGCGTACGTGTGGTGAGGGGGTAACCATGTCGCGTATTGGTAAGCAGCCGATTCCGGTTCCCACCGGGGTCGAGGTGACGATCGATGGCCAGAGCGTCTCGGTCAAGGGGCCCAAGGGCACGCTGAACTTGAGCGTCGCCGAACCGATCACCGTGGCGCGCAACGACGATGGCGCCATTGTGGTCACCCGTCCCGACGACGAGCGGCACCACCGGTCGCTGCACGGGTTGTCGCGCACGCTGGTGTCCAACCTGGTGACCGGGGTGACGCAGGGCTACACCACGAAGATGGAGATCTTCGGTGTGGGCTATCGCGTGCAGCTGAAGGGTTCCAATCTCGAATTCGCGTTGGGATACAGCCATCCCGTGGTGATCGAGCCGCCCGAAGGTGTCACCTTCGCGGTCGAGTCGCCGACGAAGTTCTCCATCTCCGGGATTGACAAGCAGAAGGTCGGCCAGATCGCGGCGAACATCCGTCGCCTCCGCCGCTCCGACCCGTACAAAGGCAAGGGCGTGCGCTACGAGGGTGAGCAGATCCGCCGCAAGGTCGGAAAGACAGGTAAGTAGTCATGGCGCCATCAAAAGTTGATACCACCGCACCAAAGTCGGTGGGGCAGAGCGTATCCGCCGCGCGGCGGAAGTCCCGGCTGCGGCGGCACGCGCGGCTGCGCAAGAAGATCTCGGGCACCTCGGAGCGTCCGCGCCTGGTGGTGCACCGCTCGTCGCGGCACATCCACGTCCAGCTGGTCAATGACCTCACGGGCACCACGCTGGCGGCGGCCTCGTCGATCGAGGCCGACGTGCGGGGCGTCGACGGCGACAAGAAGGCCCACAGTGTGCGGGTCGGTCAGTTGATCGCCGAGCGGGCCAAAGCGGCCGGAATCGAAACGGTGGTGTTCGACCGCGGTGGCTACACCTACGGCGGGCGGATCGCGGCACTGGCCGACGCCGCACGCGAGAGCGGGTTGAAGTTCTGATGACAAGCAACGACTTTGGAAGGACCGCATAATGGCGGAGCAACCGGCCAGGACGGCCGGCCAGGCGACGGGCACTGGTGAGGGTCGCGGCGAGGGCCGTGACAACCGCGGCGAGGGCCGTGACCACCGCGAGAGCCGGGGCCGTCGGGACGATCGCCGCGGCGGTCGCGACCGCGACGGGGACAAGAGCAACTACCTCGAGCGGGTTGTCACCATCAACCGTGTTTCGAAGGTGGTCAAGGGTGGTCGGCGATTCAGCTTTACCGCTTTGGTCATCGTCGGCGACGGCAACGGGATGGTCGGTGTCGGCTACGGCAAGGCCAAGGAAGTCCCCGCCGCCATCGCCAAGGGTGTCGAGGAGGCGCGTAAGGGCTTCTTCCGGGTGCCGCTGATCGGTGGCACCATCACGCATCCGGTGCAGGGTGAGGCCGCGGCAGGCGTTGTGCTGTTGCGTCCGGCCAGCCCCGGTACCGGTGTGATCGCGGGTGGTGCTGCCCGGGCGGTGCTGGAATGCGCTGGCGTGCGCGACATTCTGGCCAAGTCCTTGGGCAGCGACAACGCGATCAACGTGGTGCACGCCACGGTGGCCGCGCTCAAGCTCTTGCAGCGGCCCGAGGAGGTGGCCGCCCGGCGTGGACTGCCGATCGAGGATGTCGCCCCGGCCGGCATGCTGCGCGCCCGGCGGGAAAGCGAACAGCTGGCCGCCGCTGGGAACGCCGCCAACGCTGCACGTGAAGGAACGGCATAACCATGGCCGCAGGAAAAGCAGCACAACAGACTCAGCTGAAAATCACCCAGGTGCGCAGCACGATCGGTGCTCGCTGGAAGCAGCGCGAGAGCTTGCGCACCTTGGGGCTTCGACGGATTCGCGATTCGGTTGTCCGCGAGGACGACTCGCAGACCCGCGGCCTGATCGCGGCCGTGCGTCACCTGGTCGAGGTGGAGCCGGCTGACACGGCGGGAGGTAGCACGAAATGACGATCAAGCTGCACGACCTGGCGCCTGCGCCCGGATCGAAGACCAAGCGCACCCGCGTCGGACGCGGCGAGGGTTCCAAGGGTAAGACCGCGGGCCGCGGCACCAAGGGCACCAAGGCCCGTAAGAACGTGCCGGTGACCTTCGAGGGCGGGCAGATGCCGATCCACATGCGGCTACCCAAGCTCAAAGGTTTCCGCAACCGGTTCCGCACCGAATACGAGATCGTCAATGTCGGCGACATCAATCGGTTATTCCCCCAAGGCGGTTCGGTCGGTGTCGACGAGCTGGTGGCCAAGGGCGCGGTGCGCAAGAACTCGCTCGTCAAGGTCCTCGGCGACGGCAAACTGACCGTCAAGGTGGATGTCACCGCACACAAGTTCAGCGGCAGCGCCCGGGAGAAGATCACCGCCGCTGGGGGCTCGGCTACCGAGCTCTAGGCTTGCGGGCGCGCGCCCAACACGTCGCGGAACAGCGCCTGGCGCACCCCCAGTTCTCGCGGGTCGCTGCACAGGTGGAAACCGAGCCGGTTCATCAAATAGGCGAACCCGGTTCCGGTGTCCGGGTCGGCGAAGCCAAATGAGCCGCCGAAACCCGGTGTGCCGAAAGCCTTGTCGGACGATCCAAACATAAGCAACGGCACCGGCTTTGCCAATCCGAGCGAATAGGCGACGTCGACGTGCAGCACCCGGTCCCGCAGCCCGTGGCTCGGCTCCGTGGGCTCGGCCATGAGCTCGTCGAGCACGTTTGGCGCCAGGCTCAGCGCGGCATCCCCGGTCGTGGCGGCTCCGTAGAGCTGCGCGACGGCGCCGGCTGTCCCGATCCCGTTGGCCGATGGGATCTCGATGGCGCGCACCTCGTCGCGGTTGTAGTCGCCGTCCCAGGGGCTCACATCACTTGGTAGGCAACCCGCACGGGCGAGCAGTCCGACCGGGTTGAGCGACGCGGCGACGAGGGCGGGCGCTAGGGAATTGAGGTGAAGTAGGGATTCCGCGCGCTTCCAGTGGTGCAGGTGTGCCACCCGCTCGTGCGGCACCGAATCCGGCAGGCCGATATGCAGGTCCAGCCCCATCGGCCCGGCAATCTCGTCGGCGAGAAAGCGGCCCAGTGTGCGGCCCGCCGGGTCGGCGCGGCGGATGAGCTCGGATTCGTACCAGCCCAGCGTGATCGCGTGGTACCCGTGCCGGGTGCCCGGCGACCAGGCGGGCTTCTGCGCCGCGAGCATCGCCGAAAGCCGCGCCGGGTCGGCCACATCCCGCACGGTTGGCGCTGGTTTCAGCACACACAAACCGGCCTGGTGGCCTAGCAGTTGCCGGACCGTCACGTCGGCCTTGCCGGCCTGCGCGAACTCCGGCCAGTGGTCGACTACTTTGTCGTCGTAGCCGAACAATCCGCGCGACACGGCCAACGCAACGGCCAGGGCAGCAACACCTTTGGTTGTTGAGAACATGTTGACCATGGTGTCGTGCTGCCACGGCGCCTTGGCGATTCCGTCGCGGTAGCCGCCCCAGAGGTCGACCACTTTGACGCCGTTGCGATAGACGGCGATCGCGGCGCCGACCTCGCGACCGGAGGCGAAGTTGGCGCGAAATGCATCGGCGACCTTGCCATAACCCTCGTCGACGTCCCCGCCGACCAGGTCCGGCGAGACGGTGACTTTGAGAACCATTGAGTGGTTATATCGCGCCCGGCCCGCCGGCACGGGCCTGTTAATCGAACTCGGCGGGCAGTCACATCGAGCACAGGCCGCGTCGACGCCGTGGCTCAACCGGTGAGCTACCCTAGCGTAGCTGCGGAATCACTTCTGCGGCAAGGCGTTCCATCTGCTCGCGATCCTCAGCGAGGTCACGGCCGACCGGATTTAGCAGGATCATTTCGGCGCCGGCGTCGATGACTTCGCGCAAACCGGCAGCGACGTCGTCGGGCGTGCCGGACACGGGTACCGCGTCGATGCCGGGCATCGCGCCGTAGATGCGGTGTAACCCGGCGAGCACGCGCTCGCGCGCCCTGGCCGGATCGTCGTCGACCATCAAGTAGACGCGCTTGCCGATCCGGAACTTGCCGGGATCCTTGCCCTGCTCGGCCAGCTCGTGGCGCACCGTTTTCACCGCCTCGACGAACTTCGCCGTGCTCGACGAACCGGCACCCAGGAACGCGTCGCCGTGGCGCACCGCCCGGGCCAGCGCCTTGGGGGCCTGGCCGCCGAACCAGATCGGCGGATGCGGCCGCTGGGTGGGTTTCGGCTGGATCGGCAGGTCGTCGACCTGGCGGAACCGGCCCTGAAACGTCACCCGCGGCTCGTCTGACCACGCTGCCTTCATCAACTCCAGGCCCTCGGTGAAGCTGCTGATGTAGGTGGCTTTGTCCACCCCGAACGCGGGGAACTGGCGGAAGCCCCCGCCGGGCGCCACTCCTACGTCCAGCCTGCCGTGGCTGAGCCGATCGACGGCGGTGACCGACGAGGCCAGCTGAAGCGGATCGTGCAATGACGAGACCAGCACCGCGACGCCAAGGCGCAGCCGCTGGGTGCAGGCCGCGGCGTACGCCAACAGTTCCAGTGGCGCCAACAGTGGCGCCGCCCCGACGATCTGCTCGAGCACCCAGCCGCCCTCGAATCCGAGCTCCTCGGCCCGAGTCAGGTAGTCGCGTGTGCCGCTCGCGTCGAATCCGGCGGGATCGAGCTGATGGATTGAAATGGAGAATCGCACGCCTCTAACGTACTGTCCACGCTCCGTCCCCGCGGCGGTGCCGCTGGTCATCGGTAGGCTCGAGATATGTTTGCTTTCCTGCCCGACCCGCCCGGTGCCCACGAGGTGCGCGCATTTGCCCGCCGGGTCGACACCGCCCGCCACCACGGCGTACCCAAGGGCTGCGTGCTCGAACTCGACCTGCGTGCCACGCCGCCGGAGGTCGGCGGCCTGGACCCCCTGACGATCATCAGCGGTGGCGGCCGCCCCCTGGTGCTGCGCGAAGCGGTATCCGCGCTGCACCGGGCCGCCGGTGATCCGCGGGTCGCCGGCCTGATCGCGCGGGTGCAGCTTCCCGCGGCCGCGGCGGGTCCGGTTCAGGAGCTGCGGGACGCCGTCGCCGCGTTCACCACGGTCAAGCCGTCGCTGGCGTGGGCCGAGACGTATCCGGGAACGCTGTCCTACTACCTGGCGTCGGCGTTCGGCGAAGTGTGGATGCAGCCGTCGGGAACCGTCGGGCTGATCGGCTTCGCCACCAGCGCCCTGTTCCTGCGTGACGCGCTGGAGAAGGCCGGCATCGAAGCGCAGTTCGTCGCGCGCGGTGAATACAAGTCGGCGGTCAACCTTTTCACCGAAGACCGCTACACCGATGCGCATCGAGAGGCCGACACCCGGCTGCTGGAGAGCCTGCGCG
>NZ_DATFZD010000432.1:0-9081 GCF_035314665.1 Mycobacterium sp. | reverse complement strand
GTGGCCGCGTTGATGGCCTGTTTCGTCTTGGCGAACGCCACGGCGGGTCCGGACAGCAATCCGGACACCACCTTGTCCACCTCGGCGTCGAAGCTGTCGGCCGGGTAGACCGCGCTGATCAGGCCGCACGCCAGCGCGTCGGCGGCGGGCAGCCGCTCGGCGAGCAACGCCATCCGCATCGCACCGATCCGACCGATCGCGGCGGCGATCAGCGCCGAGGCGCCGCCGTCGGGCATCAGGCCGATCTTGGTGAAAGCGAGCATGAAAAACGCTGTGTCCGAGGCCAGTACGAGGTCGCAGGCCAACGCCAGCGAGACACCGACGCCGGCCGCCGGACCCTGAACGACGGCGACGACCGGGCGTGGCAGCGCCGTGATCGCCCGCACTATCCGGTTGGCCGCCAGAATCAGCTCGTCGCCGGGGCCGACGCCGGCCACGTCGTCGGCGCTCATTCCCGCCCCGGAACAGAAGCCGCGGCCCGCGCCGCCCAACCGCACCACTTTGACCCGCGGATCGTCGGCTGCCTGCTCCATAGCATCGGCGATTCCAACGAACACCGGCAGCGTCAGCGAATTCAGGCTGTCCGGACGGTCGATCGTCACCGATAGCACCCCGTCGGTCAACGAGATGGCAAGCCCGTCGACGGGTGCGAGGGTGTCGATACCGGAATCGATGGCGGTCATGAACTCGACTGTAAGCCACCATCTGCGACCGGGCTGCAGGGCAGTCGACGGCGGCTGCGAAGATGCGAACAGAACCAGTGTCGACCCGCTGCGCCCGGCTTTGCCGCGCTGGCGGTCGCCACCCGGAGATTTGGTCTGTCGACAAGGAGGTCGCTAGATGGCGGGACCGCTAACAGGGCTGCGGGTGATTGAACTGGCCGGCATCGGGCCGGGCCCGCACGCCGCGATGATCCTCGGCGACCTCGGCGCCGACGTCGTGCGCGTCGACCGTCCCGGAGCCAGCGGCGCGGATCCGATGCTGCGCAACCGGCGCTTCGTCGTCGCCGACCTCAAGTCCGACGAGGGCCGCGAACTCGTCCTTCGGCTCGTGGCCAAGGCCGACGTGCTGATCGAGGGCTACCGCCCGGGGGTCACCGAGCGCCTGGGCCTGGGCCCGGAAGACTGCGCCAAGGTCAACGAGCGGCTGGTCTACGCGCGGATGACCGGCTGGGGGCAGGCCGGCCCGCGCAGCCAGCAGGCCGGCCACGACATCAATTACATCTCGCTCAACGGGGTGCTGCACTCGATCGGCCGTGCGGGCGAGCGGCCGGTGCCGCCGCTGAACCTCGTGGGCGACTTCGGCGGCGGGTCGATGTTCCTGCTGGTCGGAATCTTGGCAGCGCTGTGGGAGCGGCAGAACTCCGGCAAGGGCCAGGTCATCGACGCGGCGATGATCGACGGGTCATCGGTGCTGGTGCAGATGATGTGGGCGATGCGTGCCCTGGGCATGTGGACTGACGAGCGGGGCACCAACATGCTCGACGGCGGCGCGCCCTACTACGACACCTACGAGTGCTCGGATGGTCGCTACGTCGCGGTGGGTGCGATCGAGCCGCAGTTCTACGCGGCGATGCTGGCCGGGCTTGGCCTGGACGCCGCCGATCTGCCGAAGCAAAACGACCGCAGCCGCTGGCCCGAGCTGCGGGCCCGGTTCACCGAGGTGTTTGCCAGCCGGGACCGCGACCATTGGGCCAAGGTGTTCGCTGATTCGGACGCCTGCGTGACGCCGGTGCTGGCGTTCGGCGAGGTGGAGAGCGAGCCGCACGTCACCCAGCGGAATACCTTCTACCAGACCGGCGGCGGGCTGCAGCCGTTGCCGGCACCCCGGTTTTCCCGCACGGTTCCAGGCGAGCCGCGCCCGCCGGGGCAGCCCGGAGCCGACACCGAAGCCGTCCTCAGCGACTGGGTATAGTCCCGACCAACCAGTAGGTCGGCCCCGTCGGGGAGCGGCCGGACCGACCGAAAGGAATATTTGCGTGGAGATCAGGGATGCCGTAGCACTCGTCACCGGCGGCGCGTCCGGCCTGGGCCTGGCCACCACCAAACGCCTGCTCGACGCCGGCGCGCAGGTGGTTGTGCTCGACCTCAAGGGCGAGGACGTGGTGCGCGAGCTCGGCGAGCGCGCGCGCTTCGCGCCGGCCGATGTCAGGGACGAGAAGGCGGTGACCGCGGCCCTCGATATCGCCGAGTCGCTCGGCCCGCTGCGCATCGTGGTCAACTGCGCCGGCACCGGGAATGCCATCCGGGTGCTGGGTAAGGACGGCGTCTTCCCGCTGGATCTGTTCCGCATCGTCGTGGAGATCAACCTGATCGGCACCTTCAACGTGTTGCGGCTGGGCGCCGAGCGGATCGCCAAGAACGAACCAGTCGGTCCAGAAAGAGAAGAGCGTGGCGTCATCATCAACACGGCTTCGGTGGCGGCGTTCGACGGCCAGATCGGACAGGCGGCCTATTCGGCGTCCAAGGGCGGCGTGGTCGGGATGACGCTGCCGATCGCGCGCGACCTGGCCAGCAAGGGCATCCGCGTGATGACGATCGCCCCCGGCCTGTTCGACACCCCGTTGCTGGCCGGCCTGCCCGAGCCGGCCAGGCAGTCGCTCGGTCAGCAGGTGCCGCACCCCAGCAGGCTCGGCAATCCCGACGAGTACGGCGCGCTGGCCGTGCACATCGTCGAGAACCCGATGCTCAACGGGGAGGTCATCCGGCTGGACGGCGCGATCCGGATGGCGCCGCGGTAGGAGAGCCAAAAAAGTCCCCGCAGAAAGCCGGGGACCAAAAACGATGACGGAATGGCAAAGGTGCGATTGAGGCGCACGCTCACCTCGTCACCGGCGCGCCCACGTCGAACAGGCGCGCTCCGCGTAGATCAGCTCGCGGTGGGCAGCGGGTGCCAATCGTCGAACTGCTCCGAGCACTCACCCTCTACCAGCACGTCGCCGTGGTAGAGGGCCTCGAAATCAGCTTTGATCACGTCGGCACTCGAGTCATCGATCCACATGCACATGAGCTTATGAGCAACCATTAAGGAATCTTTGAGTCACGATTCGGAAAACCTTGGCAATATTACCGTCGGGTAGGGATCGGCTGCCGTGGACGTCTCGTCCGGACTCCCGGATGTTCGTCGCGTATCCAATTATCAGCCGATAGGCTCCGCAAAATGTCCTGGTTAATCCGCGTTTACGGTGAACCATCGCGGGGGCCGGGTACGTATTTAGTTGTGGGACGTCCGAGGGGCGTACCTGACCTTGCAAGGCTAAGTTATCGCTGATAAGTTAGCGCGGGTATCTACGGCGAAAGGACACGCATGCTGCAGGGAATCGCTCGCGTTGCCATCGTCGCGCCGCGCCGAATCCTCGTGGTCGCAGGTCTGGTCATGGTGGCGGCCGCAATCTTCGGGCTCCCAGTGGCCAAGAGCCTGTCCGCCGGCGGCTTCCAGGACCCGGAGTCGGAGTCGGCACGGGCCATCCACCTGTTGACCGACAAGTTCGGGCAAAGCGATCAGCAGCTGGTGATCCTGGTGACCGCGCCGGGCGGCGCGCAAAGCGACCAAGCCCGCCGGGTCGCCACCGACATCGTCGACCAGGTGAAACGGTCGGCCGGGGTCTACAACGTGTCCTCGGCATGGACCGGACCCACCGCCACTCCGCCGCACCTGGCCGTCGATCTGGTGAGCAAGGACGGCAAATCCGGGTTGATCGTGGCCAACCTCAAGGGCGGCGAGAACTACGCGCAGAACTACGCCAAGGCCATTGCCAAACAAGTCGTGCACGACCGCGACGGCGTCACCGTCCGAGCCGGCGGACTGGCGACGGTCTACACCCAGATCAATCACCAAAACGAGCGCGACCTGCTGCTGATGGAGTCCCTCGCCATTCCGCTCAGCTTTCTGGTGCTGGTCTGGGTTTTCGGTGGAGTACTGACCGCCGCCCTGCCCGTCGCGCTGGGTGGGCTGGCCATCGTCGGATCGATGTCGGCGTTGCGGCTGATCAGTTTCGCCACCGACGTCTCGACATATGCACTGAACCTCAGCAGCGCGCTGGGTCTGGCCCTGGCCATCGACTACACACTGCTGATCATCAGTCGCTATCGCGACGAGCTGGCCGATGGCCGCGATCGAGATGACGCGTTGATGCGGACCATGGCCACCGCGGGCCGCACCGTGCTGTTCTCGGCGACCACCGTCGCTTTGTCGATGGCGGTAATGGTGCTGTTCCCGATGTACTTCTTGAAGTCGTTCGCCTACGCCGGCGTGGCCACCGTGGCGTTCGTCGCGGTGGCGGCGATCGTGGTGACACCAGCGGCGATCGTGTTGCTCGGGCCGCGGCTGGACACACTCGACGTGCGCCGGCTGGGACGGCGGATCCTCGGTCGCCCGGATCCGGTGCGCAAGCCGGTGGAGCAGCTGTTCTGGTACCGGTCGACGAAGTTCGTGATGCGCCGGGCCGTGCCGATCGGTCTGGCCGTCGTTGTGCTGCTGCTGGTGCTCGGGCTTCCATTCTTCCGGGTGAAGTGGGGTATGCCCGACGACCGGGTGTTGCCGAAATCGGCCTCGGCCCACGCGGTCGGTGACCAGTTGCGCCGCGACTTCACCGACGACTCGGCGACGGCGGTAACCGTCGTCATCCCCGATGTCCGCGGCGTCAGCCCGGCCGACCTCGACCGCTATGCCGCCGACCTGTCTCGGGTGTCCAAGGTCTCGGCCGTGTCGGCGCCGACGGGGACGTTCGCGGCCGGCAATCGGGTCGGGCCGCCGTCCGCGCCGGCCGGAATGACGGGCGGCAGCGCATTTTTGACCGTCGCCAGCACCGCCCCGCTGTTCTCACAGGCCTCGCACACCCAGCTCGACCGGTTGCACGCGGTGGCGGGACCCGCCAGCCGCTCGGTGGAGATGGCCGGCCTGGCCCAGATCAACCGCGACAGCGTGCGCGGGATCACCACCCGGCTACCGCTGGTCTTGGGGCTCATCGCGGTGATCACGTTCGCGCTGTTGTTCCTGCTCACCGGCAGCGTGGTGCTGCCGGTCAAGGCACTGGTGTGCAACGTGCTGTCGCTGACCGCGGCCTTCGGCGCGCTGGTGTGGATCTTCCAGGACGGCCACCTCGGCGCAATGGACACCACCCCCAACGGGACGCTGGTCGCCAACATCCCGGTGCTGTTGTTCTGCGTGGCGTTCGGCCTGTCGATGGACTACGAGGTGTTCCTGGTCTCCCGGATTCGGGAGTACTGGTTGGCATCCCGGGCCACCCGCCCCGCGACGGCGACCAGCAAAACGAAGCGCGCCGACAACGACGAGAGCGTGGCCCTCGGCCTGGCCCGGACCGGCCGGGTGGTGACCGCCGCTGCGGTGGTGATGTCGATCTCCTTCGCGGCGCTGATCCCCGCTCAGGTGTCGTTCATGCGGATGTTCGGCGTCGGCCTGACGCTCGCGGTGCTGGCCGACGCGACGCTGGTGCGGATGGTTCTGGTTCCGGCGTTCATGCACGCGCTGGGGCAGTGGAGCTGGTGGGCGCCCAAACCCCTGGTGTGGCTGCATGAGCGGTTCGGCATCAGCGAGGCCCACGACCTCGAGATCCCACCGGCCACCGCCGGCGGTTCGACCGGGCGGCATCGCCGCGAAGACATCGACCCCGCCGGACTCGGAGCGTCCAACGGGGATCGGGGTGCGCGTGCGGCCGCGACGGTCCGACACTATGGCTAGCCCGACCACCGACAATCTTCGCCGCCGTCGTGCGCCACGCGGCTCCGGCGATCTGCTGCGCGACCAGATCCTGGACGCCGCTACCGAACTCCTGTTGGAAACCGGACACGCCAAGGCGGTGTCGATCCGCTCCGTGGCGCAACGCGTCGGCGTGACGCCGCCGTCGATCTACCTGCATTTCGAAGACAAAGACACGCTGCTTGACGCGGTGTGCGCGCGCTACTTCGAGAAGCTCGACGAGGAAATGCAGCGGGTGTCCGCGGGGCAGCCCTACACCATCGAGGTGCTGCGGGCTCAGGGCCTGGCCTATATCCGGTTCGCCACCCAGACCCCGGAGCTGTATCGGATCGCGACGATGAGCGAATGGCGTTCGGGCAGCGACGTCGATGCCGCCCTGGCCAGCTCGGCGTTCGAGCACATGTGTGCCACCGTGCGAGCGCTGATGGCCGAGGGCGTCTGCCCGCCCGGCGATCCGACAACCTTGGCCCTGCAACTGTGGAGCGCCGCGCACGGGGTGGCATCGTTGCTGATCGCGAAACCGCACCTGCCGTTCGGCGATGCCACCGACTTCGCCAACCGCCTGCTCGGCGCGGTGTTCTGCGGGCATATCGTGGAGGAGCTCGTCGGCGCCGACGCCACCCCACAGCAGACCCTGGAGTGGCTTAGGGCGGTTGGATCGTCGATGAAACCAACGGGAGGTTCGCAAGCGTGACTTCTTCGGCCCCGGGAAAGGTCGACAACCCCTTTTTCGCCCGCATCTGGCCCACCATCGCCGCGCACGAGACCGAGCAGATGCGGGATTTGCGTCGGGAGAATCTGGCCGGGTTGTCGGGCCGGGTCCTCGAGGTCGGCGCGGGCATCGGGACCAACTTCGCGCTCTATCCCGATTCGGTTGCCCAAGTCGTCGCGGTCGAGCCCGAACTGCGGCTCGCCGTACTGGCCCGCGACGCGGCCGCCACCGCACACGTACCGGTCGCGGTGACGGACAGGACGGTGGAAAGCTTCACCGCCGCCGAGCCGTTCGACGCGGTGGTGTGCTCGCTGGTGCTGTGCTCGGTAGCAGACCCTGATTCGGTTCTGCGGCAACTGTTTTCGTGGCTACGGCCGAGCGGAGAACTGCGCTACCTGGAGCACGTCGCCACCGGCGGAATCCGGGGTCGGTTCCAGCAGCTGGTCGATGCCACGATATGGCCGAGGCTGTGCGGCAACTGCCACACCCACCGCGACACCGAGCAGTCCATTCGCGCCGCGGGATTCGAGGTCGACAGCACCCGAACCGAACGGGCAATGCCGGCGTGGGCGCCGCTGCCGGTGTCGGAGTTCGTGCTCGGCCAGGCGCGGCGTCCGGCTTAGTCCAGCAGGGCGGGCAGCCGCTGCAGCAACGTCGGCAGCGCCTTGCTGGCCGTCTCGCGCACGGTGACCGTGGCGCTGTCGGACAGCGGCGTTGGCTCCGGATTGACCTCGATGACGACCGTGCCGCGCGCCAGCGCCAACTCGGGCAGGCTCGCCGCCGGGTACACGATGCCGGAGGTGCCGACCACGACCAGCAGGTCGGCGGCGGTCGTAGCCTCGACGGCGCGCTGCCACGGCTCCTCGGGCAGCGGCTCGCCGAACCACACGATGTCGGGCCGGATCAAGCCGCCACAGTCGTGTGTCGGTGGCTCTACTTCCAGGGCCGGCTCCGTCATCTCGGGCAACTTGCCTGTGTAAGGCAAACCGCAAGTGTCGCAACGGAAGTCGAACAAGCTGCCATGCAGGTGATGCACCGGTGAGCTACCGGCGCGCTCATGCAGGTCGTCGACGTTCTGCGTGACGACACTGACATCGGCGTAGTCCCGCCAGGCGGCGACGGCGCGGTGGCCGGCGTTGGGCTCAACGGTGGCCACCAGGTAGTGCCGCCACAAATACCATCCCCAAACCCGCTCGGGGTTGCGATGCCAACCTTGCGTACTGGACAGCTCGTAGGGGTCGAATTTGGCCCACAGCCCGTTCTTGTCGTCACGAAACGTCGGCACGCCACTCTCCGCTGAGATTCCCGCGCCTGACAGGACCGTTACTCGCACCCCACCAAGATAGCGGGACTGCGAGATACTGAGCAGGTGGAGCTGGGGAAGTGGCTGCGGGTCGACGGCCGAGCCGGTCGACCGCTGTTCGACCAGCTTCGAAACCAGATCATCGACGCAATTCGGGACGGCAGCCTGCCGCCCGGGGTCCGGTTGCCAACGGTACGTGAACTGGCCGGTCAGTTAGGGCTGGCGGTCAACACGGTGGCCCGCGCATACCGCGAGCTGGAGATCGCGGGCGTCGTCGAAACCCGTGGACGCTTCGGCACATTCGTTGCCCGCGCGGACCCGTCGGATTCTGCGATGGCGGCCGCGGCCCGCAGCTACCTCGACGTCGCGCGCGGACTGGGCCTCGGCAAGGCCGACGCGCTGCGCTATCTCGAGGCCGCTCCCGACGACTGAGCGAGATCGGGCGTCGATCATTTCAGCAGCTTGGCCAGGGTGCGCACATTGCGGGTGGTTGTCGACGATTTGTATCGCTTCTTGCCCATCGTTTTGCCGATGGTGCTGTCCAGCGTCTGGTTCTTGGGCACCTGCCAATAGATCACGCCGGCGGAATCGGATCCGCGGGTGATCTTCTCGTCGGCGCCGGCTTGGTCGGCCAGTGCGGCGAGTTCGTCGAGCAGGTCGGTGTCGCTGACAAACGTGACGTAGGACTGGCAGCCGTCGAGTTCGGGCTCGAACGGGTAGGCATCGACGATGGCCCGTACCGTCTCAAGGGGGTAGACCAGCACCCAGGCGTCGTAGCCGAACCGCTGCCGCAGCGCGGCTTCGGCCTTGGTGCGCACCGCATCCGCACCAGCGCGTGACTCCAGAATGATGTTGCCGCTGGCCAAAATCGTACGTACGTTGGCGAACCCGGCGTCGGCCAACGCGTGCGCTACGTCGGCCATCTTGAGGTTGACGCCGCCGACGTTGACGCCCCGCAGGAACACCGCGTAACGGGTCATAAGCGTGATGGTAGGGATTCTGCGACGACTAGTAGGCTTTCGCCATGGGACGCCAAGTGTTCGACGACAAGCTGCTGGCCGTGATCGCCGACAATTCCCTGGGCGTGCTGGCCACGGTCAAGCGCGACGGGCGTCCACAGCTGTCCAATGTGTCGTACTACTTTGACGCCCGCAACGCGGCCGTTCAGGTGTCGGTCACCGAGCCGCGGGCCAAGACCCGCAACCTGCGTCGCGACCCGCGGGCGTCGCTGCTGGTCAGCTCCGACGACGGCTGGTCCTACGCCGTCGCCGAGGGCGACGCGGAGCTGACGCCGCCGGCGCTCGCGGTCGACGACGACACCGTCGAAGCGCTGATTACGTTGTACCGC
>NZ_DATFZD010000431.1:0-15664 GCF_035314665.1 Mycobacterium sp. | reverse complement strand
CGCCTGCCCACAAGCTACGGCGTCACAAGCCTTTATTCAAAAGTTCGGCGACTACCTGGTGCAGCGATGAGCTTCAGGAAGTGAGCCCGAGACCCGGGGCTTTCGCTGAGCCTCGGGGGGTATCTCAAACGAGTTACCGTGCCGTCCGGCCGCTGTTCGTCGCGCCATGCACAAGTCCCCGTTGAGGGCGTAGCGCGTCTCCGAGAACATTGCGGAAGTGTAAGCCGAGGGGCGGGTCGAGTTTCGGTGTCTTGCGAGGTGCTTATTAAAGCGTTCTTTAGCCAGTAGGTGCCAGCGCAGACAGAACCTCAGGTGGTGTGAGATCTGCGATAAAGCGAAGCATGCCCGCCCAGTCGGCCGGTGGCTCGAGTCCGGCCAATCCCACTGCGGTGAGCAACCAGGTGTTGTCTTCGTAGGTGAATAACGCCATTGCGGTCGGGCGTCCGGGGACTGGCCCAGTCAACACAAGTAATTCGTTATACATGCCCGGCGGTATCCGCAGCAGCTGACTGGTGTAGGCGAGTCGCATGACGACTTCGTCCTCGGCAGGGCGGCCATATCCCAGGGATTCCAAGAACGTCGGCATTCGAGAACCGCGGCCCGTAGCATCCACGACGAGATCCGCAGTGAGCGCATGCTTCTCGTCATGTTCCCGGGAGCTAATGCTGACGCCCGTGACGCGGCTCATGTCTTCGTTGCACGTCAACTCGACCACATCGTGTTCGTCCATCACATTTACGTTGGGGATGGCACGTACCCGTCGGCGAACGTGGTCCTCCAGAAACGGCCGGCTCTGATACGACGTTGCCAGCCGCTGATAGTGCGGGAAGAGTCCGGATCGAACGAATTGATGTCCGCCAAACGACATATAGAACTTGGACGAATCCCCGTCGTCGTAAAGCTTGCCACCGTCGGTGACGAGCTCGGTCAGAAGCTCCGGAAACAATTCGTCGAGGATCTGTGACCCGCGCGGCCAAAGAGCGTGCACATGCCGGCCCTGAGGCACCCCGCGTCGTTGAGCGGTGCTAGTGGGCATCTGATCGCGCTCGACCACCGTGACGGTTCGGTAGAAATCGGAAAGCACTCTGGCGGCCAGCAGACCGCCCATGCTTGCCCCAAGAACTACTGCGTGTTCACCAACTTTTGCCACGGCGACCTCCCGACCAGCGAATACCGGGAACGTACCGCGCAGTTCAAGCCTTCTCGGGCGATTGGACAATTGCGCACTAGTAAGGCGACGGGGGCCTGTTCGGCCTCACGCCGGCGCGCTTTAGGTCTTGTCCTCGTTGGCCCGCGGGAAACCGCCGCCCTGCGGGAAGAGCGGGAACACCACGTCGTCGAGCTTCATGGCGTCGCCGTCGGTCTTGTTGACCGTTGCCCCCCACACGTTTCCGTCCGGCGACATCCGCAGCGCCCAGGCGTGGCCGTGAGTGTCCTTACGCACGACGTCGGGCTGGCCGGTGACCGCGCCGGTGCCCTGCGCAAGGTGGACGGCCACCGTCTGCTTGGTGTTGATCAGGTTGACCAGCACCGTGCCGTCCAACGCCGCGCAGCCGGCCACACCGGGCCGATCCGGCCATGTCCACACCGTGGACACCTTGGAGTCCTTGGTGATGCGCTGCAACCGGTCGGCCGTGGGAGCGCGGTCGAGGACGTAGAGCGAGCCGTCGACCGGGTCGGTGCACAGGCCGCCGCCCGAGCCGATACCGCTCAACGCCGTGGTCGGCGGCGCCGGGTGCAGCGTCGTTGGCTGCTCGAGGCGGATGACTTTGCCGGCCAACGACGCGGGATCTGCGGCCATCGCGGGGTTGCCCGCATCGCCGGTGAGCACGACCAGCGTGGTGGGGCTGGTGAACAGCATCGCGCCCATGTTCCCGATCGCGCCCTTCGGAATCCCGGTCAGGATGTCCTTCGGGACATCGCCATCCGCGACGCGGATCACCCGGTTGTCGGTGGGCGTGCTGATGTAGGCGTACATCAACCGGTCCTGTGAGTACGTCGGTGACAGCACGATGTCCATCAGCCCGCCGTCACCGGCCGGGTCGACCGGGATGACCGTCTTCACCTTCGGCTCGGCGCTGACGGAGACTTCTTTGACTGCGCCGGTCTTCAGCTCGGCGACCAGTGCCGACTTGCTGTCGGGCTGCATGAGCAGGCCGCTGGTGGCTTCCAGGCAGCCCTGCATGACCCCTGGCGCCGGGCACTGTTTGGGAAATGGCTTGTCAGGTAACGGAGGCGGCGGGGGAGGCGTCGAACTTGCCGGGGGATGGCGGTCGGGCTCGGTGGTGAACGGCTGCGACGCAGCATTGTTGAACTGCGCGCAACCGGCCACGGAACTGGCTAGAAGCAGCAGCGTTGAGCACAGCGCGGCCCGCCCGCGCCACCCCGACCACCTCGACTGCATAGCAGCCAGATTACGGATATCCCGGCTCTGGTGCCCGCGACGGGGTGGCGCGCGTGTTCCGGATTTGCCCGCAAACTAGGAACCGGGTCCGGCGACACGCTGATCGGCACAGCGAAAGCGCCGCTCAAATCCCCAATTCGGGCCGAATTGCCCTTACCCTGACACGAGTGACCAGTCAATCGAATGACACACATTGGCAGCGGCCGGACGATTCCGCGGCGCTAACTCCCGTGCGGCCGGCCTCCGCAAGCCTGGTTGACCCGGAGGACGACCTGCCGTCGGCCACATATGCAGGCGATTTCGAGACGACCACCATCCCCCACTATGACTCCAGCGACTCCGGCAACTCACGCAATGTCCGCTCGTCCAGCACGGGATTCGGGCTGATCGGCGGGCAGGAGCCGTTGCCCTACCAGCCCCAGCCCAGCGGCCGGCACTCAGCGTTCGGCTCCGAGGCGATTGACGAGCACGAGCACCACGAGGACGACGAGCGGGTACGCGCCGCCAGTCGTCGCGGCACGCAGCACCTCGGTCTGCTGATCCTGCGGGTCGGGCTGGGCGCGGTGCTCGTCGCGCATGGACTTCAGAAACTGTTCGGCTGGTGGGGCGGCGAGGGACTGAACGGGTTCAAAAACTCGCTATCCGATATCGGCTACCAGCACGCCGACATCCTGACCTACTGCGCCGCCGGCGGCGAGATCGCCGCCGGGATGCTGCTGGTGCTGGGGCTATTCACCCCGCTGGCCGCTGCGGGCGCGCTGGCCTACCTGGTCAACAGCCTGCTCGCCGGGATGTCAGCCCAGCACAATCCGAGGTCTTTTCCGTTTTTCCTGCCGAACGGCCACGAATACGAGATCACCCTGATCGTCATGGCCGCCGCGGTCATCCTGGTCGGGCCAGGGCGTTATGGCTTCGACGCAGGTCGCGGCTGGGCGCGGCGGCCGTTTATCGGATCGTTTGCGGCGCTGGTAGTGGGCATCGGTGCCGGAATTGCCCTTTGGGTGCTGCTCAACGGCGCCAACCCGGTGAGCTGAGCCCTGAGCCGCATCAGCTGTACGGATTGGGCACCCGGCCGCCGCTGGCCTCGGTCAGCAGCGGCAGGGTTGCAAACGTAACCGCGGGCAACCGCAGCTCGCCACCGTTTTTGAGCTGGGCGCGCGCCCAGGAGCCTCTGTGGAACCGCAGCCCATCGATGTCTTCCCAACGCACCGTTTGACTGCCAAGCAGCGTGCGCACGGTCACGCCGTCTCGATCGGCCTGCGTGCGAAGCCGAATGATCAACGCCGACAAGACCACCGGGATGACCAGCAGCGGCGCCGTTGCCGGCCAGGTGAAGACCGGGATAAGCAACCCGAGAGCAAAGAAACCCACCGCGAAGTGGGCTATTGGTGAGATGTTGACCACCACCGGCGGCGTAGCGGCCGTGTCCGATGAACCGGTAACCACCTGTGCATCATGGCACCCCCGCCAGCTGCCCGGCTTCTCCTCGGGCTGCGCGCAGCCCGCATCGTCGCCGGGCGATGCACTCGCGCCGGCAACCATGACTTACCGCCCGGCTCGTGCCCTCGCCGGACGGATTTGACGTCTGACCTGTGCGGAGGCTACCGTCGTGCGTTATGGACAGCCGTGAAATGCTCGTAGTAATTGGTCGGCGCGTTGGTTGCTGACTAGCCCACGCCGGGATAGCTTTCGAGCACCAACGCGCAACCCTCGTGCAGCCGCTGAGCTGGCGGGGGTTTTTTGTTGTCACCGATCCGGCATCAACCATAAAGACCTGAAGAGGAACCAGTGAGCGCTCCCACCACGCGACAGCCGCAGCCGTCGCAGCCCCTCAACGGCACGCTGGCCAAATCGAAGACGCCAGCACCGCAACCTAAACACGTTGCGCCGCAGCAACTCACCGGCGCACAGTCGGTGATCCGTTCGTTGGAGGAGCTGGATGTCGACGTCATGTTCGGTATCCCCGGCGGTGCCGTACTACCGGTCTATGACCCCCTGTTCGACTCGCAAAAGCTCCGCCACGTGCTGGTTCGCCACGAGCAGGGCGCCGGCCACGCTGCCAGCGGCTACGCACACGCCACCGGAAGAGTCGGCGTCTGCATGGCCACCTCCGGTCCCGGTGCCACCAACCTCGTGACTCCGTTGGCCGACGCACAGATGGACTCCATCCCGGTGGTCGCGATCACCGGGCAGGTCGGGCGTGCGTTAATCGGGACCGACGCCTTCCAGGAGGCTGACATCTCCGGCATCACCATGCCGATCACCAAACACAACTTCCTGGTCCGCAGCGGCGACGAGATCCCCCGGGTGCTGGCCGAGGCCTTCCACATCGCAGCCACCGGACGGCCCGGCGCGGTGCTCGTCGATATCCCCAAGGACGTGCTGCAGGGCCAGTGCACGTTCAGCTGGCCACCGCACATGGACCTGCCCGGTTACAAGCCGAACACCAAACCGCACAACCGACAGATCCACGAGGCCGCCAAACTGATCGCCGGCGCACACAAACCCGTGCTGTACGTCGGGGGTGGCGTCATCCGGGGCGAGGCCACCGAGGAGCTGCGCGAATTGGCCGAGCTGACCGGCATTCCGGTGGTGACCACGCTGATGGCGCGAGGCGCGTTCCCGGACAGTCACCGCCAGCACCTGGGCATGCCAGGCATGCACGGCACGGTGGCGGCGGTGGCCGGGCTGCAGCGCAGCGACCTGTTGATCGCGCTGGGCACCCGTTTCGACGATCGGGTGACCGGAAAGCTCGACTCGTTCGCTCCCGAGGCCAAGGTCATCCACGCCGACATCGACCCCGCCGAGATCGGCAAGAACCGAAACGCCGACGTGCCGATCGTTGGTGACGTCAAAGCCGTCATCATCGATCTGATCGAGGCGCTGCGTCACGACAGGGGTACGGGCACCGCCGGAATCTCAGACATCGCCGCCTGGTGGGAATACCTCGACGAGGTGCGGGACACCTACCCGTTGAGCTACGGACCGCAAAGCGATGGCAGCCTGAGCCCCGAACTTGTCATCGAAAAGCTGGGTGAGATTGCCGGCCCGGACGCGGTGTACGTCGCAGGTGTCGGGCAACACCAGATGTGGGCCGCGCAGTTCATCAAATACGAAAACCCGCGCACCTGGCTGAATTCCGGCGGGCTGGGCACCATGGGTTTCGCGATCCCGGCGGCCATGGGCGCCAAGATCGCTCGCCCGGATGCAGAAGTGTGGGCGATCGACGGCGATGGCTGCTTCCAGATGACCAACCAGGAACTGGCCACCTGCGCGATCGAGGGCGCGCCGATCAAGGTGGCGTTGATCAACAACGGCAACCTGGGGATGGTGCGGCAATGGCAGTCGCTGTTTTATCAGGAGCGGTATTCGCAGACCGACCTGGCGACCCACTCGCACCGCATCCCGGACTTCGTCAAGTTGGCCGAGGCGCTGGGCTGTGTCGGATTACGTTGCGAGCGTGCAGAAGACGTCGTCGACGTGATCAACCAGGCACGGGCGATCAACGATCGGCCGGTGGTGATCGACTTCATCGTCGGCGCCGACGCGCAGGTGTGGCCGATGGTTGCCGCCGGAACCAGCAACGACGAGATCCAGGCCGCCCGCGGCATTCGTCCGCTCTTCGACGACGAAGGCAACGAGGGACACGCCTGATGACCGGATCAACCAAGACGCACACCTTATCGGTGCTGGTCGAAGACAAGCCCGGTGTGCTCGCCCGCGTGGCTGCGCTGTTCTCCCGGCGCGGGTTCAACATCGAATCGCTCGCTGTGGGGGCCACCGAACAGAAAGACATGTCGCGGATGACGATCGTCGTCTCCGCCGAGGAGACACCGCTCGAGCAGATCACCAAGCAACTCAACAAGCTCATCAACGTCATCAAGATCATCGAGCAGGATGATGACAAGTCGGTGGCCCGCGAGTTGGCGCTGATCAAGGTGCGGGCCGACGCGGGCACCCGAAGTCAAGTCATTGAGGCGGTTAACTTGTTCCGCGCCAAGGTGATCGACGTGTCGCCGGAGTCGTTGACCATCGAGGCAACCGGTGACCGCGGCAAGTTGGAGGCGTTCCTGCGGGTGCTGGAGCCGTTCGGTGTGCGCGAGATTGTCCAGTCCGGAGTGGTATCGCTGTCCCGCGGGCCACGCGGCATCGGCACGGCCAAATAATCATTCGAATTCATGAGCCCAGAAATAAAGGAGATATTCACGTGGCAGCAGAGGCATTGGAGATGTTCTACGACGACGACGCGGATCTGTCGATCGTCCAGGGCCGCAAGGTCGGCGTCATCGGGTACGGCAGTCAGGGACACGCGCACTCGCTGAGCCTGCGCGATTCCGGGGTCCAGGTGCGCGTCGGGCTGAAGGAGGGCTCGAAGTCGCGGGCCAAGGTCGAGGAGCAGGGCCTGAAGGTCGACACCCCAGCCGAGGTGGCCAAGTGGGCCGACGTGATCATGCTGCTGGCGCCCGACACCGCCCAGGCCGACATCTTCAAAAACGACATCGAGCCGAACCTGAAGTCCGGCGACGCACTGTTTTTCGGCCACGGTCTCAATATCCACTTCGACCTGATCAAGCCCCCTGGCGACGTCACGGTGGCGATGGTCGCACCGAAGGGCCCGGGGCACTTGGTTCGTCGCCAGTTTGTCGACGGCAAGGGCGTGCCGTGCCTGATCGCCGTCGACCAAGACCCGACCGGTCACGGCGAGGCGCTGGCGCTGTCCTACGCCAAAGGCATCGGCGGCACCCGCGCCGGCGTCATCAAGACGACGTTCAAGGACGAGACCGAAACCGATCTGTTCGGCGAGCAGGCCGTATTATGCGGCGGCACCGAGGAATTGGTGAAGACCGGCTTCGACGTGATGGTCGAGGCGGGCTATCCGCCGGAGATGGCGTACTTCGAGGTGCTGCATGAGCTGAAGCTCATCGTCGACCTGATGTACGAGGGTGGCATTGCCCGGATGAACTACTCGGTGTCCGACACCGCCGAGTTCGGCGGATACCTGTCGGGTCCGCGCGTCATCGACGCCGACACCAAGGAGCGGATGCGTGGCATCCTGCGCGACATCCAGGACGGCAGCTTCGTCAAGAAGCTGGTCGCCAACGTCGAGGGCGGCAACAAGCAGCTCGAGCAATTGCGCAAGGAGAACGCCGAACATCCCATCGAGATCGTCGGCAAGAAGCTGCGTGATCTGATGAGCTGGGTGGACCGCCCGATCACCGAAACGGCTTAGCGGGCGCTCTTTGCGCTCGGCGGCTTACGAGCCGAGCCGTTCCGCGACCGACACCACTCGGCGGGCCAGGTGGTCCAGGGCGTTGTCGGTGGCCTCGTCGAACTCGTCGATGTTGTCGTGGGTCGCGACCAGGCTCACCCCATACGGGTTGCCGTCGACGAACTTGCACGGGTCGGTGTATCCCGGCGGCACGATGATGCCGCCCCAATGGATCAGCGTGATGTACAGCGCAAGCAGGGTGGTTTCCTGACCGCCGTGCAGGGTGTTGGACGACGTGAATGCGGCGTACACCTTGTCGGCCAGCTTGCCTTCGGCCCACAGCCCGCCGAGCGAGTCGATGAAGGTGCGCAATTGCGCTGCGGGCGAGCCGAATCGAGTCGGTGAGCCGAAGATCACCGCGTCGGCCCACACGATGTCGTCGCCGGTGGCCGCGGGCAAATCCTTGGTGGCTTGGTAGTTCGCGGTCCAGGCCGGGTTGTGCGCGAACGATTCCGGGTCGTGGGTTTCGGCGACGTGTCGCAGACGGAGTTCGGCGCCGGCCGACTCCGCCGCCGCAGCGACACGTTTTGCCATCGTCGTTCCATGGCCGGTGGCCGAGTAGTAGATGATCGCCAGTTTGGTCACGGGGTCATCCTAGGCATGGCTGCGCCCGGCTTCGCCGCGCTTTCGATCGCCGCATAGGCTGGCCGCGTGAGCCTGCCTGTCGTTCTGATCGCTGACAAACTTGCCGAGTCGACCGTCGCCGCGCTGGGCGACCAAATCGAGGTCCGCTGGGTCGATGGCCCAGACCGGGAGAAACTACTGGCCGCGGTGCCTGAGGCCGACGCCCTGCTGGTGCGCTCGGCCACGACCGTCGACGCCGAGGTGTTCGACGCGGCGCCCAAGCTGAAGATCGTCGCCCGCGCGGGGGTCGGACTGGACAACGTCGACGTCGACACCGCCACCGAACGGGGTGTGTTGGTCGTCAACGCCCCGACGTCCAACATCCACAGCGCCGCCGAGCACGCCCTGGCGCTGCTGCTGTCCGCCGCCCGCCAGATTCCCGCGGCCGACGCCTCGCTGCGCGAGCACACCTGGAAGCGGTCGTCGTTCTCGGGCACCGAGATCTTCGGCAAGACCGTCGGGGTGGTCGGGCTCGGCCGCATCGGGCAGTTGGTGGCGCAGCGGTTGGCCGCCTTCGAAACTCGCATCGTGGCCTACGACCCGTACGTGTCGGCGGCCCGCGCCGCCCAATTGGGCATCGAACTGCTTCCGCTCGACGAGTTGCTGGCCCATGCCGATTTCATCTCGGTGCATCTGCCCAAAACGCCTGAGACAGCGGGTCTGATCGACAAGGACGCGCTGGCTAAAACCAAGCCCGGGGTGGTCATCGTCAATGCCGCACGCGGTGGGCTGGTCGACGAGGCCGCGCTGTTCGATGCCGTGTCCAGCGGACACGTTCGCGCCGCCGGTATCGACGTGTTCTCTAAAGAGCCGTGCACCGACAGCCCGCTGTTCGACCTGCCGCAGGTGGTGGTGACACCGCATCTGGGAGCGTCGACCGAGGAGGCTCAGGACCGGGCCGGCACCGACGTGGCCGCCAGCGTGAAGCTGGCGCTGGCCGGGGAGTTCGTTCCCGACGCGGTCAACGTCGGCGCCGGGGTGGTCAGCGAGGAGGTGGCACCCTGGCTGGACTTGGTGCGCAAGCTCGGTGTGCTGGTGGGCGCGCTCTCCGACGAGCCGCCGGTGTCACTATCGGTGCAGGTGCGCGGCGAGCTTGCCTCCGAAGATGTTGAGGTGCTTCGGCTTTCGGCTTTACGCGGACTGTTCTCCGCGGTTGTCGAGGATCAGGTGACGTTCGTCAACGCCCCGGCAATAGCCGAAGAACGCGGCGTGGCAGCCCATCTCAGCACGGCCACCGAAAGCCCCAACCACCGCAGCGTTGTCGACGTCCGAGCCGTGGCCTCCGATGGTTCGGTCGTCAATGTTGCCGGCACGTTGTCCGGACCGCGGCAGGTGGAAAAGATCGTGCAGATCAACGGCCGCAACTTCGACCTGCGCGCCCAAGGCACCAACGTGGTGATCCACTATGTCGACCGGCCGGGAGTCCTGGGCAAGATCGGCACCCTGCTCGGTGACGCCGGGGTCAACATCCACGCCGCCCAGCTGTCCGAAGACGCCGAGGGTCCGGGCGCGACGATCGTGTTGCGCGTGGACCGCGAAGTGCCCGCCGATGTGCGGGAGACGATCGGCGCGGCCGTCGAAGCCTACAAGTTCGAAGTGGTTGACTTCTCGTGAAGCGCGCCGGCGACGATAGACAGGGCAGTGCGATCCGAGAAGGCCAAGCGGAGCGGCGCGCATGAAGTTGGCGGTGATCGCCGGCGACGGTATCGGCCCGGAGGTCATAACCGAAGCGGTCAAGGTTCTCGACGCGGTGCTGCCCGGCGTCGAGAAGACCGATTATGACCTGGGGGCGCGGCGATTCCACGCGACGGGGGAAGTGCTGCCCGAGACGGCGGTTGCCGAACTGCGGGCACACGACGCGATTCTGCTTGGCGCTATCGGGGATCCATCGGTGCCCAGCGGCGTGCTCGAGCGAGGTCTGCTGCTGCGGCTGCGCTTCGAGCTGGACCACCACATCAACCTGCGTCCGGCGCGGCTGTATCCGGGCGTGCGCAGCCCGCTGGCCGGTGACCCGGACATCGATTTCGTGGTGGTCCGCGAGGGGACGGAAGGCCCGTACACCGGCACCGGCGGTGCGATCAGGACCGGCACCGCCCATGAGGTGGCCACCGAGGTCAGCATCAACACCGCTTTCGGTGTCCGCCGCGTCGTGGCAGATGCTTTCGAGCGTGCGAGGCAACGTCGCAAGCATCTGACCCTGGTGCACAAGACGAATGTGCTCACGTTCGCCGGATCACTGTGGTCGCGGACCGTGCAGGAAATCGGCCAGAAGTATCCGGACGTCGAGGCGGCCTATCAGCACGTCGACGCCGCGACCATCCACCTGGTCACCGACCCGAGCCGGTTCGATGTGATCGTCACCGACAACCTATTCGGCGACATCATCACGGATTTAGCCGCCGCGGTATGCGGCGGCATCGGGCTGGCCGCCAGTGGCAATATCGACGCGACCCGGACCAACCCGTCGATGTTCGAGCCGGTGCACGGCAGCGCACCGGACATCGCCGGTCAGGGGATCGCCGATCCGACCGCCGCGATCATGTCGGTGGCGCTGCTGCTTTCCCACGTCGGCGAAGACGCTGCCGCCGCGCGAGTGGACCAGGCCGTGGCGTCCCATCTGGCCACTCGCCCGAACGGAAATTTATCCACCGTCGAAGTCGGCGAAAGGATAGCGTCCGCGCTCTAGTTTCCAGGCCGGGCGGAAGTACCTTGGTCGGCACGATCGGCACCGCCAGCAGTGGGAAAAGGCCGCAAGCCAGAAATGCCGGCGGATATCCGTGGGCGGCGATCAGCTCACCGAACACCGGGGGCGCGCCGGCCGCCATCACCCGCTGATAGGTGTTCTGCAGGCCGAGTGCCCGCCCGCTCCAGAACGGCCCGGCATATTCGGTGACCGCGGTGGACTCCAGCCCGTTGTCGAGCACCGAGACCACCGACGCCGCGACCATCAGCGGCACGGCGACCGATGACCGCAGATGATCGGCCACCGCCAAACCGGCCAGAACCAGGACGCCCGTCACGGCAATGGTGCGCACCGGACGCAACCGGGAGCCGACCCGGTCCGACCACCGGCCGACCATAACGCGGCCCACGGCCCCGAGCAGCTGTGACAGCGTGACCACCGCTCCCGCCGAGGCAATCGACCACCGGTAACTCGCGATCAGCCAGATCAGCATGAATGTCACGGTCACCGTCTGCGGCACCATCAACAGTGCGGCGACCGCGTGAATCCGGCGCAGCACCCACGATCCGCGATACGGATTGGCCCGCTCCTGTTCGCTGGCCTCGTCCCATTCCTTGCGAGGCGGGTCGACGATGGCCACGGCGCTGGCCACCGCCGATGCCGCACACAGCACGGCCGGAAATATCATGGCCCCCGTCGCCGACCGGCTGCGCTCCGCAAGCTCCGGAATGACCAGCGCGCCCAACGCGATTCCGAGCGGCTGCGCGGTCTGGCGAACACCCATTGCGAAACCGCGTTGCTCGGGCGGGAACCACCCGGAGACCAGACGACCGCCGGCCGAGTTGCAGCTGGCGGCCGCCATGCCGCCGACGAACAGCAGCGCGGCGAACGACACCATCGTGTGGACCGTCGTCGCGAAGTAGGCGGCTACCGCGGTCAACGCTGAGCCGACCGTCAGCACGATGCGTTCGCCCACCCTGTCGAGCAGATAGCCCCACAGAATCAGCGTCGCCACCATGCCGAAGCTCGGCATCGACGACAGCAAGCCCGCCTCGGCCAGCGGCGTGCCCAGATCGTCCTCCAGGGCGGGGATGAGAAAAGCAACGCCGTTGATGAAGACGAACGCGCTCGCCGTCACCACCAGCGAAACAATGACGATCGACCAGCGTCGGCCCGTACTGAGTCTGACCGTGCCGGTCGGGTCCGTCGGCATCGATCCATGCTCGCACAGCCATGTGAATGCTGGGGCTAAAGCGACGACCAGCCCGGCGTCGCCGCGCTTGCGACTGTCACTAGGCTCAGGCAAATGCGCCTTGGCCGAATTGCCAGTCCGGACGGCGTCGCGTTCGTCAGCATCGAAGGCGAGCCGAACGAGCCCACCGGGATGACTGCCCGTGAGATCGCCGAGCACCCTTTCGGCACCCCGACTTTCACCGGCCGCTCCTGGCCGCTGGCTGATGTGCGACTGCTGGCCCCGGTGCTCGCGAGCAAGGTGGTCTGCATCGGCAAGAACTACGCCGATCACATCGCCGAGATGGGCGGCCAAACGGGCCCGGCGCCCGCCGACCCGGTGATCTTCCTCAAGCCCAACACCGCGATCATCGGGCCGAATGTGCCGATCCGATTGCCGGCCGATGCATCCCCGGTGCATTTTGAGGGCGAGCTGGCGGCCGTCATCAGTCGGCCGTGCAAGGACATCTCGGCCGCGCGCGCCGCCGAGAGCATCCTGGGCTACACGATTGCCAATGACGTGTCTGCCCGCGACCAACAAAAGGCTGATGGCCAGTGGACACGCGCGAAGGGCCACGACACGTTCTGCCCGGTCGGGCCGTGGATCGTCACCGATGTCGACCCAGCCGACCTCGAATTGCGCACCGAAGTCAACGGCGAAGTCAAACAAGATAGCCGTACCGCGTTGATGATCCACGACGTCGGTGCGATCGTGGAATGGATTTCGGCGGTGATGACTCTGCTGCCGGGCGATCTCATTCTCACCGGCACGCCAGCGGGTGTGGGGCCTATCGAAGATGGTGACACCGTCAGCGTCACCATTGCGGGAATCGGAACGTTGACCAATCCCGTTGTCCGCAAAGGTAAATCGTGAGTGAAGCAGTCGGCGTGCGGGTCCGGTTCTGCCCGTCGCCAACCGGTGTTCCGCATGTCGGCCTGATCCGCACCGCACTGTTCAACTGGGCCTACGCGCGGCACACCGGCGGCACCTTCGTGTTCCGCGTCGAGGACACCGACCCCGAACGTGACAGTGAGGAAAGCTATCTGGCGCTGCTGGACGCGCTGCGCTGGCTCGGTTTGAATTGGGACGAGGGCCCCGAGGTGGGCGGCACCTACGGCCCGTACCGGCAGTCGCAGCGCAGCGAGATCTATCGCGACGTGGTGGCCCAGCTGCTCGCCTCGGGCGAGGCGTACGAGGCCTTCTCGACGCCGCAGGAAGTCGAGGGCCGCCACCTGGCGGCCGGCCGCAGTCCAAAGCTGGGCTACGACAACTTCGACCGTGATCTGACGCAGCAGCAGCGAGCCGCATATCTGGCCGAGGGCCGTAAACCGGTGGTGCGGTTGCGAATGCCTGACGAAGATCTGGGCTGGGACGATTTGGTCCGCGGAGAGACCACTTTCGCGGCGGGCGTCGTGCCCGATTTCGCGTTGACCCGCGCAACCGGGGATCCGTTGTACACCTTGGTCAATCCGGTCGACGACGCACTGATGAAGATCACGCATGTGTTGCGCGGCGAGGACCTGTTGCCGTCGACTCCGCGGCAGATCGCGCTGTACCACGCGCTGAGTCGGATCGGGATAGCGGATCGGGTTCCGGAATTCGCCCACCTGCCAACGGTGTTGGGCGAAGGCACTAGAAAACTCTCGAAGCGTGACCCGCAGTCGAATCTATTCGCCCACCGAGACCGCGGCTTCATTCCCGAGGGGCTGCTGAATTACCTTGCGCTGCTGGGCTGGGCGATCGCCGCCGACCGCGACGTGTTCAGCCTCGACGAGATGGTGGCCGCGTTCGATGTCGTTGACGTCAACGCCAACCCGGCGCGGTTCGACCAGAAAAAAGCCGACGCGATCAATGCCGAGCACATCCGGCTTCTTGCCCTCGACGATTTCACCGGCAGGCTGCGCGGCTACTTTGCGACCCACGGTCATCACACCGGACTGGACGACGCGCAGTTCGCGGTGGCCGCCGAGCTCGTGCAAACCCGCATCGTCGTGCTCGGTGACGCGTGGGACCTGCTGAAGTTCTTCAACGACGACGAATACACGCTCGACCCCAAGGCCGCCGCGAAGGAATTGGGGATCGACGCCGGACCGGTGCTCGACGCCGCGATCGCCGCGCTGGACGAGCTGACCGACTGGACGGTGGCCGGCGTCGAGGCCGCCCTCAAAGCCGCGTTGGTCGAGGCGCTCGCGCTCAAACCGCGCAAGGCTTTCGGCCCGATCCGAGTGGCCATCACCGGATCCTCCGTGAGCCCGCCGCTGTTCGAATCCATGGAGCTGCTCGGACGCGAGCGCAGCCTGCAGCGGCTGCACGACGCCCGCGACCGCGTCGGGCGCGCGGCGACAATGCCGGCCGCGTCGCGGCCGGAGGAGGAGCCGGGCCAGAGTACAGAGGCGTGAGAAGCCGCCGGATTGTTTGGTAGTCTGCACGTCGGCCCACAACGGCTGGCAGCAGCGGCCGCAGCACTCTCACATCGTCTGCGGGAGGCCTTTGACCAGCAGTTTTAGGCAGCCAATGGGGTATGGTGTAATTGGCAACACAGCTGATTCTGGTTCAGCCATTCTAGGTTCGAGTCCTGGTACCCCAGCAAAGTGTGTCCGCCCCAAGCAATTATGTGGGCGTATGCCGGTGAGCTATGCTGGCTCCTCGGATCGGTTCCGGCCCCGTCGTCTAGCGGCCTAGGACGCCGCCCTCTCACGGCGGTAGCGTGGGTTCGAATCCCATCGGGGCTACAAACGCAATTACTGGCCGGTCCGCAGGACGGCCGGTGCCGTCGATCCACCCACCGGCATCGCCGGCAAACCCAGCTTGCGGTGATCCCAGGAACGCGAGCGATGGGCCACGATGCGCACGCAGACCCGCTTGTTCATCATCTGCTCGACGAACGGCTTCATGTCGTCGCTGTAGGGACCGGTGTAGCGCTCCCACACACTGACTCCGACCCGGTGCGAGACGTCGGGATCGTCGAGAATCTCTGCAACGCCTTCGAAGGACACCCCGCGCAAGGTGTCATAGGTGTCGCCGTCTTCGATCAGGAAGCTCACCCGCGGGTCACGTTTGAGGTTGACCGCCTTCTGCGACTTGGCTTTGGTTTCCAGCCAGATCTCGCCGTCAACCACGGCGTACCACATCGCAACCAGGTGTGGCTGGCCGTCGGGGCCAACGGTAGCCAGCGTCCCGGTGCGGCTGTTGACAACAAAATCGGCGATCTCGTCCTCGGACATGACGATGCTCGCGCGCTGGTTGTTTCCCATGGCGACAGTGTGTCAGGTCGCTATTGCAGGCCCGCTGGGCGGGCGATCAAGGCGTGCTTCACAGTCGGCGAGTAATGGCGTCGGCAGCCGCCAGCAGATCGGCCGCCCAGCGGGCGCCCGGGCGACGGCCGATGCGGTCAATCGGACCCGACACCGAGATCGCGGCGATCACCGCGCCGCGGGCGTCGCGTACCGGCGC
>NZ_DATFZD010000430.1:0-16527 GCF_035314665.1 Mycobacterium sp. | reverse complement strand
CCGCCGCAACTTGCTATCTCGGTCGACGTATCGTCTTCCGGCGCGCGGCCGAACAAGCGGCGAATCCCGCCGCTGAACTTCCGCGTCCCAATGGTTTTGCGCGCACCCACCGAGTGCGGAGTGCGCGCAGGCACCAACTCTGCGGGGATATCCCGCGCATCGGCAATCGCGGACAAGACGGCATCGGTGTCGCGACGCTCCGGCGAGAAAAAGATCACCACCGACGCCGTACGTGGATAGGCGTACACCGCGCACACGCCGGTCACCTTGGCGACCGAGTCCTCGATCGCTACGGCCCGAATCTCGTCGAAACGAAAACCTGTGGCGTGCACCCGCATTCGCCCCGCCGCGTCGGAAACAACCTTGAGTGCGACATCGGCGTCGGCGAGCGTGTCAGTGGGCGCCATTGTTGTCCGAGTCCACCACCACCAGCGGCGTAACGTCCTCGCCGATGCGCTCTTTCGCCTCCGCGATCACATCGGCGGCCGTCAGTCGGGCCTGCTCAGCGCTGTGCTGGGCCTTGCGCTCGGCGTCGCGGGCAAAGCGCATGCCCCAGGCGGTCACGGTGACGGTCGCCGCCCGTAGCGGAACCTTCGCGACCCCTTTGCGCAGCGCCTGATACGCCGCAACTCCCACGGCGCCGGTCACCACCGTGGGCGCCGCTTTCGCCACGAGTCCATGCAACGCCATCTCGAGTGCTCCCTTAAAATCGTTGAGCCACAATAAGTTTGGTGGATAGTCACGGCGCTGACCGTGACGTCTAGCTCTGGATCGCGCTGCCTGCCGTCGCCAGCTGGTCAGTGGGTTCGCCAACCGCCGCACCGCCCAGCTGTGCAAGCGGACCGGTCAGCGCCGGCGTGAACTTGATCGCATCAACCAGCTCGTCAATCGCGGCTTGCCCGCGGCCATCCAGCACCGCAGTGGAAAAGCAGGTCTCCAAGTGGTTGTGCAGCATCACCCGATTGGCCCGCTCCAGCGAGGACTGAGCGGCCGAGACCTGCTTCATGACGTCCACGCAGTACGCGTCGGATTCCACCATCCGAATAATGCCGTCAAGGTGGCCCCGAACCGTCTTCAACCGGTTCAGCACCGCCTGCTTCTTCGCGGTCAATTCCTCGCTCATAATTCGCATCGTACCCCACCCCACCCGGGGTGGGGTACTGAACTCCCGGGTCGCTCTTCCGAGAACGACTAAAGTGCAGATCATGCCCGTCGCCGACCGCGCTAAATTGCCATTACGTTTCGCGCTCGCGTTGGGTCTTGCGGTCGGCGTCTTGTCCGCCTGCGACAGCCACGCGGGACGGGTCGGGGACAACCCCCGCGAAGTGACCGTCGTCGGCTCCGGCCAGGTCCAAGGGGTCCCGGACACCCTCACCGCCGACGTTGGCATCGAGTTCACCGCGCCGGACGTCACCGCGGCGATGAATCAGACCAACGACCGCCAGCAGGCGGTCATCAATGCAGTGACGGGCGCGGGCGTCGACCGCAAGGACATCAGCACCACCGAGGTCAGCCTGCAACCGCAGTACGACAGTTCCGGGGGCGGCATCACCGGGTATCGTGCCGACAACTCGATCCGGGTCAAGATCCACCCGACCGACTCCGCGTCGCACGTGCTGGCGGTCATTGTCGGCGCCGGCGGCGACGCCACCCGAATCAACTCGGTCAGCTATTCCATCGCGGACGACTCGCAGCTGGTCAAGGACGCGCGTGCCCGCGCTTTTCAGGACGCCAAAAACCGGGCCGAGCAGTACGCGCAGCTGTCCGGGCTCAAGCTGGGCAAGGTCATCTCGATTTCGGAGGCAGCGGGCGGAGCGCCGCCCGTCATGGCTCCGGCTCCGCGAGGCGGGGCAATGCCGTCGAACGTTCCGTTAGAGCCTGGCCAGCAGACGGTGAGCTTCTCGGTCACCGCCGTGTGGCAACTGCAGTAAGGGCTCGAGTTCTGGTGGCGACCCGCTGCGCCCGGCTTCGCCGGCCTTGCGATCGCCCCTAGTCCTGGTAGACCCTGGGGTCCAGGGTTCCGATGTAGGGCAGGTCGCGGTAGCGCTCGTCGTAGTCGAGGCCATAGCCGACAACGAACTCGTTGGGGATGTCGAAACCCACATAAGCGATGTCGGTGTTGGCGCGCAGCGCGTCAGGCTTGCGCAGCAGCGTGCACACGCGCAGCGAATGTGGATGCCGGGTATTCAGGTTGCGCAGCAGCCAGGACAGCGTCAGCCCGGAGTCGACGACGTCCTCGACGATCAGCACGTCCCGGTCGTTGATGTCGCGGTCGAGGTCTTTGAGGATGCGCACCACTCCCGACGAGGACGTCGACGATCCATAGGAGCTGACCGCCATGAACTCGAACTGCGTCGGCAGCGGGATCGCGCGCGCCAGGTCGGTGACGAACATGACCGCGCCCTTGAGCACGGTGATCAACAGCAGGTCTTGGTCCTCAGCGGCGGCCAGCTCGCGATAGTCCTCGCCGATCTGTGCTCCGAGCTCGGCGATCCGGGCCTGGATCTGCTCTTCGCGCAGCAACACCGATTTGATGTCCCCGGGGTACAGCTCCGGCGATTCCGCTGCCACGACCACAGCGTGCCATGTAATCGGGCCGACGACCAACGGAGGGCAGCTAGACCGGCTCTCGGTGCAGAGTCAAAAGCCCGCCGCTGCGGCCGGCGACCAACCGCTGATTGCGCAAAGTGGACCCGACCGCCACTCCGCCCTGGCCGCGCCAGGCGGTGATCAGCCGGTCAACGCCGCGGATCTGCTTGTCGGTCAGCCCGATCGCGCCGCCGGCCAGCAACCAACTGCGGATGACTCCACGACGTACCGGGTCGGGCAGCGCCGCCAATACCTGGGTGTCGAGCCCCTCGGTGGTCGCGGATGCCGTCATCGCCTGCGCGATCAGCGCATCGACCATCTCGGTGTCGGCGCGCAGCGCAGTGGCGGTGCGGGCCAGCGCCTCAGCGACGCCACCGCCAAGCACCTCTTCCAGCAACGGCAGCACCTCGTGGCGCAGCCGGGTCCGGGTGAAACGGTGGTCGGTGTTGTGCGGGTCCTGCCAGGCCGAGAGCCCCAGCTCCTGGCAAGCCGCGTGCGTCACGCTGCGCCGCACACCCAGCAACGGTCGACACCAAGGCGGGTCGTAGGGGCGCATCCCGGCGATCGATCGGGCGCCCGAACCGCGACCCAGGCCGAGCAGCACGCTCTCGGCCTGATCGTCGAGAGTGTGGGCCAGCAGCACTGGGCGATCGCGACGGGCAGCCTCGAGCGCGTGGTACCGGGCAGTGCGCGCGGCGCCCTCCGGCCCGCCGTCTCCGCTGACCTGGACGCAAAGGACTTGGGCGTCAACGCATCCCAATTCCTCAGCAAGGCGGCGAGCGGTCGCGGCGATCGCTGCCGAGCCGGCCTGCAAACCGTGATCCACGATCAACGCGGTGGTCGGCAGCAGGGCGGCCGCGACGGCGGTGAGCGCCAACGAATCCGGGCCCCCAGACAGCGCCACGCACCAGCGATCGGCGCTGGCGAGGTATTGCTTGGCGAACGCCGCTACGGCCGAGCGGAGCTCCGCTACAGCACCCGGTCGATCCATCGTTGCGGGTATTCGATCTCGATCGGCCGGGGCAGGGTGTCCGGACCGGTCCACACGGTGTTGAACCGCTTCATCCCGACCCGGTCGACGACATGGTCGACGAACGCCTTACCCCGGGTGTACTGGCTCAGTTTGGCGTCGATGCCCAGTAGTGCGCGCAGCAGCCGCTGCAGCGGCGGCTGCTTGCGGTGCCGACGCTCGTCGAAGCGGCTCCGGATGGTTGACACCGACGGAACCACAACGGGCCCAACGGCATCCATCACGTGGTCGGCGTGGCCCTCCAACAACGTGCCCAGCACCAACAGCTGATCCAGGGCCTCGCGTTGCGGCTCGGACTGCACGGCGCGCAGCAACCCCAGAACGCCCCTTGTGTTCGGGTCGTGGTCGGCCCGCGACGGTTCGCCACGGCCGCGGACGAAGTCGGCCAGCCGACTCACCACCTGCGCGATGTCTTCGCCGCCCTCCTGCGTCAACACACCGAGCGCTTGCGACATGTAGCCGGACAGCCATGGATTCGCGGTGAACTGCACTCGATGAGTGACCTCGTGCAGGCACACCCACAATCGGAAATCGGAAGGCTCCAAACGCAATTGCCGCTCGACCGCAATGACGTTGGGGTACACCAGCAGCAAGGCGCCGCCGTCATTGGAAGCGGCGAACGGGTCGTACTGGCCCAGGATGCCCGACGCGACGAACGCCAGCACGGCACCGGTCTGCGCGCCGGTGACCCGTCCCGAGATCATCCCCCGCGGCTTGTCGGTTCCGCCGGTCATCACCCGCATCGACTCGGCGGCCGCCCGCACCCACCCCGGCCGGTCGACGATGCGGGCCTCGGGAACAACGCCGTTGGTCTGCAGACCGGTGACGTCGCGCACCGGCGGTTCGGCAGCCTTGGCGGCGGTAGCCAGGTTCTCGACCACCTGGCGACGGGTGTAGTCGGTGGACGGCGGGCCGGCACGGACCAGCCGCTGGCCGACCGTCGCCGCGAATCCCCAGTCGACGGCGCGGCCGACGGTCAACTCGGTTGCCGCGGTCACGTTACGCATCCACACGACCATAGGGTGGTCGCCACCGCGTCGATCGCTGTTCGGCCGGTCATCCCGGCGTCATTGGAGATCAGCGCGAAGGTCAGCACCCGTCCACTTCGGTCGGTCACCACCCCAGCTAACGCGTTAACGGCGGTCAGCGAGCCGGTTTTGGCTCGCAACCAGCCGGCCGGCCCGGCGGCATGGAAGGTGGCGTCGAGAAAACGGTCGGACAGCGTGCCGCTGCCACCGGCGATCGGCAACAGGTCCAGCAGCGGCCGCAGCGACGGCTGATCCGGACCGGCCGCCGCCTGCACCACGGAGTCGAGGGTCTTGGCGCTAAGTCGGTCGTCGACCGACAACCCGCTGGAGTCCTTCAATGTCGCGCCGCTGGTGTCGACGTGCGCGAGGCTCAACCGATTGGTCACGGCGTCGACGGCGCCGGTGAAGCTCAGCGACCGATGCATCGACGCGGCCACTTCACGGGCGATGCATTCGGCCATCACGTTGTCAGAGACGCTCATCATCTCGTTCAAACGCTCGATTAGCGGCGCCGACTGGACAGCGCCCAGCTGCCGCGCGCCGGCGGATGCGGGATGGCGCGCGATGGTCACCTGCTGCGGGTCGACGCCGAGCGCGGCGGCCAGCGCGTGTCCCGCGTCCAGGGCCGGGGTCACCGACCGGCGCGACTCGTCGGTCGCCGGCTGGATACGTCCGGCGTCGAGCATGACCGATTCGATCGGTGCGATATCGCCGCCCTCGATGTCGGCCGGATCCCAGCCGGGCGCAAAGGTCGGGCCACTGAACAGCGAGGTGTCCACTTGCACCGCCGTCGGCGTCACCCCACTGCGACGTACCTGAGCGGCGAGATCGCTGATGCGCGCCGCACCGTGATACCAGGTGTCCTGCCCCGGCGGAGCAGCGGAAAGCGTTGGGTCGCCACCCCCGACCAGCACCACCGTTCCGGCCTGATCGGCGGCCACCACTCGAGTGGTGACCCGGGCCTCGCGGTCCAGCGCCAACAGCGCGGCCGCGGTGGTGAGCGTTTTGTTCGTCGACGCCGGCTGCAGCAGCACGTCATCCTGCTGCTGCCAGAGTTCCTCGCCGGTCATCGCGTCGGTGACCCGACCGCCCAGCTTGCCCAGGTTGGGGTCGGCCACCACCGGCGCCAGGGTCGCGGCCAGCCCAGACTGGGTCGGCACCAGCGCGGTGGCGGCCACCGGGACGATGCTCGGCTTGGCCGTGACAGCCGGCGGCGGCGGTGGGATCCGGGCACCGCTGGCGCCGTGACCGCTGCCGGTGAACAACGCGGCCGCCGCGACCACGGCGGCAACGATCGCCAGCACGCCCACTCCCACCATCAGGTGCGTGGACGGCCGCCACTGAGTGGGACGCATGACTCTCCTGACTGCTTTGCGCCTATTGTGCTTGAAACATCTGCCGACCGACGTCCTGCGGGAGCTGCGTCGCCCACCAGATCGCTGGACTAGGGTGGACGCGCGACAACTGCCGATCAGCAGCGACCACCCCAGCCGAAGGAGCCGAGACGGTGGAATTCGACGTCACCATCGAGATCCCTAAGGGTCAGCGAAACAAATACGAGGTCGACCACGAGACGGGCAAGGTGCGCTTAGATCGCTACCTCTACACGTCGATGGTCTACCCGACGGACTACGGCTTCATCGACGACACCCTGGGCGAGGACGGCGACCCGCTCGACATCCTGTTGTTGCTGCCCGAGCCGCTGTTCCCGGGCGTGGGGCTGACCGCGCGGCCGGTGGCAATGTTCCGGATGACCGACGAGCACGGGGGCGACGACAAGGTGCTGTGCGTCCCGGCCGGCGATCATCGGTGGGACGACATCCAGGACATCGGAGACGTCCCGGAGTACGAGCTGGATGTCATCAAACACTTCTTCTCGCAGTACAAGGCACTGGAGCCGGGCAAGTACGTCAAGACCGCCGACTGGGTGGGTCGTGCCGAGGCCGAAGCAGAGGTACTGCGGTCCATCGAGCGGTTCAAGAGCACCGGACACTGACGCCTCGGCACTGCCTTCGCGCACAGCGAAATTCGCGACGCCGATCTACCGGGCTTTGGGGTCGAGCCGATAGCGCCGCAAGTGGCATCCTGGCAATGTGGGCCCGATGTTTCACTTCGCCGCGAATTTCTGGTGGTTGGTGTTCCCGCTGGGCGGCGCGATCGGCGGGGGCGTCCGCGCGATCGCCGCGGCCAACGAACGCCGGGCCGAGCGGCGGATGGAACGGTACCGGCTGAAGCAGCAGACCAAGATCGCGATCGCGGAAGCATCCGGCCGGAAGCGAGATAACAAGGACGGCTACCGTCGCGAGATCGCCAAACTCCTCGCCACGCATGATCGGACCGACGCGCGGTGGCTGGACTACGAGGTCGACATCGCCAAATTGCTCGACTTCCCGTTGATGACCGACATGCGCAATCCGCTGACCGTCGCCTTCCACAACGCCAAGCGGCAGGCCGACCTGCTGCGCCCGGAGCGGCCCGAAGACCTGGTCAGCGATCGGCCCGCGCAACTGGAATACCGCGACGCCGTCCACGACTACGTCAGCGCCTTCGAGGTCGCCGAGGCCGAAGCGATTCGCCGGCGCCGCAGCGACTTCTCCGAAGACGACCAGCAGCGGCTGGCACGGGCCCGGCACCTGCTACAGCTCGCCCAGGACGAAGCCGCTTCGCCGCAGGAACGGCAGAACGCCTATGCGCGGGCCAGCAGAGAACTCGACGGGCTGATCGTGTTGCCCGCCCCGGCACGAGCCAGCATCGAACGACGCATCGCCGCCGCCATCGAGGCCTAACCGTCGGCGGCCCGGGTGGCGTAAAGGCTGGCGGCTGCGGTGACGACGAGAGTTACCACGATGACCGCCAGGGTGAGCGACGTCGGGATCTCAGGGACGTCGACGTGCCTGCCGCCATTGATGAACGGCAGATCGTTTTCCCGCAACGCCTGCAGCATCAACTTGATCCCGATGAACGACAAGATGACGCCGAGGCCTTTGGACAGATAAACGAGCCGCTGCAACAGGTTTGCGAGCATGAAGTACAGCTGCCGCAGGCCCATCAGGGCGAATACGTTGGCGGCAAACACCAAGTAGGCCTCGCGGGTCAGGCCGAAAATCGCGGGAATGGAATCGAGGGCGAAGATCAGGTCGGCGACGCCGAGCGCCACGACGACGAGAAGCATCGGGGTCATCGACCACTGCGCCCCCTCTTTGACATAGAGCTTGGCACCGTGCCAGCTGTCGGTGGCATTCAAGTGGTTGCGAGCGAACCGGACGGCCGCGTTCTCCGCGCTGGCGTCGTGCCCGGCGCCGCGAGCCAATCTGATCGCGCTGAACACCAGAAAGGCGCCGAAAAGGTAGAAAACCCAGGAGAATCGCTGGATGGCCGCCGCGCCAAGCGCGATGAAGATGCCGCGAAGAATCAGCGCGATCACGATGCCGACCAACAACGCTTGCCGTTGATAGATCTTGGGCACGTTGAAGCTCGTCATGATGATGACGAAGACGAACAGATTGTCGATCGACAGGCTGTATTCGGTGATCCATCCCGCGAAGAATTCCAGGGCGTACCGCTGGCCATGGAAGTACCACGTCCAGATCCCGAAGCACACCGCGAGTGCGACATACGCCGACAACGCGATCGCGCAACTGCGCATCGTCGGTTCCCCGGACCTCCGCGCCATCACCGCGACGTCGAACAGCAGCACCGCAATCGTCACACCCAGGGTGACGACCCATTCGAGCAGAGAAACGGACAACAGAGGCCTCCGGTCGCTGACACGCCAGAGGTCTCTCCCACCGTCGCGACCGGGGTCGCAAAGGCCCGCGGCCCCGGTCGCCCGGCTGGGGGTGACGTGATGACGACACCGCGGCGGAGGAATACTCCCCTCTGCCGCACAGTCTGTCAGGCCGAGGTCGTGTCAGCGTGCTGAGGGCGGTAATGGCTGTGAGTATTTTCAAACCGTGACCGAGGTCGGCCCGACCCCTAGCATCGGAGCCTCCGCCAGCCCGATCGCTCGCGGCAGCGTGGCCCGGGTCGGTACGGCGACCGTGCTGACCGCACTGTGCGGCTACGCGGTCGTCTACCTGGCCGCCCGTGATCTGGCTCCGGCCGGTTTTTCGATCTTCGCGGTTTTTTGGGGAGCGTTCGGCCTGGTCACCGGGTCCGCCAATGGCCTGCTGCAAGAAACAACCCGGGAAGTCCGTGCCACCGGCTACCTGGACGTCTTACCGGCGCGACGCACCCATCCGCTACGGGTCGCCGGGATGGTCGGGATCGGTGCGGCCCTGGTGGTCGCCGGGAGCTCACCGCTGTGGAGCACTCGGGTGTTCGCCGAAGCCCACTGGCTCTCGGTCGGCCTGCTCAGCGTCGGGCTGGCCGGGTTCTGCCTGCACGCCACGTTGCTGGGCATGCTGGCCGGGACCAACCGGTGGACCCAGTACGGGGCACTGATGGTCACCGACGCGGTCATCCGAGTGGCGGTCGCCGTGGCTACCTTCGTGATCGGCTGGGGCCTGGTCGGGTTCTTGTGGGCCAGCGTCGCGGGCGCGGTGGCCTGGCTGATCATGATCGTGGTCTCGCCGGCGACCCGGGCCGCCGCCCGCCTACTGACCCCGGGCGGCACCGCGACATTTCTGCGCGGAGCGGCCCATTCGATCACCGCGGCCGGCGCCAGCGCCATTCTCGTGATGGGTTTTCCGGTGCTGCTGAAGGCGACCTCCAACCAGCTCGGCGCCGAAGGCGGGGTGGTCATCCTGGCGGTCACGCTCACCCGGGCGCCCCTGCTGGTACCGCTGACCGCGATGCAGGGCAATCTGATCGCGCACTTCGTCGACGCGCGAACCGAGCGGCTACGGGCGCTCATCGCGCCGGCCGCGCTGGTCGGCGGGATCGGCGCGATCGGCGTGCTGGCCGCGGGCCTGATCGGCCCGTGGCTGCTGCGGGTCGGCTTCGGACCCGATTACCGCGCGGCCGGCGCGCTGCTGGCCTGGTTGACGGCTGGTGCGGTGGCCATCGCCATGCTGACCCTGACCGGCGCGGCCGCGGTGGCGGCTGCATTGCATCGCGCCTACGCGCTGGGCTGGGTCGGGGCGACGGTCGCGTCGACGCTGCTGCTGTTGTTGCCGCTGCCGCTGGAGACCCGCACCGTGGTCGCGTTGTTGTGCGGTCCGCTGGTGGGTATCGGGGTGCATCTGGCCGCGCTGTCACGCGCGGGCGGCTGATCAGCCGACTTGGGCGAACGAACGTGTAGCTTGTGGGCTTGACATGCTCGAAACGCGCAACGTCTGGGTCGTCGTCCCAGCCTTCAACGAAGCCGGCGTCATCGGCGACGTCATCACCGATCTGCGGGCCGTGTTCGCCAACGTCGTGTGTGTGGACGACGGCAGCCGCGACGACACCGGCGACATCGCGCTGCGGGCCGGGGCACATCTGGTGCGCCACCCGGTGAACCTGGGCCAGGGTGCGGCCATCCAGACCGGCGTCGAGTACGCCCGACGCCAACCCGGCGCGCAGGTCTTCGCCACCTTCGACGGCGACGGACAGCACCGCGTCAAGGACCTCGTCACGATGATCGACCGGCTCAGCGCCGGCGACGTCGACATCGTCATCGGAACGCGATTCGGCGCCGGTGTCAGCAGGCCCCCGCTGCTCAAACGCGTTGTGCTGCAAACCGCCGCGCAGCTGAGCCCGCGCGGTCGCAGGCTGGGATTGACCGACACCAACAACGGATTGCGGGTGTTCAACAAGACCGTCGCCGACGGGCTGGACATCACCATGAACGGGATGAGCCACGCCAACGAGTTCATCATGCTGATCGCCGAAAACCATTGGCGCGTCGCCGAAGAGCCCGTCGAGGTGCTCTACACCGAGTACTCCCAATCCAAGGGCCAACCGCTGCTGAACGGTGTCAACATCATTTTCGACTTATTCCTGCGAGGAAGGATGCCGCGATGAACTGGATTCAGGGCCTGCTGATCACCTCGATCGTCGCGTTGCTGGTTTACCTGCTGCGGTCTCGTCGGAGCGCCCAGTCGAAGGCCTGGGTCAAAGTCGGCTATCTGGTTTTCGTGCTGGCCGGTATCTACGCCGTGCTCCGGCCGAACGACACCACGGTGGTGGCGCATTGGCTCGGCGTGGACCGCGGCACCGACCTGATGCTCTACGCGCTGATCATCGCGTTCAGCTTCACCACCTTGAGCGCCTACATGCGGTTCAAGGACCTCGAACTGCGTTACGCAAGACTGGCCCGTGCCGTCGCGCTGGAGGGCGCGCAAGCGCCCGAGTGATCAGCCTGCCCCGACACCCCAGTGCAGCCCACGTGAGGTGAGCAGGACCAGGCCAAGCGATACCGCCGCAACGACGACAAGGCCGATAATGGCCACCACGAGTGGGCGCCAGCCGGTGCGGACGAGTTCCCGAATGTTGGTGTTCAGCCCCACGCCGGCGAAGGTCAGCAAAAACGCCCACTTCGATACGTTGGCAATGCTGGTGCTTTCGGTCTTGCTCAGCCAGCCCGCCGTCGCGATTGCGGACACCGCCAGAAAGCCCAGGACGAACTTGGGGAACTTGTCCCAGACGAATGCGGCCCTTGCCCGCAAGCCCGGCGCGATCTGGTCTGCCTGACCGCGTGAAGCCCAGTACAGAGCGAAACCCAGCACCACGAAACCGATTAGAGCGTTGCGGGTGGACTTCACCAGCACCGCGATCTTTCCTGCTTGCTCGGAATACAGGTATCCCGTCGCGGTGGTCTCGGCGGTGTTGTCGACAGCCAGACCCGCCCACAAGCCGAATTCGCGGTCGGTGAGCCCCATTCCGTGTCCCAGAAGCGGCAGCGTGAACAACGCCACGGCGCCCAGTGCCAAGATCGCCGCGATCGCGTAACCGACATCGGAATTGCGCGCGCGGATAGCGCCCTTGGCGGCCACGATGGCCGAGACGCCGCAGATGGACGTCCCGATGGCGAGCAGCGAGCCAAGCTTGCCCGACAATCCGAACAGGTAGGCGGCAAGGAGAATGATTGCGCCGGCGATGACCATGTCAACCACAATCTGCACCAGCGAGATGCCACCGAGTTTGACGACATCGCCCAGGACGAACCGCACTCCCAGCGCGACAATCCCGATCTTCAGCCAAAATTCGTACGTCTGGACGCCGGGACGGAAGATGCGGTGCAGACCGAAGGTATTGGTGACGACGAGGCCGATAACGATGGCCCACAGCACATACTCGATGTCGGGAACCGTCCAATGCTCGTGTTGAGCAAGGGATTTCCACCATATTTGGGCGTACTTGCCGAGCAGTCCGACTGCGATCAACAGCAAGACGCCGGGCACATACGCGAACAAATTGCGGCTGGTGAAACTGGCCTCTTCGGCGGGTTCCGTGTGATCAACGACGACCGTGCTCATCGCGTCACCACGGAATCTTGGGGAGCAAACCCGCGACGGCTAACAGCACCACGATGCCGGCCACAATCGTGGCCCACCAATCAACGCCTATCCGTCCCAGGCGTTCACCCCAGGTTGTCGCCTCCTGATCGGCTTGGCCACCGTCATCGCTCGCGGTCACTGCCTTCTCCCTGTCGTCGGCCCCTCGCCAGATGCTGACCGCCGCCCACTGCATCGGACAAGGGATTGACTCCGGCTGATTGTTGGCCCGCGCGGTCGCCCTGAAAGCCGCGCACGCATGCCAACCGGGCCAAGCCATTGGCGTAGATTTGTCGTACGATCATGACATGACTACGACAACCGCTGACCTTCATGCCATCCTTGGCCGCGTTAACGAAGCGACCAAGCTGTTACAGCGGTCCAGGACGGTTCCCGACAAGGTTTCCCAATTGATCGACAGCTTCGCTCCGACGCTTGGCGCCGAGACGCCCTCGCTCCTCGATGCCGACCCATATCTCACAACGGCTTTATGGGCTTCCGCGTATCGCGCGGAGAAAGCGCTCCGCCAAGATAACGACGCGGACCGGCGGCGTGACGTTCGCATTGCACTGGAGCAATTTCGCCACGCATTACGTGACATTACTGAAAATCAGCCGTACAACGATGATGCGCCGGTCCGCAAGGTACTTGCCAGGACATCCGAGATCCTCGCCGCCCCGCAGAAGACCCTTGCCGACCTGCTCAGGGTTTCCGTTCGCCAGCTTCAGCGCTGGCTCGCGGACGACGGGCCCGAGCCTGCAACTGACGATGCAGCTCGTATCCGTGCGGTCGGACAGCTCGTGAACCAGCTGCGCCACTCATTCACGGGTCCTGGGGTAGTCGCCTGGTTCTATCGGGAGCATCCACTGCTCGGCCAGCGCCCCATTGAGGCGCTCGACGATCCGCTCTCCTTCCCGAAGCTCCTTGGGGCCGCGACTGCAGCCCGTGCCATGACGGTATGAGGCTGACCGTATTTCGTCACGCCGCGTACGACTCTCCGTGGTGGGCGTTTCCCAGCTCACAGGATGGTCGTTTTCATCGGGGCAGAACCGAAATCGTGCAGTATCTGAGTCTTCATCCGCTCGGCCCTGCCGCCGAGATGCTTCGCCACAATGTTGGACCGGCCGGCAATCCGGACGACGTCGTCTTGAACTTATGGACAGCGCTGATCGATCTCGATGACGTGACAGGGGTCGACTTCAAGGATTGCGGCAGCTACGGTCTGACGCCCGACGAGCTCGTCGGCGACGATTACGCCCCCACGCAGGCATTGGCGGATGACGTCCGAATTAGCGGAGCGGTCGGAATGATTGTTCCATCGGCTGCACTGCCCGGAACTCACAACTTGATTTTGTTTGGCGTCCGACTGCTTAATCCGTTTCTCAGCCAACCGCTTATGCCCGAAGAGATCTCGACCGGCCACCTCACTGATGGAGCTCGGTCTCCGGCCGAGGTGGTCTTAAACGTCCGGTGGTTCGGCACTCCGCATAAGGCGTTGCAGCAGTGGAAGACTACTGGTACCTACGACTTGTTCGACGATCCCATGGCGACGCGTTGGTGATCTCGAGAAGCCGGACCGCGCTAGGCGACGTGCTTGCGCCGGAAGTAGTCGACGGTGCGGCGCACGCCGTCGTCGAGCGCGACCTGCGGGCGCCAGCCCAAAATTCGCTCAGCCAAACCGATGTCGAGGCAGGACCGTTTCAAATCGCCGAGTCGCGGTGGACAAAATTCCGGATCGTCGGGCGCGCCGACGGCCGCGGCCACCGCTGAATGCAGTTGGCGGTCAGAGGTTTCCACACCGGTGCCGACGTTGAACCGCTGCCCGCCGCCGACCGAGCCCGACGCTTTGATGAACGAGTCCACCACGTCGTCGACGAACACGTAGTCGCGGGTGTTGGAACCGTCGCCGAAGACCTTGGTCGGCTTGTCGGACAGCAGCGCCTGGGCGAAGATCGCCACCACGCCGGCCTCGCCGTGCGGATCTTGGCGGGGCCCATAGACATTGGCCGGCGCGATGTGCGAGCACTCCAGGCCGTACAGATGCCGGAACGTGTTGAGGTAGATCTCCCCCGCAACCTTGCCCGCCGCATACGGCGACGCCGGGTCGGTAGGCACGTCCTCACTGGTCGGATACGACGGTGGGGTGCCGTAGATCGATCCACCCGACGAGGTGTGCACGATCTTGCGCACACCGGCGCGGCGCGCCGCGTCGCCGAGCCGCAGAGTGCCGATCACGTTGACCGACGCGTCGAATTGCGGGTCGGCCACCGAGTGCCGCACGTCGATCTGCGCGGCCAGGTGAAACACCACTTCCGGGCGATGCTCGTCCATGATCGCCTGCAGATCGGCCGTGACGATGTCGGCCTCCACGAAAGCGAATTCGCCGACGTCGACCAGGTGCTCGATGTTGGTTGCCCGCCCGGAGGCGTAGTTGTCCAGCCCCGCGACGCTGTGCCCGTCGCTCAGCAACCGGTCGACTAGCGTCGACCCGATGAACCCGGCTGCCCCGGTGACCAGTGCGCGCACCGGCCCACCATACCGACGGGCTGCCGGGGTACCGAAGGTAGCGTTGGCCGCCGCCGCGCTGATCGTGGTGCAGCTGGCGATTCGCGCGGTGCTGGCGTTTCGGGGCTACTTCTACTGGGATGACCTGATCCTGGTCGGCCGAGCCGGCACGCATGGCCTGCTGTCGCCGTCATACCTGTTCGACGACCACGACGGCCATGTCATGCCGGCCGCCTTCCTGGTCGCCGGTGCCATCACGCGGCTGGCGCCGTTGAATTGGATCGGACCGGCCATCAGCCTGGTGGTGCTGCAATTGCTGGCCTCGCTGGCGCTGTTGCGGGCGCTGTACGTCATCCTGGGCTGGCGGCCGGTACTGCTCATCCCACTGACCTTTGCGCTGTTCACCCCGTTGGGTGTTCCGGGGTTCGCGTGGTGGGCGGCGGCGCTGAACTCGCTGCCGATGCTGGCCGCGCTGGCCTGGGTCTGCGCCGATGCGATCATGCTGGTCCGAACCCGCGACCAGCGCTACGCGATGACCGGCGTGCTGGCCTACCTCGGTGGGCTGTTGTTCTTCGAAAAGGCCGCGGTGATTCCTTTCGTCGCGTTCGCCATCGCCGCGCTGCTGTTCCACATGCAGGGCGACCGCACGCCGCTGGCAGCGTGTTCAGCGGTCTGGCGCGCCGGAGTTCGATTGTGGACGGCGTTGCTGGCGCTGACCGCCTCCTGGATCGCGGTCTACGTGGTTGTGGTCAACCAGCGGCGGTGGAGTTCGGATCTGTCGATGACGTGGGATCTGCTGCGTCGCTCGGTGACTCATGGGATCGTTCCCGGCTTGGCCGGGGGGCCGTGGGCCTGGGCGCGCTGGGCGCCGGCCTCGCCGTGGGCGACCCCGCCACCGGCGGTCATGGTGCTGGGCTGGTTGGCGCTGGCCGCGGCGCTGGGCGTCTCCCTGGCGCGCAAGCAGCGCCTTGTGCCGGTGTGGCTGACCGCGGCCGGCTACGTGGTCGCCTGCCAGGTGCCGATCTACCTGATGCGCTCATCGCGGTTCACCGCCCTGGAACTGGCCCAGACGTCGCGTTATTTCCCCGATCTCGTCGTGGTGCTGGCGTTGCTGGCCGCGGTTGGGTTCTGCGCACCGAACCGTCGCTTCGCCGGACAGGTTCAGCACTGGCTGGACGCCTCCGCCGGCCGTGCTGCGGTTACGACGGCCATGGCGGTGGCGTTCGTGGCGAGTAGCGGGTATTCCACGGCGACGTTTCTGACCTCGTGGCGCGACAACCCCGTCGAGCCTTATCTGCAGAACGCCCGCCGCGGTTTGGCCGTCGCACACGCGGCCTCGAATGCGCCGCTGCTGGATCAGGAGGTCGATCCGCTGGTGTTGGGTCGGGTGGCCTGGCCGGAGAATCTGGCCAGCCACATGTTCGCGCTGCTATCGGACCGTCCGGAATTCGCTTCGGCAACAACGCAATTGCGGGTGCTGGACAGCTCGGGCCGATTGGCCGACGCGCAGGTGACCTGGGTGCGCGCGATCCTGCCGGGACCGGTGCCGCGATGCGGCTACTTCGTGCAGCCGGACCGACCGGTGCGGCTTGGTCTCGACGGCCCACTGTTGCCGACGGATTGGACCGCCGAGATCAATTACCTGGCCAACAGCGATGGCTCGCTGACGTTGTCGCTGTCGGAGGGGCCGAAAACGAAGGTTCCGGTGCATCCCGGGCTGAACCGGGTCTACGTCCGGTTGCCCGGCGCGGGCGACGCCATCACGGTGCGAGCCGACACGGCCGCGCTTGCCGTGTGCGTCGCGGCGGGGCCGGTGGGATATGCGCTGCCGCGTTGAGCCAGAACCGCGAACGTCACGCTGGGGTGGCCGTCGCCTACGAGCGTCGCGCTAGCGTGACGCTCGACGCAAATGCTGAGCCACCTAGGAGAATCGAACTCCTGACCTGCTCATTACGAG
>NZ_DATFZD010000429.1:0-86005 GCF_035314665.1 Mycobacterium sp. | reverse complement strand
TTGTCCAGCCGATCGGCGAAGCCCAGCCACATCATCGTGCGTTCGTGACCCAGTGACCCGTTGGCCACCCGCCAGCCCTGATTCAGTGGGCCGACCAGGTTCTCGGCGGGCACTCGCACATCGGTGAAGAACACCTCGTTGAAGTCCAGGTCATCCTGACCGCAGATCGACGGGAACGGCCGGCGCACCACGCCGGGCCTATCGGTCGGGATCAGCAGCACGCTAATCCCCTTGTGCTTCGGCGCATCTGGATCGGTCCGCACAAACGTCAGCAGCACGTCGGCGTCGTGTGCGCCTGATGTCCAGACCTTCTGGCCGTTGACCACAAAGTCATCGCCGTCACGAGCCGCCTTCGTGCGCAGCGACGCCAGGTCCGAACCGGCACTGGGCTCACTCATCCCTAATGAGGCGGTGATCTCGGCCCGCAAAATCGGCACCGCCCAGCGTTGCTTTTGCTCATCACTACCGAAGGAAATCAGCGACGCCGCAATAATATTCACGCCCTGCGGGTTGAAGCTGTGGTAGATCCGTCGCCGACACAGCTCGTCCAGATAGACGTATTGCTGCAACACCGTGGCGTTGCGGCCGCCGAACTCCGGCGGCTGTGTGGGCAGCAGCCAGCCGTTGTCAAACAGCAATCGCTGCCAGCGGCGCGCCCAAGCCGGCATGTGCGACACCGACTTCGGTCGCTCCAACGCCTCGGCCGCGGCCGCGGGCACATGCTCGTCAAGGAAGGCGACGAACTCGGCGCGGAACGCCTCGACATCTGGATCAAACGTGAGCTGCACGGTACTCCTCGGTGATCATCGCGCGGTGCTCGGCAGCGCCGCCGAGCAGGAGCTCGCCGGCCTTGGCCCGCTTCAGCGCGAATTGCAGGTCGTTCTCCCAGGTGAAGCCCATCGCGCCGAACAGTTGCAGGCCGTGGCGAAACACCACCGATTGGCACTCGCCCGCAGCCGCTTTAGCCATGGCGGCCGCCAGCCGGCGGCGCGGATCGTCCGCGGCAATCGTCAACGCCGAAAAGTAAGCCAGCGCCCGGGCCCGCTCCACCGCCACGTGCATGTCAACGGCCTTGTGCTGCAACGCCTGGAACGAGCCGATCGGCACCCCGAACTGGTGGCGGCTGCGCACGTGGTCAAGCACCAGATCCAGAATGCGTTGGCAGGCACCGACCATCGTCATGGCCATCCCCATCAGGGCGATGTGACGCGCTCGCTCGACGTCAACGCTGATTCGCGCCGTGTCGGGCACCCGGACCGCGTCGAACGTCACGTCGGCGACGTGCAGCACCGGGTCGAACACCGAGCTGCGTCGCCTCGACTCCTGCCCGGCCACCTCGGCGGCGCTGACGATGAACACCGCGGCGTCGGTCACCACCGCCAACCACTCGGCACGGTCGCCGTCCAGCACATGCTTCGCGGTGCCGTCCATCACCCACGCGTCGCCATCGCGGTGCGCGGTCACCCCGGTGTAGACGGCTGTTCCGGACGCCTGTGGGTCGAACCGATCGGCGGCCAACGGCGCGTACTGGCTCATCGTGGCCAAGAACGGCGTGGGATCGGTGGCGCGGCCCAGCTCTTCGAGCACGATGGCCAGCTCGACGGCGTTCGCCGGATCGCTCATCTCGGTCCAGCCGTGTTCCACGTAGGCGTTCCAGATCGGGGTTGGGTCCACGCCGTCTTCGGCCACGCCTCGGACCAGCGCCGGCGGGCACTGCTTGGCTACGGCATCGCGCACCGTTTCCTGCCAAAGCCGCTGATCGGCGTCGAATTCCAGCAGCATCCGGCCAGCTCCTTAGATCAGTTAACGTGCTTCGAGAATAGTATTCTCTTAATAGCACAGTGACAATCTCGCTGGGGCTGCGAGCGGATCTGCCTGGCCGCTAGTCGGGGCGCTGAGCCCAATACCGGCACCGTTCGATCAGTACCTCGGCCAGCCACCGGGGCTCGCTGTACATGAGGTCATGGCAGGTGTCGATGCAGATCAAGGTGTCGACGCCGCCGAGCGCCTCGATGCAACCGTGCTGCTGTCGCAATGACAGGGCACGGTCCCGCAAGGTCATGATCCAGGTCCTGGGCACCTCGTCGGGTAAGCCGCGGCGATCTACGGCCTCGACGATCACTCGTGGCGACTCCGCATAGATCCGCGCCAACGCGAAGGCGCGCTGGTCTCGGGGCATCCCATTGAAGAACGCGAATCGTGCTGCGGCAGTAGGTATTGCGAACGGCACGTTGACCCGCGCTCCCACGCGCGCCAGCGGGGCCAGTGGCCCTCTCAGCACGTCCACCACCGATAATCCCTGGGGCGGAACGAATGCCGCCGCCATGATCAGCTCGCGCACTCGGGACGGGCCGAGCCTGGTCACCACACCGGGAACGGTGAGCCCCGCCATCGAGTGTCCGACGACGATGACATCGCGGAAGCCCGCCTCTTCGACGTCGGCGACCACCGAGTCGACCCAAGCCGTCAGGGTGATCGTCGCCAGATCCGCGGGCTTGCGCCCGCGGCCAGGGAGGTCGACCGCCAGGACGCGCAATTTTGGTTCCTGGCAGGCTAATTCGGCGATCGTCAGATCCCAGCAGTCGGCAGCGTGAGCACCACCGTGAACGAGGACTAGACCAGGCAGTGTCATTTGGGGACCGACTTTACGGCTCACGGGCCAGGCTTGACAGAAATATACAGCGGTGCTTACTTGTAAATTTGCGCGCTTGGCCGCCTGCGGCGCCGAAGCCGCTCATAGCCGGGCCGGGCTCGCCTCCGAGGAATCGTTGTTGTGAAGGGAGTCGAGGATTGGACCAACGAACGTATGACAAGGGGTTGGAAATGCGGTCCGCCGTCCTTGGCGAGGCGTATGTCAATAAGGCTCTGGCGGACGCGGACGACTTCACCAAGCCCCTTCAGGATCTTGTGACCGAGTATTGCTGGGGTGCGGTCTGGGGTCGCGACGGACTGGCGCTGAAGACCCGCAGCATGCTCAATTTGGCAATGATTTCGGTGCTGAACCGGCCGAATGAATTGCGCACCCACATCAAGGCGGCGCTGACGAACGGCGTCACTCGCGATGAGATTCGCGAGATCTTCCTGCAGGTTGCCATCTACGCCGGCGTGCCGGCGGCGGTCGACAGCTTTCGCATCGCCCGGGAAGCGTTCACCGAACTAGACCAGGGCTAGTCAGACGATGGACATCGGATTTATCGGCCTGGGCAACATGGGTTTTCCTATGGCGCAGCGGCTCATACAGGCGAATCATCACGTCGTCGCATTCGACACCCGCTCAGAAGCGCTTGATGACGTCGTCGCGCTCGGGGCACGGGCGGCGTCATCTCCCAAGGAGGTCGCCGACGCCACGGAGACGGTACTGGCCAGCCTGCCCTCGCCTGATGTCGCACTGAGCGTCGCAACCGGCGCCATCGGCGTGATCGAGGGCTCGCGGGTCAAGCGCTATGTCGACCTGTCGACGGTCGGCAGCCGAACGGCGTCGCAGATCCATGGCCTGCTGGCCCAACGGAACATCGTTGCGATCGACAGCCCGGTCAGCGGCGGCGTCACCGGAGCCCAAAAGGGTGCGCTCGCCGTGATGGTCTCGAGCCCTCGGAGCGAGTTCGAGATTGTGCAGCCGATACTCGAGACCCTCGGCAGAGCGTTCTACATCGGCGAGAAGCCTGGCGCTGCACAGACAATGAAGCTGGCCAACAACATCTTGGCGGCCACCGTCTTGGTCGCGACAGCAGAAGTCGTCGTCATGGGTGTCAAGTCCGGCTTGGACGCCGGTGTGATGATCGATGTGCTCAACGCAGGCTCCGGCGGGACGAGCGCGAGTCGCGACAAGTTTCCCCGTGCGATCCTTCCCCGCACGTTCGACTACGGCTTTGCCACCGGGTTGATGGTCAAAGATGTCGGGTTGTATCTCGACGAGGCGAAAGCGCTTGGCGTGTCGGTCGAAGTCGCCGAGGCCGTCGCGCGGCTGTGGGAAGTCGCGACGCGCGATCAGGGTCCCGATTCCGACTTCACGTCGGTGATCAAACCGATCGAAGAATCCGCCGGCGTCATTGTCGGCGAAGCCGTTCAGCGACTGGCGTCACCTACCCCGTCTGACGGGTAGCCATCGCGTGCGAGAATGATATTATCGCTAATGAAGAACAACGCTTACACACGCTACCCGCAATTGTGACCGCTAGCAGGTGCGATGTTAATCGAAATGCTTACCGGAACCCTGTTGATTGGCGATGAATGGGAATGTTAGATTGCCTATCGTATGGTCAGCAGGCCCGGCAGGATCGTCGGAGCTGTGAAGGGTGGTTTAGGTGATAGAACACCCGGACGGGACGCGCACGCCGCTGATCGATGCCAGCGTGCACATCTTCTTCTCGTCCAATAAAGAGCTGCGCTCGGTTTTGCGCGAGCCGTTCAAGAGTCGCGGTTTCCCCGACTACGAGATGGACTGGTATGGGGCGCCCGGCGGTGAGTACGCGCCGAACACCGAGGGACCGGACCGTCAATACCCGGGCTCGGATCCGGAATTCGTTGGCAACGAACTGTTTACGAAGCGCGGGGTGGACGTGGCGGTCCTGCACCCGATGGGGCGCGGCATCATGCCGGATCGGCACCTGGGCAGCGCCCTGCACGCGGCGCACAACGAGATGATGGTGTCGAAGTGGCTGGAGTCTGCCCATTTCGGTGACAGGTTCCGCGGCACCATCCGGGTGAACCCCGACGACATCGTCGGCGCCGTGCGCGAGATCGAGAAATGGCGCGGACACCCGCGGGTGGTTCAGATCGCCGTCCCATTGCAATCCCGCGAGCTGTACGGTAAGCCGCACTTCTGGCCGCTCTGGGAGGCCGCCGCCGACGCCAATCTCCCGGTGGCGGTGCACATCGAAACCGGCGAGGGCATCGGCTTTCCCCCGACCCCGTCCGGCAACACGCTCACCTACGAGCAGTACCTCAGCTTCATGGCGCTGAATTACCTGTACCACCTGATGAACATGATCGCCGAGGGCGTGTTCGAGCGCTGGCCCGGCCTCAAGTTCGTCTGGGCCGACGGCGCCGCGGACTTCGTGACGCCGTTCATCTGGCGCATGGACACCTTCGGCCGTCCGCACCTCGAACAGACGCCATGGGCGCCCCGGATCCCCAGCGATTACCTGCCCGGACATGTGTACTTCGTCCAGGGCAGCCTGGACGGCCCCGGCGACGTCGAGTTCGCCGGCGAGTGGTTGGGCTTCACCGGCAAAGAGGACATGGTGATGTTCGGCTCCAGCTATCCGCACTGGCAGTGCGGCGACATCCATACGCTGCCGAAGGCACTGTCGGCCGAGCAGCGCGAGAAGATTTGCTGGCGCAACGCGGCCAGCCTGTACGGAATCGACATTTCTGTCGACCTCGCGGCGGGCTAGTCGCAGAATAGAAGTCAGGGAAGGCTGAGGAGGTCGAAATGACATTGACCCACACGCAGGAACGAGTTCCCGCCAAGGAGCGCATCGCCGTCCGGTGCGTCGACTCGGATGTCCACCCGGTGCCCAAGCGCGGCGAGATCACCCCGTACATCCCCGAGCCGTGGCGCAGCAAATTCTTCCTCGACCACAAGATCGGCGAGCTGATCTACTACGACGCCCCCGACTACGCGCACGCCTTCGCGATGCGCACCGACACCTTTCCGCCGGACGGCGAGTTCCCGGGCAGCGACCCGGACATGGCGTTCCGCCAGCTGATCATGGAGGCTGGCTCGGACATCGCGATTCTGGAGCCCGCCGGCCGCACGCCGCGTCTAACCGAAGCCAACCAGGCATATTCGAGCGCGCTCAACGATTGGCAGAACAATCACTGGCTGGACAGCCACAACAACTGGCACCAGCGTTGGCGCGGGTCGATCTGCGTTGCCATCGAGGACCCCGAAGGCGCCGTCGAACAGATCGAGAAGTGGGCGGGGCACCCTTATATGGCCCAGATTCTGATCAAAGCCGAGCCGAGACCGTCATGGGGCCACCCGAAGTACGACCCCATCTGGGCGGCCGCCACCAAGCACGACATCACCGTCAGCTGCCACCTCTCGCGCGGCACCTACGAGTTGCTGCCGACGCCGCCGGTGGGCTTCCCCAGCTACAACCACGACTTCATGGTGACCTACTCGCTGCTGGCGGCGAACCAGGTGATGAGCCTGATCTTCGACGGCGTCTTCGACCGCTTCCCGACGTTGCGGATCGTCTTCGTTGAGCACGCCTTCAGCTGGATCCTGCCGCTCATGTGGCGGATGGACTCGATCTACGAGGCGCGCAAGTCACGGGTGGAGATCAAGCGCAAGCCGTCCGATTACGTCAAGGACCACATCAAGTTCACCACCCAGCCGCTGGACTACCCCGAAGACAAGACGGAGTTGACCCGCGCGATGGAGTGGATGGAGTGCGACAAGATCCTGCTGTACTCGTCCGACTACCCGCACTGGACGTTCGATGACCCTCGCTGGGTGGTCAAGCATCTGCCCAAGACCGCGCGCGAAGCGATCATGTACAAGAACGGCATCGCGACCTATCACCTTCCGGAGACGGTTCCCGTCCTCGAGGGTCAAGTCCGGGTGCTCTGAGTTGAGCTCTGAAGAGAGCGGGGCAGCCACCGAGCGGCCCCAGCCTCGCCTCGCACAGGGCCGCGAGCACATCGTTGCGACCGTCGACGAGATTCCCCCGGGCAAGCACAAGCTGGTGCCGATCGGGCGGCACGGTGTGGGTGTGTACAACGTCAACGGAACCTTCTACGCCATCGCGAATTACTGTCCGCACCAGGGCGGCCCGCTGTGCTCGGGGCGGCCCCGCGGCCGCACCATCGTGGACGAGACGGCCGCGGGCGACGCGGTCATGGTGCGGGACCTGGAGTACATCTACTGCCCATGGCATCAATGGGGTTTCGAGCTGGCGACCGGCACGACCGCGGTCAAGCCCGAGTGGAGCATCCGCACCTACCCGGTGCGCGTCGTCGGCAACGACGTTCTGGTGATGGCCTAACCCAACAGGAGAATTGCGTGGCGTCTATCGACGTGAATGGTGGCAACGTCGTCTACGAAATCCTCGGCGATTCCGGCGATCTCATTGCCCTGACGCCGGGCGGGCGGTTCAGTAAGGAAATTGAGGGCCTGCGTCCGCTGGCCGATGCCCTGGCCGCCGGCGGCTACCGGGTGCTGCTGTGGGACCGGCCCAACTGCGGCGCGTCAGACGTGCAGTTCTACGGACAGAGCGAATCCCACATGCGCGCCGAGACGCTGCACAAGCTGGTCAACGGGTTGGGCTTCGAGCACTGCATCCTCGCCGGAGGCTCCGGTGGGGCAAGGGATTCGATGATCACGACGATGCTCTACCCCGAAATGGTCACCAAGCTCGTGGTGTGGAACATCGTCGGCGGCATCTACGGCACCTTCGTGCTCGGTTCCTTCTACATCATCCCCAGCATTCTCGCGGTGCGGGGCACCGGAATGGCCGGCGTGGTGAAGGTGCAGGAATGGCGCGACCGCATCGACGAAAACCCGGCCAACAAGCAACGGTTCCTCGACTTCGACTCCAACGAGTTCCTCAAGGTCATGCTGCGCTGGCTCAACGCATTCGTTTCCAAACCGGGACAGACGATTCCGGGCGTCGAGGACGAAATGTTCGACCGCATAAAGGTTCCCACGTTGATCATTCGCGGCGGCGAGAACGACATGGACCACCCCAAACGGACCTCGCTGGAAGTCAGTTGTCTGATCAAGGGATCGAAGTTGATCGACCCGCCTTGGCCGGAGGATGCGTGGGAGCGTGCGTCCGAAGAACGCGCCGCGGGCAAGGTGAAGCACTTCAACATGTTCGACACCTGGGTGCAAGCGGCACCCGCGATCCTGGAATTCCTAGGCTCGTAATGCATTTACCGCGTGTGAATGTGGACCTCGCAGTTGAGCGAGGCCTCCAGGGCTGTGTGGACCCGACTCTCGGGGATGCGGTCCAGGTCTTCCTCCCGCAGCGTCACGTGGACGATGTCATAGCCGTCGTCGCCCGGTGCCCGGATGATGTCGCCGGTGAGCCCGAACCCCGCCAACACACCGTGCACGTCGTCGTCGGTTCCCCTGCTGACAAAGGTCACCACACCGGGCAACGCCGTGCCGCCAAAGGCCTTGACGCACATCTCGATTGCCGTGCGCTTGGCCGTGTCGGCGTCTTCGGCAGCGATGAGCAATTCCACCTCTCGGCGACTGGTCGGCATCGACGTGAGCTCGCAGGCCACTATGTCGACGCCCGCCTCGCCGACGAGCCCAAGGAGGACCACCATGCCCTCTCGTAGCCGCGCATGCGTGAATCGTCCCTCGGGGTCGACGTTGACGCGCACCACGGCAGTCCGCATGCGCGCAAGCGTAACTGCCGGGATGGCGAGCTAGTTCATGAACACCAGCCAGATAACCACCCAGGCCGAACCGATCACCGTGGCGACCGCCCCAGGCTGCCCGGCCAGGCTGCTGGGCGAGCAGCCCCAGACCCGCGAGGACCTCGCGGCCTACCGTGCACGGGGCGGCTATCGGCCACTGACCGACGCCGACAAACTGCTGAGCGAGGTCGAGTCCAGCGGGCTGGTCGGTCGCGGCGGCGCGGCCTTCCCGCTCGCGGTGAAGTTGCGCGCGGTTCGCGATAACGGCAAAAGCGCGGGCGGCACCGTCGCCGTCGCCAACGGCGAAGAGGGAGAACCGGCTTCGATCAAGGACCGCTGGCTGCTGCGCAACCGCCCGCACCTGGTTCTGGACGGGCTGCGGCTCGCCGCCGCGATCGTGGCCGCCGACGGCGCCTACGTCTACGTGTCCGACCCCGAATCGGCCCGCAGCGTCCAAGCGGCGCTCGCAGAGCTCGGCCCCGAGCTGCACGGCATCACGGTCGAACTGGTGACGGTGCAGCCCGGGTACGTGGCCGGCGAGGAGACCGCCGCGGTCCGGGCGATCAACGGCGGCCCGGCCAAGCCGACCGACAAGCCACCGCGCCCGTTCGAAGCCGGCGTCGCCGAACGGCCCACGCTGGTCAGCAACGTCGAAACGCTGGCCAACCTGCCCTTGCTGCTAAGCGACGGCGCGGCTGCATTCCGCTCCCAGGGCACCCCGGTGTCGCCGGGCACGTTTCTGGCCACCATCACCGGAGCGGGACGACCACCAGTGCTCTACGAACTGCCGCACGGCCTACCGTTCACCGAAATGCTTGCCCTGCACGGAGTTTCACCGGACCGAGTGCGAGGCGCGCTTATGGGCGGGTACTTCGCGGGCCTGCTCGACCGACGAGTGCTCGAGACATCGCTGGATCACGAGACCATGCGCCGGTTCGGCAGCGGCCTGGGCTGCGGTGCGGTCTCGGTGATCACCGACGACTGCCCCGTCGCGGTGGCCGCCGCGGTGCTGGCCTACTTCGACCGTGAAAACGCCGGCCAGTGCGGATCGTGTTTCAACGGGACGGCGGCGATGGCTGCCGCCGCGGGCGCATTGCGCGACGGCGTCGCCACCGTGGAAGACGTGGAGCGGCTGCGCCGCTGGTCGGTGGTGCTGCGCGGGCGCGGTGCCTGCGCGACGCTGGACGCCGCGACGAACGTCGCGGCAAGCCTGCTCGCTCAGTTTCCCGACGAGGTCGCCCGCCATCTGGAAGGCACCTGCCGGGACTGCGGCAACCAACCGTTCCGCGCCGAGCGTCCCTACGAAGTGGAGAGGGTGACGCAGGCATGAAAATTCGCCTTGACCGCACGGTCTGCGACGGCTTTGGTATTTGCGCTAAACACGCACCCGGCTACTTCTCCCTCGACGACTGGGGATACGCGTCACTGATCGGTGACGGCACCGTCGCCGAAGCTGACGAGCACGCGGTTATGAACGCACTACTGGACTGCCCGGTGCACGCCATCACCGAGATGGGTGAGCCCCAACCCAGCATTACCCACCGAGAGTTGCGCGACGATGACGATCCTGCCGCGCACCTCAAAACCGAGGCCAACGAAGCGGAGTGGGGTTTTACGCGTTGACGCAGAACACCGGACGCCCGCTGCCCCTGATCACCGACGAGAACGAATTCTTCTGGCACTCAGGCGCCGACGGCATACTGCGGCTGCAGGGATGCGCCGACTGCACTTCGCTCATCCATCCGCCCGCGCCGATCTGTCGGTACTGCCGCTCGCACCATCTGGAGGTGCGGGCGGTGTCGGGACGGGCCACGCTGGCCGGCTTCACCATCAATCACCGGTTCAGCCTGCCTGGCTTACCCGCGCCGTACGTCGTTGCCCAAGTCGCGATAGCAGAGGATCCGCGGGTTCGGTTGACCACCAACATCATTGAGTGCGACCCCGAGCAATTGCAGCTCGGTCAGCAAGTGGAGGTTGTCTTCGAACAGGTCGAGGACGTGTGGCTACCGTTGTTCCGGCCCACGTGCGATACCCGGCCCGCTGCGCTGCCCATCGACGAGATCGCCCCGGAGCGCTTTGGTGAATACGTCCGCCCGATGCTCACGACGGAGAAGTTCGAAGACAAGGTGGCACTGACCGGCATCGGCATGTCGGAGATCGGGCGCCGGTTGATGGTGCCGCCACTGTCGCTGACAGTGGCGGCATGCGAGGCCGCAATCGCCGATGCCGGCCTGACATTCGACGACATCGACGGCTTGTCAACCTATCCGGGCGGGGGCAACCTCGGCGGGTTCGGCGAAGGCGGGGTCACCGCGCTGGAGGCCGCGCTGGGCATCCGGCCGACCTGGCACAACGGCGGCATCGAAACCTTCGGCCCGGGTGGGTCGGTCATCGCGGCGATGCTCGCCATCGCCGGCGGGCTGGCCCGTCACGTGCTGTGCTTCCGGACGCTGTGGGAAGCCACCTTCAACGAGCAGATGAAGCAGGGCAAGATCGTTCCGTCGATGGGCCGCCGAGCCGACTGGCTGATGCCGTTCGGCGCCACCTCGGCGGCCCACACGTTGGCGCAGAACGCGCAGCGCCACTTCCATCGTTACGGGACGACGAGAGAGACGCTGGGCTGGATTGCGTTGAACCAGCGAGCCAATGCCGAACTCAATCCGTCGGCGGTCTATCGGTCTCCGTTGACGATGGACGACTACCTGAACGCACGCCCCATCACCACGCCGTTCGGGCTTTACGACTGTGACGTGCCCTGCGACGGGGCGATCGCCGTCATCGTCTCGGCTGTCGACGCCGCCCGCGACATGGCCAAGCCGCCGGTGTTGGTGGAGGCGGTGGGAACGCAAATCATCGAGCGAATCGACTGGGACCAAAGCACATTGACCCACGAGCCTCAGGTGCTCGGCCAATCCGCGCACCTGTGGACGCGTACTTCGCTGCGGCCGGAGGACGTCGACGTCGCCGAGCTGTACGACGGGTTCACCATGAACTGCCTGTCCTGGATCGAAGCGCTGGGGTTCTGCCGGATCGGTGAGGCGAAAGAATTCCTCGACGGCGGCAAGAACATCGCCCGCGACGGCCAGCTGCCACTCAACACGCACGGCGGTCAACTGTCGCATGGCCGAACGCACGGGATGGGTTTGTTGCATGAAGCGATCAGCCAGCTGCGTGGCGAGGCCGGTCAGCGACAGGTCGCCGATGCCCGCGTCGGCGTGGTCAGCAGCGGCGGCCTGACGCCCAGCGGCGTACTGCTGCTGCGGTCGGACGGATGACGGTGCGGCCGCGGGTCGTCATCGTCGATGGCGTGCCGATGTCCGCGCTGGTCGCCGAGGCGCAGGATCCGCGGGCGGTCATCGTGGCCATTCACGGCGGAGGCACCACCTCAATCTATTTCGACTGTCCGGGGCACCCGGGATCGTCCTTTCTCCGAGCGGCCGCGGCGCACGGATTTACCGCGGTGGCGCTGGATCGCCCCGGCTACGGCAGCTCGGCCCCGTATCCGGAAGCGGTGGCCCGCCCCGAACAGCGTGTCCAGCTTGCCTATTCGGCTGTCGATCGCATTCTTGGTGAACGGCCGCGCGGCGCCGGCGTGTTCTTGATGGGCCATTCCGGCGGATGCGAATTGACGATGCGGATGGCGGCCGATGAACGCGGTGGCGATCTGCTGGGCATCGAGTTGGCGGGCACCGGCCGGCATTATCACCCGGCGGCCCGCGACATGCTCAAGACGGCAACGCGGGAACGCCGCCCGTCGGGTCTGCGTGAACTGTTATGGCACCCAACGGAACTGTATCCACCCGAGGTGCTCAACGGGGCCACGGTGTATCCCGGCGCCCCGCCCTACGAGGACCTGATGGTGTCCAATTGGGGCCGCCAGGACTTCCCGGCGCTCGCACCCGCGGTGCGCGTCCCGGTGCACTTCAGCATCGCCGAGCACGAGAAGGTTTGGCAGACCGACACTTCGGCGATCGCCGAGATCGAGGCGATGTTCTCTGCCGTGCCGCAGTTTGTTGTCCATCACCAACCTCAGGCCGGGCACAACATCAGCCTCGGCCATACCGCCGCGGAGTACCACGCGACCGTTCTGGCATTCGCCGACGAATGTGTCGTCGCGCGTGAAAGTCCCGACTTGGAGGCCGGTTGATGCACGTCGGATTCATTGGCCTGGGCAGCCAGGGCGGCCCGATGGCGGGACGGATCGTCGAAGCCGGCTTCCCGACGACGCTGTGGGCGCGCCGACCGGCCTCACTCGAGCCGTACGCCGACACGGCGGCCAAGGTCGCAGGGTCACCGGCCGAACTCGCGGCCAGTAGCGATCTCGTCTGCCTCTGCGTGGTCGGTGACGCCGACGTCGAGGAGATCACCGGCGGCGCGAACGGGGTGCTGGCCGGACTCAAGCCGGGCGGCGTGATCGCCATCCACAGCACCGTCCACCCCAAGACCTGCCACGCACTGGCGAAGAAGGCTGGCGCGCAGGGTGTCTCGGTTATCGACGCGCCGGTGAGCGGAGGCGCTCCGGCGGTGGCGGAACGTCGTCTGCTGGTGATGGTCGGTGGTGACGCCGACGTAGTCGAGCGCTGCCGCCCGGTCTTCGAGACCTATGCCAACCCCGTCGTGCATCTGGGTGACCTGGGATCCGGGCAAACCACCAAGCTGCTGAACAACCTGTTGTTCACCGCCAATCTGGGAACGGCTGCCACCGCCTTAGCGCTAGGTGAGGCGCTTGGCGTCTTGCCAGACCGGCTCACCGAGGTCATCTCGCGCGGCAGTGGGAACTGCTTCGCGCTCAACGCTCTTGGCGGTGACACCGGCGGTTTGGACCGCCTGGCCGGCCTTGCCGGCACACTGCTGCAGAAGGACGTCCGCTTGGTCGCCGACCTCGCCGATGCCGCCGCCGTCCCCGGTGGGGCGGTGCTCGACGCCGCCGACGCCACCCTGACTCTGATGAAACATCGGCGGTGAGAATCGGATTCATCGGCGCGGGTCGGATGGGGCACCCCATGGTGGCCCGTTTGGTCGAGGCCGGCCATGACGTCGCGGTGCTGGGCCGTAGCGCCGAGAAACGTGCTGCCGTCGCTCAACTGGGCGCCAACGCGGTGGCCGACACGGCTGAGGTGACCGCGACCGCCGACGTGGTGGTGATCTGCGTGTTCACCGACGAGCAAGTGCGGCAGATCTGCCTGGAGGACGGCCTGCTCGCGACGATGTCGCCGGGCTCGGCGCTGGTGGTGCACACCACGGGAAGTCCCCAGACGGTGGAGACCATCGCCATGCGGGGGGCACCGCACGACGTCGACGTCGTTGATGCACCGGTCAGCGGCGGCCCGCACAACGCCGCGGCCGGTGCCCTGACGCTGTTCGTCGGCGGCGCCGAGGAAGCGGTGGCGCGCGTGCGCCCGGTGTTGGGCTGTTACGGCGATCCGGTTCTGCACGTCGGCCCGCTGGGAGCGGGTCAGAAGGTGAAGCTGGTCAACAACGCGTTGTTTGCGGCGCAGCTCGGATTGCTCTCCGGGTCGATCGAACTGGGTGCGCGACTCGGCGTGCCGGAGTCGACGCTGCTCAACGCGCTTACGCATGGCAGCGCGGCGAGTCGCGTGTTGGACATCGTCACGAGGGGCGGGTCGGTCGCGTCGTTCATCGACACTGCCGGCGAATTCGTGGGCAAAGACGTTGACGTGGTCAGGAGTATCGCCGCCGAACTGGGCAGCGACCTGGGCGTGCTCGACGACGTTATCGACGCGGCCATAAGGGTGTGAGATGAGGTCTTTTCGACACGAGACGAACCGTCTACCGTTAGCGTTACAGTCGAGCATTCCGTCGTAAAGGTGTGAGCCGCTCACTGGGCGGCGAGGAGGGTGCAATGACCAAGCCAAAGGTCGTCTTTGATCCGTTCTCCGAGGAGTACTTCACAAACCCGTTCGACATTTATCGACGAATGCGCGAGGACGCCCCGCTCTACTACGACGAGAAAGAGGACTTCTACGCGCTGACCCGCCACGAGGACGTGGCTGCCGCGCTCAAGGACTTCGAGACTTTCTCGTCCTCGCGCGGCTGCGACCTGGCGATGGTGCGCAAGGGCATATCCCCCGAGCAGCGGTCCATCATCTTCATGGACCCCCCGGAGCACCGCCACATGCGCAGCCTGCTCAATAAGGCCTTCACGCCGCGGGCCGTTCAATCGCAGCACGACACAGTCGTTGAGGTCGTCGACAAATACCTGAGCGCGGCCGATCCGGACGAGTTCGACGTCGTGCAGGACTTCTCCGGGCCGTTCCCCGTTGAAGTCATCACCACGATGGCCGGAGTGCCGGAGGAATACCGCCAGCAGGTACGGCACTGGATTGACACCAGCCTGCACCGGGAGCCGGGCCAAATCGAAATCAGCGAAGCCGGCATGCAGGCCAACATCGACACCGCGATGTATTACTTCGGGCTGGTGCAGCAACGGCGCGAAAACCCGCAGGACGACATGCTCAGCAAGCTGATCGCCGCCGAAATCCCCGGCGAGGATGGTCAGACTCGCAAGCTCGACGATATTGAAATATGTGGTTTTGCCACGCTTCTGGGCGGGGCCGGCGCCGAGACCGTCACCAAGTTGATCGGCAGCGCGGCCGTGCTCTTCGCCCGCAACCCAGACCAGTGGGAGAAGCTGCAAGAAGACCGCAGCAAGATCCCCGGCGCCGTCGAAGAGTTGCTGCGGTACGAGGGACCGGTTCAGTACAACGTCCGCTGGACCTTGAAAGAGGCAAACACCAGCGGTGGCACGATTCCCGCCGGTAAGCCGGTGTTCTTGATGAAGGCCGCCGCGAACCGCGACCCGGATGCCTTCACCGACGCCGACACCTTCGACATCGAGCGCGACCAGACCGAGGCACAGCACCTCGGCCTGGGCTACGGAATTCACAGTTGCCTGGGCGCGGCGTTGGCCCGGATGGAAAGCAGGATCGCACTGGAGAAGCTGCTCGACTTCATGCCCCGCTACGAGGTCAACTGGGAGGGCTGCAAACGGGTCACCATGCAGAACGTCGCGGGCTGGCTGAACGTACCGGTGAAAGTATTGCGATGAGGTGGACTGAGTGACGAAGAAGATCGAAGTCGACTGGGGTCTCTGCGAAAGCAACGGGGTCTGCATGGGGATCATCCCCGAGGTGTTTCAGCTCGAGGACGACGACACGCTGACCGTGCTGCAGGAAGAAGTCACGCCGGAAAACGAAGCGCAAGTGCGCGATGCGGTCCGGCAATGCCCGCGGCAGGCCATTTCGATCACCGAATAGCGGTTGTCAACGCCGCGTGGCGTCCGTAACGGTAGCCATTTTTCAAGAGCTCACCCTGCTCCAAAGGCAGTAGCCCTTCACCGTTATCGAGAAGAGATTAGGTAGCACCCGAAACGAGAGCTGTTGCCCTGGCGCCCCGGCCTCTACTCGGGGCGAGCTTACAACTCCCGCACTAACCACGGCGATCTGTTCCGCGATGCACTGGCTGTCGGGGTCTCGTGGGAGGGCGATCCAGTCGCCTGATCGTAGGTTGTAGTTGCGAGTTCCCTCGCCGCGCAGTGTCAGTTGGGGTCCATAGGTCAGCCATCGGTCACTGCTCGGGTAATCGGAGGTGACGATTTTCCATTGGTAGCTGTGGTTTGGCTCCTGCAGGCACGCCAGGTTTATTTTCTGCTCCGGAAGCCAGGTCATCGCGTTGGCGAGATCCGGCGAACAGGCGGTGTCTGGTTGCGGTACAACGGGATCCGCATACGCTGCTGTCGGCGCGGAAAGCACTGCGAGGGCTTCTGCCAGCGTCGTCAGCACTATCGCCACGGTCTTTTTGATAATCGGCTTAGCCTTCGTTGAGCCAATCTTCGGTCGTTTCGGCCCGTAACCGATGACAATCCGAGGGCCGGGGACTAGGGCAACGTAGTGTGCATCAACATTACGCTGTACGCCGACCACAGCGAGAGGTTGAAGTAGAGGTCGTGGCCGGTCGACCAGGGGTGGAGGAACGGTGCGTAAATGCCGCCAGGAAGTTGTGTTGACGTCACCAGGGTCTGCGATACGCTCCACGGTCCTTGTGGATTGTCCGCTGTTCGCATCACGACGTTGTTCGAGCCGTCGGTGTAGAGCGCCACGTACTTGTTGAGGTAATCGTTGTATTGAACTGACATCTCGCTCACGGGAGCCGAAATAACCGGCGTGGCGGCCCAGGGGCTGTTTGCGACCCACGATCCTGTCCCAAAGAAATTCCACCACGGATTGCTCCAGTATTCGTACTGACTGAGGTCCAGCACTGCGTTCTCGGGGACGCGTGACACATATGCCGAACCGGAGCGTCCCGACGGGGTGCCGAATGAGTACACGTAACCGTCGCGTCGGACGAACGCGCCCTGTTGAAAATTCTGGTTGCCCCAGTTAAACCAGACGCTGGGCACGCTGAAATAAAAGCTAGGCCGGACGGTTCCACGGTTGGCGGTCCAAGTTTCGCCGTTGTCGGTGGAAGTCGCGATTGCCGAGAAGTTCGTGGTCCATTGGCCAGGATTGCCCCACTGCTGGACCGACATGAAATTGACGTATTGTATTGTCCCGACTGAGATCCCGGCGGTGGGAATGATGGTCACTTCGGTTGGGGCGAGATTGAGACTGGCGATGATCTGCCTCGAAAAGTTCGATCCGGGTGGAGTCGCGGACAGGACTGGCGAGCCGGCGTAGACGTTGCCGAACGCGGGATCCGGCACCGATATTCCGTCCGACAGATTGCGGTCCGCGCTACGAAACAAGGTATTGCTCCGCCACTGTTGGCCAGAGACGCTGCAATCGCCGAACGTGTCGCCGAATGCGATCAGCACCTGGTCGTTCGCGCCGGTTTGGCCGTTGTCCCACATAATCCCGAGGTCGGCACCCGAGATGGCGAAGCGTGTGTATGTGTTGTTTGGGCTGTTGGGTCCATCCACCCAGTTGACGATCGTTGTCGTCGGGGCCGCGATAGCCGCAGCTGCGTTTGGACCCGGACTGATCGGACTCGCGGGGTTCGGCACCTGTTGGGCCGCTGGGGGACCGGGAGGCCCTGGCACGGGCCACGGCAGCACCGCGCCTTCTTGTTGCATCGGCGCGGAGTTCAGCGCGCCCGCTGCTGTCGGGTCTAAGGCCGGGGCGAGCGGACCCAGCCCGAACGGCACCGCCTGGTTCTGTGCGCCGCGGGGCATGCGCCCTGTCGGCACGTGTGCTACCGGCGGCCTCGCTGCCCCCGGCAGTGGCTGAACGCCGTTGGGTGCTGCCGCGGAAGCCGTTTGCGAGCAGGGTGCGGCGGCCGCTGAAGGGGCCACGACTACCGGAGCGACGAGTCCAATGGCGGCCACCGACGCCACCGATATCGGCGCGAGTCGGGGAAATACCCACACGTCAAACCTCCGATGGGTTCCTGGATTTCCCATAGGTCGTCAACAGCGGACGCGCACGGGTCCGAATCTGTGACGATAGTGACTACAGTGGGAATTGATGCCAGTGATACGCCGGATTGGTATCCGGTTGTGACCGTGTCGCAACCGCCGACCGCTGGCAGCCAGGTTCGTTCGCGCGACGAAGCGCCGCCAGTTTAGTTGCGGCTCAGCTGAATCCGGAGATGATCACCGCATTGCAGTCGGCGGCGGCGTGGCGCAGTTTTGCCGCCTTCTGGTAGGCCTCGGACTCGTACCAGGCGCGGGCCGCATCCACCGACTCGAATTCCAGCACGACGGTCTGGTCGCCATGCCAGCCGCCTTCGACGACCTTGGGTGCGGTGTCCACAGCGAGAACGTTGACACCAGCCATTGCCGCTCCGGCGGCCCGGCCGTAATCCTTCATGCCTTCCGGATCCTTGATGGCCTCCGTCAGGATGACATATCCCTTAGGCATAGAGCCTCCTCTGGTCAGCGTTCGGCGATGGCCTGTTCGGGGCAGCAATCGATGGCCTCGCGGGTGGCCGCCTCGAATTCCGTTGGCACATCGGAATCGATCGCCTCGGCGTAGCCATCGTCGGTCAGGTTGAACACGTCCTCACACAGCGTGACACACACGCCGTGTCCGCGACAGCGCTGGTCGTCAACCCAGACTTTCATGCCGGCGTGAACTCCAGGTGCAGCTCGGTCAGGCCACGCAGGATGTAGGTCGGAACATATTGGTAGCGACGATCATTCGCCGGTCCGTGAACCCGCTCGTTGATCCGGATGTCGGACGTGCGGTCCAGCAGCCGCTCGATGGCCACCCGCGTTTCGGCCCGCGCCAGCGGCGCGCCGGGGCAGCTGTGAATGCCTCGACCAAACGAGATGTGCTGGCGGGCATTCTTTCTGGCCGGATCGAAGGTGGTCGGGTCTTCGAACCGGCGCGGATCGCGGTTGGCCGCGGCCTGCACGACCATCACCGTTGTGCCAGCTGGCAAGTCGACTCCGCCGATGTTGACCGGCCTGCGGTTCATCCGGAAGTCTCCCTTGACCGGGCTCTCGATGCGAAGCGACTCTTCGATGAAGTTGGGAATCAGGCTGCGGTCCTTGCGCAACTGCGCCTGGATGTCGGGACGCTCGCCTAGCGTCTGCAACGCCGCGCCTAACAGTCGCACGGTAGTTTCCTGACCCGCCGAGAAGACGTTGCTCGCGACGCGGGCGACATCCTCGACATCAGGAGTCGAGCCGTCGGGGTAGGTGGCGGTCGCGAGGCCGGTCAGCACGTCGTCGCGGGGCTCACGGCGGCGGTCCCGGACATAGTCGGAGAAAAGACCGTAGAGGAATTCCAGCGGGCTGTGCGCCAGCGATTCCTTGCCGGTGCCGCCGACGCCGCCACCCGAGTGCTCGCGGATGCCTTTGACGAACTTGTCGCGATCCTCCACGGGCACGCCCAGCAGGTCAGCGATAACCAGCAACGTGAACGGGCTCGCGAAGCCCTTGATGAACTCGCCGTGCCCTGGCGCCAGGAACGCGTCAAGCGCCTCGTCGGCGAGCACCCACATGGCGTCCTCGTTCTCCTTGAGGCGCTTCGGGGTGATCAGCCGCATCAGCAGGGAGCGGTGGTTGGTGTGGGTGGGTGGATCAAGCGTGGGCAGCTGGTCGCTGAACGGAAGCTCGTCACGGTGTTGCTCGATCAGTTCGGTGATGTCGTCACCCTCGATCGGCACCGGAAAACCGGGAAACGGTCCGGTCACCGAGATGCACGAGGACCACGTTTCGGCGTCATTGAGCACGGCGCAGGCCTCGTCCCAACCCGTCACCATCGTGACGTCGTGGTGGTTTTCCCGGGTCACCGGGCACTGCTGCCGGAGCGCCTCGTAGTAGGGGTATGGGTCCGCGATGAGCTCGCTGCCGCGGAAGAAGTCCAGCTCGGTGAAGTCATTCACCATCTCGCACCGTTCCAATCTCGACCTGTGAGAATGCGCCTCTCAGAGATGAGTATTAGATTTCCACAGAGCATGCCGCGACGTCAACGCAGCATGGGAGGACTGCGGGTTAGCCAGCGGGAATGAGGTCGGCCTCGACAGCTGCGAAGGCCATTACCCTGCTGCGGAACGTCTCGACCGGCCCGATCGATTCCAGCGGCATCGCTGCGGCCGCCAGAGCCTGCGACTTGAACGCCTGGGCTGCGGCGCTGAGCCGATGCTGGACCAGGCCGACGCTGCCTTCCAGCTCGGCCGGCCACGTCTCGCCCCACAAGGTGACTTCGGTGGCACCCTGGTCGAGCGCCTGCACGACGCCCTGCCGTACGCGGGAATCGCAGCCGAAAAGGTCAGCCGCAGCCGCCAAGGTCTGCGGAGCCGGCCGGTGCCCCACCGTCGCCAGTGCGTATTCCAGATCGACGATCTGAGCGCCAAGGATCTGCAGCGGACGTTCGTCGGGATGGTCGACGAGCAAGACGGTGACGTCCCAGCCGGCCATCGCCCGGTCGAACAGCCAACCGCCGGCGAACTTCACCACATCGGCGACGTCCGCGGCGACCACGTCGAGCCGGTATCTCATACCTGCCTCGGTGGTGCCATGTCCCGAGCCAACGATTCCGCGTATTCCTTGAAGACCTCGGTCAGTGGTATCGAGGAATTGATCAACCATGTGGTCTCCATTCCGGTGATGAAGGCAAGGATCTGCACTGCTTTGACGGTCACATCCATATCCATGCGATACCGGCCGGCCCGCTGACCTCGCCGGATGAGCTCGGTGATGATGTCGACCGCTCCCTGGTATCTGGCGGCGAGGCGGTCGTGCAGCGGTGCGTCAGGGTCGACGTTCTCCGCCAGCAGCACGGTGAACGTGCCCACCAGTTCGGGCGACCGATAGAACCGATCGGCGACCGCGGCGATCTCTGCGATCAGATCGCCGGCCCGGTCCGCGTGCGCGTCGTCATCGGCGTCGCGGACGTCGAGCACGGCGTGTAAAAGCTGTTCCTTGGATTCGAAGTGATGCAGCAGGCCGGCGGGGCTGACACCGGCTTCGCCGGCGATCTGGGCCAGCGTCGTATTGCGCCACCCGTTGCGGGTCAGCAGTCGCTGCGCGACGGCCAGGATCCGCTGTTTGCGGTCCTCACCCTTGGCGCGCAGCGAGCCGTACGGCCGTGTCTCGGGCACCGGACTCCTTCGTCCAACCAACCAACTGAACACACAGTAGGTTGGTTAGGCGACTGTGACAAGGGTCGCATTCCGACGATTTTCTTCGGCGGCGTCACAAACCCAGCGACTTGGCGATGATCACCTTCAACACCATCCTGGGCGTTAGTACCCGAAAACTGTGTTGGCTATTCGGTAAAACCTTCGTCTGACTGTTGGCCGCGTTGATCGCCGGAAGATGCCCGAAATTCTGCTGCGGACGATCTGCGGACGGTCGTCACAGCGCGGACAGCATGGCGGCGGGGACCTCGCAATCGTCGACCGCTGGTAGCCGCACGATCAAATCCAGTGCGGCGGCCTCGGGGTCGGCGGAGGCATCGGGGACGGCGTAGGTGGTCATGGCGGTTGAGGTTATATGACCGAAACCGCAACGGCCAGAGGAACTTTGAATGCCGAAGCGATACCTACGTGGCGTAGCCATGACTACACATTTCGGCCCGATCAGGTGGGCAAAATTTCCCACCTGAGTCGGTGAGTCAAGACTCAGGTAAGGGCTAGCTGCTTTTCGATTTCTGCGGTTGACGCCTCGCCGAATAGAGGTGGCCGGTAATTGCGAAGGACGGCGAGCCGCCGCCCACGCCGACCCCCACGCATCATTTCAGCTTGATGCAGCCAGGTCGCCACCAAACCCTGACATCGGTTGCTAATGAGGCGAATTGCCAAGGCGGCTAGCGTTTGTCCCGATCACCGCGCGACGAGTTCTAAGCGCCGGGCGTCTTGTCGAAGATCGAGAGGATCACTACACCTTCGACGGGTCCCAGCCGGCGTCTCCGCCGTCGTCGGCGTCGCCGTCGTCGTCGGCTGCCGCTGCCGCGGCCGCGAGTAAGCGGGTGGTTCACCGGATAGGATGAGTCGCCGCCTACGGCACTGCTTGAGGGGCCTCAAATGCCTGATGATCCGCGACCGAATGTCGTTTTCATGCTGGGCGACAACATCGGGTGGGGGGCACTGAGTTGCTACGGGGGCACGGTCAAGACTCCGCGGCTGGACCGGCTGGCCGGTGAGGGGATCCGGCTAGAGAACTACAACACCGAGGCCCAGTGCACACCGACACGGGCCGCGATCCTGTCGGGGCGGATGCCGGTGCGCTCGGGCACTTGTCGGGTGCCGATGCCCGGGGAGGGCGGCCACTATGGCTTGTGCCCCTGGGAATACACGCTGGCTGACCTGTTCAGCGACCTGGGCTATCGCACCGCGTGCTTCGGTAAATGGCATCTCGGCGAGACTGCGGATCGCCTGCCCAACGCCCAGGGCTTCGACGAGTGGTGGGGTATCCCCAACTCCAGCGACGAGGCGTCCTACACCAACCACCCGCTGTATCCCAAGGACTTCCCGATCCCGGCGATCCTGGAAGGAGCCAAGGGGCAGCCGTGCCGAGCCGTCGAGAACTTCGACCTGACCACCCGGCCGTTCATGGACGAGTGGATCACCCAGCACTCCACGGATTTCATCGCCCGAAACGCCGCCGCGGGCACCGCGTTTTTCCTGTATGCCAGTTTCACCACGGTCCATCCGCCGCTGGCCGTGCATCCCGACTTCGAAGGCAGTTCCGGCTCGCCCGGCGTGATCCCCAACAGTCTGGTGGAGCTTGATCACCGCTCCGGGCAGATCCTTGATGCCCTGGATGCTGCGGGGGTGGCCGACAACACGATCGTGGTGTGGAGCAGCGACAACGCGGCCGGTGACACGGTCGGCCAGGCTTGTGGATCAGGTGGGCCGTGGCGTGGATCGTTCGGGCAAACATGGGAAGGGTCGGTGCGGGCACCGGCGATGGTGCGCTGGCCAAGGCGAATCCCGGGTGGGCGTGTCAGCCAGGAGATCGTTGCCGCCACCGACTGGCTGCCCACGTTGGCGGCGATGATCGACGCGGGTGAGCGGGTTCCCACCGATCGCCCCATCGACGGGATCGACGTCTCGTCACATTTGCTCGGCCAATCGGCTGCGTCGGGCCGTGATGACTTCATCCTCTATGGCACCGACGGCGAACTGCTCACCGTCAAATGGAAAACGATGAAGGTGCATTTCCGAACGGTCCTTGAGGGCGGTTCGCTGTTCGGGCCGTACGTCCGGCCGCAGCTTCCTGCGATCTATGACCTGGTGGCCGATCCGCAGGAGAAATTCGACATCATGGAGACAGCCATGAGCGACGGGTGGGCGGTTGGTGCGGCGCTGCGGCCCGTCATCGCCCTCCAAGAAAGCGCGAAACGCTTCCCGCACATCAAAACCGGCGAGGATTTCACCGGCTACGAGTAATCGGGCGAACACCCCAACACCGCTGCCGCACAACAGAACTGGCGCGCTAGCAGTCGCGTTGCGTTTTCGTCGTTTTTTGCTCGTTTCCCCCGTTTTTTTCGCGGTAGATAGATCAGCGCGTCGACCACGCTGGACACCTACGGGCACCTGTGGCCGGATGCTGACGAGTCCACCAGGGCCGCCGTCGGGGCGGCGATCCGCACCCGGATCGGAACTGCTGCGGACACACTGCGGGCGAATTGATCTCTCAGCGGTGCTGCGCCGAGGTCAGGGTTACAAACCGAGCGACTTGGCGATGATCACCTTCATCACCTCGCTAGTTCCGGCGTAGATGCGCGCCACTCGTGCGTCGGTGTACAGCCGGGCGATCGGATACTCCATCATGTAGCCGTAACCGCCGAAGAGCTGCAGGCAACGGTCGATGACGCGGGCCTGCATCTCGGTGCAGAAGAGCTTGACGCGCGCGGCGTCGGCGGCCGACAGCTCCCCCTCGACGTGCAGCGCCACTGCACGATCCAGCATCGCCTGGCCGGCCTCCACGTCCGTCGAGCACGCGGCCAGCTCGAACTTGGTGTTCTGGAACGAGGCCACCGGGGTCCCGAAGGCCTTGCGGTTCTTGGTGTAGTCGATCGCCGCGGCGATCGCCGAGCGCGCCTGCGCCACCGATCCGACCGCCACCGTCAGACGTTCCTGCGGCAGGTTGTGGCCCAGGTAGCCGAACGCCTCGCCCTCGTCGCCGAGAACATTCTCGATGGGGACACGGACGTCGACGAACGACAGTTCGGCGGTGTCTTGGACCTTGCAGCCCATCTTCTCCAGCTCGCGACCGCGGGTGAAACCCTCCATCCCGTCCTCGACAACGAGCAACGTCAGGCCCTTGCGCCGGTTGTCGGGGTCGGTGGACGTGCGGGCGACGACAATCACGAGGTCGGCCTGAATACCGCCCGTGATGAATGTCTTGGCGCCGTTGACGATCCAGTGGTCGCCGTCACGTACCGCCGTGGTGCGCATCCCCGCCAGGTCGGACCCGGTTCCCGGTTCGGTCATCGCGACCGCGGTGAGCATCGTCCCGTCGGCCAGGCCGGGGAACCAGCGCTTGCGCTGTTCTTCGTACGCGTAATGCAAGAAGTACGGCAGGATCACTTCCAGTTGGGTGCGGACCGTCGACAGCGTCACCAGCGCCCGCGCCGCCTCCTCCTGCAGCACGACGTTGTAACGGTAGTCGGGGATGCCGGCGCCGCCATACTCCTCTGGAATCGCCATCCCGAGCATCCCGAGCGCACCCATGTGCTTGAAGACGTCGCGCGGCATCCGCCCGGCCTTCTCCCACTGTGGATAGGCGGGCATACCTCCTTCTCGATGAAGTCGCGGGCCAACTCCCGAAAAGCCTCGTGATCTTCGGTGAAGAGGTCTCGGCGCATGAATTCCCCCGTCAGGCAACAAGTTCTACGAGCGTGGCGTTGGCGGTACCGCCACCTTCGCACATGGTCTGCAATCCGTAGCGAATCCCATTGTCACGCATGTGATGCGCCATCCGGGTCATCAAGATCGCGCCCGACGCTCCGAGTGGGTGACCGAGGGCAATGGCTCCGCCCAGCGGGTTGACCAGGTCCGGGTCGGCGCCGGTTTCGGCGAGCCAGGCGAGCGGCACCGGGGCGAACGCCTCGTTGACCTCGAACACGCCGACCTCCGCCAGCGAGACGCCAGCCCTGGTCAGCACCTTCTCGGTGGCAGGAATGGGACCCGTGAGCATCAGTACCGGGTCCGCCCCGGTCACCGCTCCGGCCCGGTAGCGCACCAGCGGGGTCAATCCGAGCTCGAGCGCGGCCGCCGACGTCATCACCAACAATGCCGCCGCGCCATCGGAGATCTGTGAGGAGTTGCCGGCGTGAATGACGCCGTCGTCGACGAACGCGGGCTTGAGCCCGGCCAGTTTCTCCACGGTCGTCCCCCGCCGCACGCCCTCGTCTTGGCTCACCGCGGTGTCCTCGACGAAGACGGGGACGATCTGATCGTCAAAGGCCCGGTTGTCCTGGGCCGCGGCGGCCCGTTCGTGGGACATCGCAGAGTATTCGTCGAGCCGGGTACGGGAAAATCCCCACTTCTTCGCGATCATCTCGGCTGACAGCCCTTGATTGAAGGAGAAATCGTCGTAGCGGGCAAGCACTTTGGGCCCGTACGGCATTCCGGTTGCCCTGGCCGAACCCAGCGGCACTCGGCTCATCACCTCGACACCGCCGGCCACGACGACGTCCTGCTGCCCGGACATCACTGCCTGCACCGCGAAGTCGAAGGCTTGCTGGCTGGAACCGCATGCCCGGTTGATCGTCGTGCCCGGGATGCTCTCGGGCCAGCCGGCGGCGAGCACCGCGTAGCGCCCGATATTGCTCGACTGATCCCCGACCTGCGACACGCAACCCCAGACGACGTCGTCGATAATCTCCGGGCCAATGCCGGTGCGCTGCAGCAGCTCGTTGAGCACGAGAGCCGACAGGTCGGCGGCGTGCATGGCCGATAGCCCACCGTTGCGCTTGCCGACCGGTGTCCGCACCGCTTCGACGATGACTGTTTCACGCATTTGTCTGCTCCGATCTCGATACCGCCCACCGCCCAGTAAACGACGGGTCTCGCCGCTCGGCGAAGGCGACATACGCTTCGCGTGCATCCTCAGTGGCGAAATTGACGCCCTGCGCACGGGCTTCGTTGGCCAACGCGTCACGCATGGTCCGGTCGGCACCCTCGTTGAGCAACGCCTTGGTTTGCGCCAGCGCGATCGTCGGGCCGGCGGCCAGCCGGTCGGCGATGTCGGTGACGAAATCGTCGATCTCCGGGGCGGATACCACCCAGGTCACCAGGTTCAGCGCGTGAGCCTCGGCGGCGTCGATAGTCTCGGCCAGCAGCGCCAGCCGCTTGGCCTGTTGCAGGCCAACGATTTTCGGCAGCAGCCAGGAGCCGCCCAGATCCACCGACAATCCACGCTTGGCGAAGATCTGCGAGAACGTCGACTCCGGGGTGGCGGCAACCAGATCGCAGCCCAGCGCCAGGTTCCATCCGGCGCCGACGGCCACCCCGGTCACTTTGGCGATCGTCGGCACCGACAGCTCATGCAGCGCCAGGGCCACGTCGGTCAACCGCTGCAGCTTGTACACCGGGTGGGTGTCGTCGGGACTGGCGATGTCGGCGCCGGAGCAGAACGCGCCGCCGGCGCCCGTGATCACGACCGCACGCACCCCGCGGTCGTTGCCCGCGGCGGTGAGCGCATCGGCCAATGCCATCCACAGCTCACGGTTGATCGCGTTCTTCCGCTGAGGTCGATTCAGCGTCAGCGTCCGCACACCGTTGCGGTCGCTGCACAGCAGCACGGATTCCTCGGACATCAGCGCCGCTCCTCCCCATCGCTTCGCTCTGCATCGTCGCCGGCGCGGGACATCAGGGGTAGACCGGTCCGATGGCGCCTTGGGCTCGCAGCGCGACGATTTCGCCGCCTGCAATGCCGAGTTCGGCGAGCACCGCGTCGGTGTGCTGCCCGAGTCCGGGCACCGCGCCCATGGCGGGCTGATAGCCGGAGATGACCGGCGGGGGCAGCAAAGCCGAAATCGGGCCGGCCGGCGTGTCGACCTGCCGCCAGCGATCCCGGGCGGTCAGCTGTGGGTGCACCAGAACCTCGCTCGGCAGGTTGTAGCGCGCATTGCCGATGCCCGCGGCATCGGCAGTCTTCTGCACATGTTCCAAGTCGTGCGCCGCGCACCAGGCGCCGATGGCGTCGTCCAGGATGTCGCGGTGCGCGCAGCGACCGGCGTTACCGGCGAATCTCGGGTCGTCGGCGAGGTCGTCACGCTCCAGGATCTGGCGCGAAAGCCGTTGCCATTCTGCATCATTGGTCGTACCGAGCACGACGGTCTGGCCGTCGGAGGTACGGTAGGCGCCGTACGGCGCCACCGCGGGCGAACTCATTCCCAACGGCTGCTGGTCGATTCCGGAATGTTGGGCGAAGGTGAGCGGGTAGCCCATCAGATCGGTCATCGTGTCGAACAAACTGACCGCCACAGTGTTGCCGTGCTGGCCCGTCGCCGACCCCGCGTCGCGTGCATACAGCAAGGCCAAAATCGATATTGCCGAATACAACCCGGTGCTGATGTCCGCCATCGGCGGGCCGGGCTTGGCCGGTGCGCCGGGATGGCCGGTGACGGCGCAGGCGCCGGATTCGGCTTGCGCGAGCAGGTCGTAGGCGCGTTTGTGCGAGAGCGGTCCGCCCGGGCCGTAGCCGTCGATTTCCACCGCGATCACGCCCGGGTGGCTCTCCGCCAGGTCCGCCGCGGCGATGCCCAATCGGGCGGTGGATCCTGGGGCGAGGTTGGAAACGAGTACGTCGGCACGGTCGAGCAGGCAACGCAGAATATCGAGCCCAGCTTCGGTTTTCAGGTTGAGGGTGACCGACTCCTTGCCCCGGTTGGCCCACACGAAGTGCGCGGCAAGCCCGTTGACGACGTCGTCGTAGTGCCGGGCGAAGTCTCCCCCGTCGGGATTCTCTACTTTGATGACGCGTGCACCGAAGTCGGCAAGCACCCGTGTGCACATCGGAGCGGAGACCGCCTGCTCCAGGGCCACCACGGTGACTCCCGTCAGCGGCCCCCCGGTTGCCGACATCACATCACCATGCCGCCGTCCACCGGCAACACCTGACCGGTGATGTAGGAGGCGGCGTCCGACGCGAGAAAGACGAATGCGCCCGCGACCTCTTCGGGCTCGGCCCAGCGCTTCAACGGAATTCGAGCCATCATGTTGGCCGCGAATTTCTCGTTGGTGCGAATGGTCTCGGTCATACGCGTCGCCGCGAGCGGCGCAAGCGCGTTCACCAGAATGTTGTTGCGGGCCATCTCACGGGCCAATGACTTGGTGAATCCGATAATGCTGGCCTTGGCCGCCGAATAGTTCACCTGGCCGAGCGTGCCAGTGATACCCGCTGACGAGACGACGTTGATGATGCGACCGGTGCCATCGGTGGGCAGGAACTTCAGCGCGGCCTGAGCGCAGTGAACGGCGCCCATCAGATGAATGTCGAGCACTCGCTGGAAGCTTTCGTCGGTGAGATCGGCGAACATCCCCGGTGCCGTGACACCGGCGTTGTTGACCAGAATGTGCAACACACCCTCGGTGAGCCCGGCGGCGTGTGCCGCCGCCGCGTCCGCGGCTGCGCGGTCTCGCACGTCCAGCGGGACACCCTCTGCTTTGCCGCCGCTGGAGCAAATGCGTTCGGCGACAGCAGAAGCGGCGTCGGCGTCCACGTCGCTGACGAGTACCGCCGCGCCGGCAGCGGCCAACGCATGGGCGACCGCCGCGCCGATTCCACTGCCGGATCCGGTGACCAATGCCGATCGTCCGGTCAGGTCGAACAGGGTCATCAGTAGCTCCTCGGCAGTTTCAGCACGTGCGAACCGAGGAAGTTCAGGATCATCTCCTGGCTGACCGGCGCAATCTTCATCAGCCTGGCCTCCCGGAAGTACCGCGAAACGTGATACTCCTCGGAATATCCCATGCCGCCGTGCGTTTGCAGCGCCCGGTCGGCGGCGGTGAAACCGGCGTCGGCGCATAGGTATTTCGCGGTGTTGGCCTCGCGTCCGCAGGGTTTGCCGTTGTCATAGAGCCAGGTGGCTTTGCGTAGCATCAACTCGGCGGCGTCCAGCCGGGCGAGCGAATCAGCCAGTGGAAACTGAATGCCCTGGTTCATCCCGATCGGCCGGTCGAAGACATGGCGCTCGTTGCCGTACTTCACCGCCTTCTCCAGGGCGACCCGGCCGATGCCCAGCGCCTCAGCGGCGATCAGCATCCGTTCCGGGTTGAGGCCGTCGAGGATGTATTGAAAGCCCTTGCCTTCCTCACCAACTCGATCTTCGACCGGAATGTGCAGGTCGTCGATGAACACCTCGTTGGAGCTGACCGCGTTGCGACCCATCTTGCGGATCGGCCGGATTTCCACCCGGCTGCGGTCAATGTCGGTGAGGAACAGCGTCATCCCATCGGTCTTCTTGGTGACCTCGGCATAGGGCTGGGTTCGGGTGAGCAGCAGGATTTTCTGCGACTCGAGCGCCTTGGAGATCCATACCTTTCGGCCGTTGACGACATAGTGGTCGCCGTCGCGCTTGGCGAACGTGGTGATGCGTGAGGTATCGAGGCCCGCACCGGGTTCGGTGACTCCGAAGCACACGTGCAGTTCGCCCGTCGCCACCTTCGGCAGCGTGCGAGCCTTGAGTTCGTCGGAACCGTGTTTGACCACCGGCTGCATGCCGAAGATCGACAGGTGAATGGCGCTGGCGGCGTTCATCGCTCCGCCCGCTTTGGCCACTTCTTCGGCCAGCAGCGTGGCTTCGGTGATGCCGAGGCCGTGGCCGCCGTACTGCTCCGGGATCGTCATACCCAGCCAGCCGCCGCTGGCGATCGCCTGATAGAACTCGTGCGGAAACTCGTGCGCCTGGTCTTTTTCCATCCAGTAGTGGTCGTCGAACTTCGACGCCAACTCGGCGACCGACTTGCGGATCAGCTCTTGGTCGTCGGTCAGCTCGAAGTTCATCCCACCGCCGGGCACTGGTAAATCTCCTTCGATCAGTTCAGGCACCAGCTGTCGCTGTCGGCCCGCTGCGCCCGGCTTCGCCGCGCTGGCGACCGCCACGGGCGCGCGTGCATTTCGGTGCCGCGTCAGTCCTTGTTGCCGGTCAGATTTTTCGCGCTGGCGGCGAAGTCCGCGAACGACGAACCCGACCTGGTGTCCTTGTGGTGGCTCAGGGCCCGGATCGAAACGTCGTGACCCTCAGCGGCCTTGCGCAACGCACCCACGGTCGCCTGCGCCTCCGTGATGTGACTGAACGGGTCGAAGGAGTACCACCGCATTGCGTTCTGGTAGGCCATTTTCTTGATCTCGTCGTCGGGCACGTTGTTGACGGACAACACGTCCCAGAGCTCTTCGGGCGCACCCGGCCACATCGAGTCGCTGTGCGGATAATCGGCTTCCCAGCAGATGTTGTCGATGCCGATCATGTTGCGCAGCGCTACACCCACCTTGTCGCTGATGAAGCAGGTGAGGAAGTGCTCGCGGAAGATCTCGCTGGGCAGCTTGCCCTTGAAGTCCTGGTGCGTCCAGGTCGAGTGCATCTCGTAGGTCCGGTCCGCCCGCTCCAGGAAGTAGGGGATCCACCCGGTGCCGCCCTCCGACAGTGCGACCTTGAGGTCCGGGTACTCCTTGATCGGCCGCGACCACAGCAGATCCGCGGCGGCCTGCACGATGTTCATCGGCTGCAGGGTGATCATCACGTCCATCGGCGCATCGGGGGCTGTGATCGCCAGCCTGCCCGAGGACCCGATGTGCACGTTCATCACGGTGTTGGTGTCACACAACGCTTTCCACAGCGGATTCCAGTATTCGTTGTGGAAGCTCGGATAGCCCATCGCGGCCGGGTTCTCGGTGAATGTCAATGCGTGCACGCCCTTCTTGGCCACCCGTCGCACCTCTTTGGCGCACTCCTCGGCATCCCAGATCACCGGTATCGCCATCGGGATGAACCGTGCCGGGTAGGCACCACACCACTCGTCGATGTGCCAGTCGTTGTAGGCATGCACCAGCGCCACCGAGAATTCCGGGTCCTCGGTGGCGAACAGCCGACCGGCGAACCCCGGGAACGATGGGAAACAGATCGAGGCCAGGATGCCCCCGGCGTTCATGTCCTTGATCCGCTCGTCGACGTTGTAGCAACCCGGCCGGATCTCGTCGAGGCCCTGCGGCTCCAGGCCGTACTCCTCCTTAGGCCGTCCGGCCACCGCGTTGAGCGCGACGTTGGGAATCACCGTGTCGCGGAACTGCCAGCAGTCGGAGCCGTCCGCGTTGTGCACCAGCCGCGGCGCGTCATCGGCGTACTTCTTCGGCAGGTGGTCCTTGAACATGTCCGGTGGCTCGACGGTGTGGTCGTCGACACTGATCAAAATCATGTCGTCTTTGTTCACTGGCCGTTCCTCTCGTCGGGGGTCGTTCGGCGGCCCGTTCTCTCAAGTATGAAAATTATCTTCTCTGATCGCGAGAATCAACATCTTCACGGTACCCCTGCGGCGGCAGGGGTCCGGTCGGCGCACTAACGCAGCCCGTACCGGATGGTGGCGTTTCCGCTGGTCGAACGCGAAACATTGACCAATCCGCGAGTTCGTGGAAACCTATTGGTCAAATATGAGAATATGATTCTCGCAACTGAGGAGGCCGTATGCGTCTGTCCCCGTTGCCGGCGGACCAGTGGGACGACGCTGCCCGGCATGCGGTCTCCGGCATGCTGCCGGAGGAGCGGCGCAATCCCCGCGGCGCCGGCAATGTGCTGTCGACCCTGGTGCGCCATCCGAAGCTGACCCGCGCGTATCTCCGCTTCAGCAGTTATTTGCTCTACGGGTCGACGCTGCCGCCGCGCATCCGCGAGCAAGTCATCCTGCGGGTCGCACATCGGCGCGGCTGCGCCTACGAGTGGTCACACCATGTGGACATCGGCAAGGACGTGGGGCTGTCCGACGCCGACATCGAGGCGGTGCGATCGGGCAATCCGAGCGACGAGTTCGATCGCGCGGTACTGGCCGCCGTCGATGAGCTCGATGAGAAGACCAACCTCTCGGACCAGACGTGGACAGCTCTCGGTGAGCGGCTCGACGAGCACCAGCGGATGGATTTGATCTTCACGACCGGCGGCTATATCGCACTTGCGATGGCCCTGAACACTTTTGGCGTCGAGGTCGAACACGACCAGACAGCCCGGACAGAAAGGTAGAACATTGCCACATTTCGCGAAGCCGGCTGCCGGCAGCTGGACAGAAAACTACCCAGAACTGGGCACCGCACCAGTCGATTACACCGACTCGATCGATCCCGCGTTCTTCGAGGCCGAGCGCGACGCGATCTTCAAGCGGACGTGGCTCAACGTCGGTCGGGTGGAGCGGCTGCCGCGCACCGGCAGCTACTTCACCAAAGAGCTACCGTCGGCGGGCCCGGGCGTCTCGGTGATCATCGTCAAGACCAAGGACGGGTCCATCAAGGCCTTCCACAACGTCTGCCGCCACCGCGGAAACAAGTTGGTGTGGAACGATTTTCCACACGAGGAGACCTCGGGCACGTGCCGGCAGTTCACTTGTAAGTACCACGCCTGGCGCTACAGCCTCGACGGCGATCTGACGTTCATCCAGCAAGAGGACGAGTTCTTCGACGTCGACAAGAGCCAGTACGGCCTGGTCGGCGTCCGCTGCGAGGTGTGGGAGGGTTTCATCTTCATCAACCTCGACCAGAACGCCAAGCCGCTCGCCGACTACCTGGGCCCCTTGGCCAAAGGCATCGAGGGCTACCCGTTCGGCGAGATGACGGAGTACTACTCCTACCGCGCGGAGGTCGGTAGCAACTGGAAGCTGTTCATCGACGCGTTCGCCGAGTTCTACCACGCGCCGGTGCTGCACCAGGGGCAGTACACCAAAGAAGAAGCCGCCAAGATCATGAAGTACGGCTTCGAGGCGCTGCACTACGAGCTGGCCAGCCCGCACGGGATGATCTCCACCTGGGGCGGTCAGGCGCCGCCCTCGGACATGTCGATGGTCAAGCCGATGGACCAGGTGCTGCGCAGCGGTCTGTTCGGTCCCTGGGACAAGCCGGAGGTCATCGAGAAGCTTGCTGAGCTGCCTCCGGGCGTCAACCCAAAGCGGATACCGCAGTGGGGAATTGACTCGTGGCACTTCTTCCCGAACTTCATGCTGCTGATCTGGGAGCCCGGCTGGTACCTGACGTATCACTACTGGCCGACCGCCGTCGACAAGCACATCTTCGAGTGCACGCTGTATTTCGTTCCGCCGAGAAACGCGCGGGAACGCCTTGCCCACGAGTTGGCCGCGGTGACGTTTAAGGAGTATGCGCTGCAGGATTCCAACACCCTCGAAGCGACCCAGACGATGATCGGCACCAAGGTCGTCAAAGACTTTCTGCTGTGCGATCAGGAAATCCTGCTCCGGCATCTGCACAAAGTGACCGGGGACTACGTAAAGGAGTACCAGAACAATGGCGCTACCGTCTGAATTCGCTGACCTGGAGCCCTTTTTGGACTGGGACCTGGCCACCGAACCCGAGCGCTATGCCAAGCGGCTGTCCTCGACGATGAGCGAGATGCAGGCGTTCTACGACGTCGCGTTCCCGCGCCTGAACGACGTGATCGCCTACTGCGACAAGTACCCACTGTATGATCTGCCCGAGGACGCGCGGACCCTCATGCACCTGATGCAGTCGCTGATCATGGTGTCGTTTCCGATTGAAGCGTGGAAGCAGCCGCGCGTGCCTGACAGCGGCGCGGCCTGGGTCGAATTGACCAGGGAGCCGGTGATTTAAGCGGTGCTGACGCTTAAGGCAGCCGGGCTGCTCGACGTCGACGCGGGCGAGATCGCACGACCGGGAATCCTTCGGATCGACGGCGACCGGATCGTCGGTGTCGGCGGCGAACCCGAGGGTGACCTGATCGACCTCGGGGACTCGATCCTGCTGCCCGGGCTGATGGACATGGAGGTCAACCTGCTGATGGGCGGGCGCGGAGAGAAGCCCGGACTGTCCCAGGTCCAGGACGACCCGCCGACCCGGATGCTGCGCGCGGTCGGCAATGCCCGCCGGACACTGCGTGCGGGGTTCACCACGGTGCGCAACCTCGGCCTGTTCGTCAAGACCGGCGGCTATCTGCTGGACGTCGCGCTGGGAAAGGCCATCGACGCCGGCTGGATCGACGGCCCGCGCGTGGTACCCGCGGGGCATGCGATCACCCCGACCGGCGGGCATCTGGATCCGACCATGTTCGCCGCGTTCGCCCCGCATGTGCTCGACCTGACCGTCGAAGAGGGCATCGCCAACGGAATCGACGAGATCCGCAAGGCGGTGCGGTATCAGATCAAGCACGGCGCCGAGCTGATCAAGGTCTGCTGCTCGGGCGGCGTGATGTCGCTGACCGGTCCGCCTGGCGCGCAACACTATTCGGATGAAGAGCTGCGGGCGATCGTCGACGAGGCGCACCGGCGCGGGCTGCGGGTCGCCGCGCACACGCATGGCGCCGACGCCGTCAAGCACGCGGTCGAAGCGGGCATCGACTGCATCGAGCACGGGTTTCTGATCGACGACGAGGCGATCGCGGTGATGGTCGAGCACGGCACCTTCCTGGTCTCGACCCGGCGTCTGGCGGAGGGAATGGACGTCTCGCACGCCCCGCCCGAACTGCAGGCCAAGGCCGCCGAGATGTTCCCGAAGTCGCGGACCTCGATACTGGCCGCCTACGAGGCCGGGGTGAAGATCGCGGTGGGCACCGACGCGCCCGCAATACCTCACGGCCGCAACGCCGACGAACTTGTCACCCTGGTCGATTGGGGCCTGCCGCCGTTGGCGGTATTGCGGGCGGCGACGACCACGGCCGCCGACTTGATCAACGCCACCGACCGAGGCAGGCTGGCCGAGGGCCTGCTCGCCGACGTCATCGCCGTCCCCGGAGACCCGTTGTCCGACATCGGCGTTACCCAGAAGGTGAGTTTCGTGATGAAGGGAGGCAAGGTTTATGCCAACACGAACTGACGACCTGGTCGAGATCCAGCAGCTGTTGGCGCGCTACGCCGTGACCATCACGCAACAGGACATCGACGGGCTGGTCAAAGTCTTCACACCTGATGGCACCTACAGCGCCTTCGGCGAAACCTATTCGCTGGACCGGTTTCCCGTGCTCGTCGACGCCGCGCCCAAGGGGCTGTTCATGACGGCCACTCCGGTGATCGAACTCAACGGCGACACCGCCACCGGAACACAACCGCTGTGCTTCATCGACCACGCCAGCCATGACATGCGGATCGGCTATTACAACGACACCTATGTGCGGACCGACGACGGCTGGCGCTTGAAAACCCGTGCGATGACATTTATCCGGCGCAGCGGCGCACACGACTCCGGCCGTCCACACGCGATCGGGCGCCCGTCCGCGAATCCTGCATGAAGGTCGACGAGTTCCGTTCGAACCTGCGGGCCTGGCTCGACGAGCACGACCTGACCCCCGGGCCGGACCACTCGCTGGAAGGCCACATCAAGCAACTCGCCCGCGTCCATTCCGCGCTTTATGACGCCGGCTGGATGCGATACGGCTGGCCCCAGCACGTCGGCGGGTTGGGCGGGCCGGCAATGCTTCGCGCGATCGTCGGCGAGGAGGTGGTCGGTCGCCGTCTAGCCGAGCCGGGCCCCTATTCGATGGTCGAGGTGCTCGCGCCGACCATGATCGATTACGCCCCACCTGAACTCGCGGCGGAGATGGTGCCGCGGCTGCTCAGTGGTCGCGAACAGTGGTGTCAGGGCTTTTCCGAGCCGGGCTCCGGCAGCGACCTGGCGTCGCTGACCACCCGCGCCGCCCTGCACGGCGACAACTGGATTGTCAACGGGCAGAAGGTCTGGACCAGCTACGCGCAATATTCGATACGTTGTGTCCTGCTCACCCGCACCGCACCTGGCTACGATGGCATCACCGCGTTCTTCGTCGACCTGGACACGCCGGGCATCACCATTCGGCCGCTGCGCACCATGCACGGAGTCGACGAGTTCTGCGAGGTCTACTTCGACGATGTGGTGATCCCCGCGGCACGCATGCTCGGCCAGCCGGGAGACGGCTGGCGGCTGGCGATGGACCTGCTGCCCTACGAGCGCTCCACCTGCTTCTGGCAGCGGATCGCCTACCTCTACGCACGATTCGACGAACTCATCGCAGAAGCAGTCGACCCAGACGAATACGAGCTCGGCGCAGCCTATCTCGCGCTGCACACCCTGCGCTGCCGGTCTCGGGCAACCCAACACCGGCTGGCCGACGGGGAGCCACTCGGGCCGCAGACATCGATCGACAAAGTCCTGCTGGCCACCGCCGAGCAGCGGCTCTACGACACCGTTCGCGACCTGCTGCCCGGCACCATCGAGTTGGACGACACGCCATGGCGATCCGAGTACCTCTACTCCCGCGCGGCAACCATCTACGGCGGCACCGCGGAGATCCAGCGCAACATCATCGCGCGCCGGCTGTTGGATCTGGGCAAGGAGTGAGCGTGGACACCGAATCCTTGCACCTGTTGGAAGACGCCTTACAGAAGACCATGAGCGCAGCGTCGGGTCGCGAACTCGATGCGGCCCTGACGGAGTTGGGCTGGCTCGAAATGCTCGACGAAATGCCGGAAACCGCAATTCCGTTGGTGTTTCGGCTGCTCGGCGAGACAGGCGCCCACGCGCCCGTGCTCAACGATGTCGTGCTGCGCGCCGCCGGACGCGACGGCGGGGGTACCGTCCCGCTGCCGTACGCGGGTGGCTCATGGGTCGTTTGGGACCGCGCCGAGCAGGCCGGCTCGGCGCTCGGCGATGACCTACCGATACATCGGGTATCGCAGGGAGATCCGGTGCCGCTCGCCGCGGGCCGGCACGCGCTCGGCTGGTGGCTGGTGGGCGCCGGCCGCGCCATGCTGGCGCTGGCGCGCCAACATGCCTTGGACCGTGTGCAATTCGGTAGGCCCGTCGCCTCGTTCCAGGCGATCCGGCATCGGCTGGCCGAGACGTTGGTCGCTGTCGAGGGTGCGGAGGCGACCCTGGTCGCCGCCGCCGCCGAGCCCGACGACCTGAGCTTCCTGCTCGCCAAGGCGGCGGCCGGCCAGGCGGCGTTGATCGCCGCGCGGCACTGTCAACAGGTGCTCGGCGGTATCGGGTTCACCGCGGAGCATGAGTTGCATCGTCATGTGAAGCGTTCGCTGGTCTTGGATGGCATGTTGGGCAGCGCCCGCGAACTCACCCGGGAGGCCGGAGCGACGCTGCGCGCCAAACGGTTTGCGCCGCGCCTCGCGCAGCTGTAGCGGGACCCGCAATGCCGATCAGGTTCCCAACTCAACGACCGGTCACACCATCGATGAGTTCGCGAAGGATGTCGGCGTGGCCAGCGTGGCGGGCCGTTTCCTCCAGGAGGTGCGCCAGGATCCAGCGCAGGGTGACGTGGCCGCGGTCATCGGCGATCGCGCTGACCTCGTCGAGCGTGGGGGCGGCGGCGATGGCGGCGTCGACATCGGCCCAGGTGCCCCGATACGCAGTCAGCGCGGCATCGACGGTGTCGTGTGATGTGTCGTTCACAGGCGGAGGTTTCTCCCTACCGGCAAAACGATGAATTATCCACAACCGCTCCGCGTAAGCCAGGTGGCGAACAAGCCACAGCAGTGTAATCCCGCTCGCTACCGGTGATTGACGGGCCGCCGCTTCGTCGACTCCAAAGACCTTGCGGATCAGGGATTCCCGCTGATATTGCAGCAACGTCATCAACACTTGTCGTTCGTCACCCAACGATCGGGGCGGCTTCTGATCGACCATGCCCCATATTTTCTGACCTAAAGGCAACGCATGATGCAGCAGGGCATCGATCACGCTGCCGAGCAGCGCACTGCCCGGGTGCGTGGCCATGCCAAATCCGAGCCGACGCCCGCTGTAATAATTCCCAACGACACGGCCATCGCGGCCCGTTATTTCCGTTCCGCTTCCCTGGAGAGCAGCAAGAGAATAGTATTCTCGTGGCGAGAAAGTTACAATCTCAGACACGTCGTCCCGGCAGGGGGTCTAGCCCACAATGACACGGCGTTCTCCGGTACAGTCCAATCATGTTCTCCCCTCGCGGCAATCACCTGAGCAGCCGGTGACCAGCCCAAGCGAAGAGCCTGCCTGGAAGCAGCGTGCTGTCGAGCGGTCGATCAAGACGGCGAAACTGCGGGCAGCGCAGCGCGTCCAACGCTTCCTTGACGCGGCCCAGGCCATCATCATCGAGAAGGGCAGCACGGACTTCACCGTGCAAGAGGTCGTCGACCGCTCGCGGCAGTCGCTGCGCAGCTTCTACCTGCAGTTCGACGGCAAGCACGAACTGCTGCTCGCGCTGTTCGAAGACGCGTTGAGCCGCTCGGCCGACCAGATACGCGCCGCCACGGCCAACCACTCCGATCCAATCGAACGACTCAAGGTCGCGATCGAGTTGCTGTTCGAGGCTTCGCGCCCCGACCCGACGGCCAAGAGGCCACTGTTCACCGACTTTGCTCCACGGTTGCTGGTCTCGCATCCGGAGGAGGTCAAAGTCGCTCATGCACCGCTTGTGAGTTTGCTCACCGAACTCATGGAAGCCGCCGGCGATGCCGGCGAGCTGCGCGCCGGCATCAACCCGAAGCGGATGGCCGCGATGACGATGTCGACGGTGATGTTCATCGCGCAGTCCAGCGGCGGGTCCGGCGACGCGACCACGCACCCCATTACCGCCGACGAAGTGTGGGACTTCTGCTCACGCGGATTCGTCGGCGACTAGCGCGAGAACTGCATTACCCGTCAGCGAGAACCTGACTCGTGCCCGACCCCTGGACCGATCCGCTGGGTTGTCTGCAGCTGCGTGCCCAGGACGGCGAGCGGCCCGACGCACAAGAGGTCTGGGTGTTCGAGGGCGCTAACCAACAGCTGAATTACCACCGGTTGTTTGGCGGCCAACTCCTGGCGCAGTTCATCCGGGCCGCGTCCGTGGTCTGTCCCGACAAGGCCGTCAAATCGCTGCACGCGGTGTTCGCGAAAGAAGGCCGGGCTACGATCCGGTCCGTTACGAGGTGACGCGGCACCACCAAGGTCGGTCGTTCGCGACCTTGACGATCACCGCGCGCCAGCCGCGCGGTGTGTTGGCGACCAGCTCAGTGAGCATGCACATCACCGAGGACGGCCCCACGCACCAGAGCACCGACGCCGTTCCGGCGCTGTTGGACGAAAAGTACCGCGCCGAATTGGATCTCATCTCATGGGAGACACGCTGCGCCGACGACCTCAACGCGTCGAGCGCCGGCCCACCGCAACTCGAAGTGTGGATGCGCACCCCCGCTGTGGGCGGCGAGCTGGCGCCCGCGCTGGCCGCCTACGCCACCGACCTCACGCTCATCGGAACCGCGCTTCGTCCCCTCGAAGGTTTCAACCACCGTGGTAACGGCGCCCTGTTCTCCTCGGCGGTCACCTCCCACACCATCTGGTTCCATCACCCATTCCGCACCGATCGCTGGCTGCTGCTGCGTCAGCACAGTCCGATGTTGACGCACGGCCGCTGCTTCGGTCGTGGCGACGTTCTCAGCGAGGATGGCTTGCTGGTCGCGTCCTACGCGCAAGAGGCGCTGCTGCGCTTCCGCGACGCCGGCGATCAAGACGCTTGAGCGTTCGCATATCGCACATCACGCGATCGCATGAGAACGATATTCTCACTTAGAGAGAAGAATAAGTAGCGAAAACGGATCCCACGTTGACACCCACAGGTGGCTGATGACAGAGTTGCCGCAGATGCTGAGCGCGAGAGAAATTCCGCGCTACCAACAACGCGGTTGCGGCGAGAGGCGAAACCCTGTGACAGTCACTGCTCCGGACGGTGTCTATTACGACCCGTACGACGTGCAGATCAATGCCGACCCCTACTTGGCGTTTCGAGGGCTGCGCGAAGAAGCACCGCTGTATTACAACGAGCTACACGACTTTTATGCGTTGAGCCGCTTCGCCGATGTCGACCGGGCGATCGTCGATCACGAAACGTTCAGCTCGGCCCGCGGCGCGATCATCGAACTGATCAAGGCCAACATCGATATACCGCCCGGTGTAATCATTTTCGAGGATCCGCCGATCCACAACGTGCACCGAAAACTGCTGGCCCGCATGTTCACCCCGCGCAAGATCAACGACCTGGAACCCAAGATCCGCGAATTCTGCGCTCGCAGTTTGGATCGGCTGATTGGTGCCGGCCGTTTCGACTTCGTCTTGAAGCGCTTCCCAGAATGGGAGGTCGACCTCAGCAACGCCGCGTTGTCTCCGACGTCCACCGTGCGTGGCTGGGAGGCAATGCCGGCGGTTCTCGGTTGAGCCCAACACAAATCAGGAAATGAGGTAACGATGGCGGGTCGAGTCGAAGGCAAGGTCGCGTTCATCACCGGCGCGGCCCGTGGACAGGGCCGCTCGCACGCGGTGCGATTGGCGCAGGAGGGCGCCGACATCATCGCGATCGATATCTGTAAGCCAATCCGCGACGGCGTTACGGACACCGCGATCCCGGCCTCCACACCGGAGGACCTGGCCGAGACCGCCGACCTCGTCAAGGGCCACAACCGCCGAATCTTCACCGCCGAAGTCGATGTGCGCGACTACGACGCCCTGAAAGCAGCGGTGGACAACGGCGTCGAGCAGCTCGGCCGGCTTGACATCATCGTGGCCAACGCGGGTATCGGCAACGGCGGCGACACGCTGGACAAAACCAGCGAAGAAGACTGGACGGAGATGATCGACATCAACCTGGCCGGGGTGTGGAAGACCGTGAAAGCCGGTGTGCCGCACCTGCTTGCGGGCGGCAACGGCGGTTCGATCGTGCTGACCAGCTCGGTCGGGGGACTCAAGGCATACCCGCACACCGGCCACTACGTCGCGGCCAAGCACGGGGTTGTCGGGCTGATGCGCGCATTCGCAGTGGAGTTGGGGCAACACATGATTCGCGTCAACTCGGTGCACCCGACGCACGTGAAAACACCCATGCTGCACAACGACGGCACGTTCAAGATGTTCCGTCCCGATCTGGAGAACCCCGGCCCGGACGACATGGCGCCCATCTGTCAGATGTTCCACACCTTGCCGATCCCGTGGGTAGAGCCGCAGGACGTCAGCAATGCGGTGCTGTTCTTGGCATCCGACGAGGCGCGCTACGTCACGGGTGTCACGCTTCCCATCGACGCCGGCAGCTGCCTGAAATAGCCGGTCGTTATGACGGTCGCAGGATTAACCATCCCCAACGGCTGGGAGGAGATCACGCCGACCTGGATGACGGGCGCACTACGCGCCCACCATCCCGATGCCGTAGTCAGCGATATCGCGGTGGTGCTGCGTGATGACGGCACCAACAGGCGTGCCCGACTCGAGCTGACGTACTCCGCCGGTACCGGCCCCGCCACGGTGTTCGCCAAGGCGGCGGATCCCGCACATGTGGAACTTGTCGGTCTGACCAGCGGCCTGTTCCACGAACCTAGGCTGTTCACCTCGGGAATCGCTCTGCCGCTTGACCATCCGGCTGTTTACACCGCGATCATCGACGAGGAAGGATCCGACTTCCTGATGATCATGGAGGACGTCGTCGCACGAGGTGCCGATCCACGGGATTCCACGCGCCCGTTGACAGTCGATCAGACAGCCAGCGGAGTTCGCGGCTTGGCGAAACTGCACAGCGAATACTGGGGCGATCGGACCACCGATAATCCGGCACTGGGCTGGGTCGAGCCGTTCATCCCGTTCGCCGGCCTGGAATTCGCACCTCTCGAGATCGCCTACGAGCGCTTGGGAGACTCCGTTCCCGCCGAGATCCCGACGATGACGGGCACTGACCTGTTCGTCGATATCTGGGCCCGCTACATTCGCACCTTGACGACGGTGCCGCCGACACTGCTGCACGGCGACCCGCACATCGGCAACACCTATGTACTTCCCGATGACACGGTTGGTTTCCTCGATTGGCAGATGGTGCGCCACGGCAACTTTTCACTCGACCTCGGCTACTTCCTACAAGGCGCGCTGACCATCGAAGACCGTCGCGGCCACGAGCGCGACCTGCTCGGTGAATATCGGCAAGCGCTGAGCCTGCCCGACGACGAAATGCCAACCGCCGACGAAATCTGGCTGCGCTACCGCGCGTCGGTCGCACACGGGCTAGCGATCTGGATCGCTACCCTCAGCGGCGGCGACGCGTGGCAGCGCCCCGAGATTTGCCTGGCGCTCGCGCAGCGATATTCAGCTGCGTTCGTTGACCTTAAGACCCACGAGGCGCTGAATTCCATCACCGCGTAACGTCTCGCGCCATGGACCATTTCAAAGGCAAAGCCGCCGTCATCACCGGCGGTGCCAGTGGTATCGGGTTCGCCACCGCCACCGAGTTCGCTCGCCGTGGAGCACGTATCGTGCTCGCCGACGTCGATAAGCCCGGGCTGGAACAGGCGGTGGCACACTTGCATGGTCAGGGAGTTGATGCACACCCCGTGACGTGCGACGTCCGGCAACTCGACGAGATGGTTCACCTGGCAGACGCGTCGTTTCGCCTACTCGGCCAAGTCGACATTGTCTTCAGCAATGCCGGCATTGTGGTCGCAGGCCCGATCGCACAGATGACGCACGAGGACTGGCGCTGGGTCATCGACATTGATCTGTGGGGCAACATCCATGCCGTCGAGGCGTTCTTGCCCAGGCTGCTCGAGCAAGGTACTGGCGGCCATATCGCCTTCACCGCATCGTTCGCCGGCCTGGTGCCCAATGTCGGCCTCGGCGCCTATAGCGTCGCCAAATACGGCGTAGTCAGCCTGGCCGAAACGCTGGCCCGCGAGGTCAAAGACCACGGCATCGGTGTGTCGGTGCTCTGCCCGATGGTCGTCGAAACCAAACTCGTGTCCAACTCGGAACGGATCCGCGGCGCGGATTATGGCCTGGCGTCAACGGCGGTTGTGACGGAGGGGCCGGGGCCGGCCCCTTCCCAGGAAGACACCCTCACCGCCGATGCGATTGTGGCCAACCGCCTCTATGTGCTGCCACACGCGGCCGCCCGTGCGTCAGTCCGCCGCCGGTTCGAGCGGATTGACCGCACGTTCGACGATCAGGCCGCCGACGGCTGGACCCACTAGCTAGCCGTCACCGAGTCGCGGCCTTTCTGGTGCCGCCAGGGACTCGGCCGATCACGCTCTCGGCTTCCAACTCGGCGATTTCGGCGTCACTCAGCCATTTTCAGGCGCCAACGGCAACGTTGGCCGACGGACTCGATGTCAGGAGTTCAGGGCCGTCGGCCGTGATCAAGACCGCCTCCCGCCCGAACACCGCGCCGACGCCCTCTTGCCAGACATAACCGGTAACCGCGAGCACCATGCCCGCTTCCAGATGCTCCCCGGCAGCGGTGGCCGGTAGATGCTGCGAAACAACCGGCGGGTCGAATCCGAGCCCCAGACCCCGTGCGATCGGCATCGGCGGCAACTGCTCCCCCGCGGCATCGTAGGCGGTCAGCAGGTCGGTGCCCGGCGCGCCCGGTTGGCACGCGTCATAGAGCCGGTGCCACAAGGCATCCCATCGCCGGTAGAGATCGGTAGCACGGTTGATCTCGCCGACCGGCCAGGTACGTCCCACCTCACCGGTATAGCCGCCGTCCAGCACACCGGCGGAAAACGCCACTAAATCGCCGGCCTGAATCCGACCGTCATCACTCGCCCGTCGCCACGGGTGATCGCGTGCGGTAACCCACGCGGCATCCTGAGTCGACGGGGTGCTCACCCCGCCGGCTGCCATTGCCTCCAGCAGGATCCCGGCCAGCGTCTTCTCGCTTACGCCCGGTCGCAGCTCGGCGACCGCGGCGGCCAGGCCGACCTCGGCGACCCGGATGGCCTCGCGCAGCGCGGTGACCTCTTCGGGGGTCTTGATCCGCCTCGCGGCGCGCATGGCCAGCTCACCGTCGACCAGCTCGCCGTTGGGGAAAGCCATCGGCAGTAGCTGGGCAAACCCCGGCGAAAGCGCATCGGTGCCAACGCGTTTGGCAGTCGACGCACCCTGGATTTCCTTCAGCACCGAGATCGTGTTCGTCGGATTCCAGGTGATGCCGTACAGGTTCTCGTGCGGGATGTCGTCGGGAACGCCCTCGTCCCAGGTGCTGAGCAGGTGGATCGCCCCGGTCTCCCGGATGAACACGCAGGTCGGTCCGAACGGACGGGTGCCTGCCACCCACAGCTGGGGCGCACCGGTGACGTAGCGCACGTTGGCCTGCCGCCCGAGAACCAACACGTCGAGGTCGTGCTTCTCCATCTGGGCCAGCGCCCGCTCCCGGCGACCGGCACGCAGCGCGCGGCCGTCGGGCAAAACTTCAGTTCCCATACGGGTGATAGGGGTAGTTGGTCAACGGAATCCAGCCTTCCTCGGTGATGACGACAATCTCTTCGCTGCGATAGCCGCCGGTGGCGTCCTCCCACACGACCGGTTCCAGCACCACCACCATTCCTGGCTCGAAAACGAAGTTCTCGTCGAACTCGTCGCCGAGATCGGTTCCGATCATTGGCATTTCGGCGGCATTCACGCCGATTCCATGCCCAAGATAGAAGTGCGGTAGCCACGGTCGGGTGCCGCCGTTGGCTTTTGTTGCCGCCCTGCCCAACTCGGCCGCGGTGGCGCCGGCTCGCGTGACGTCGAGCACGGCGTCCATGATTTCCCGCCACTTGTCGAATTGCGCCTGCTGGCGCGGCGTCGGGTCTTGGCCAACAATCCAGGTGCGGCCGAAATCAGAGCAGTAGCCGGCATAGGTGATGCTGACGTCGGTCCACAGCACGTCACCGGCACGCAGTTCACGCTCGGTCGTCAACAGCGGCAACGCCAGATCACCGTGGGTGGTCCAGACACCGTCTTCCTTGCTCGGTGGCATCACCTGCCAGATCGGCTCCAGCATGCTGGCCATCGCGCCGAGCTCGAAGGCGCGGCGCATGAAGCCGGCCGACAGGTCGATCTGGCGAATCCCGGGTGCCAGCGCGGCCTGCACATCTACCATCGCTTCGTCGGTGATCCGGCACGCGGTGCGCATGCAAGACAGCTCGTCGGGAGTCTTAATGAGCTTGGCCGCCCCGACAATCTGCGCCGCGTCGGCGGGCCGCCCGGACGGGAAGAGTCGCGCCTGCGCACGGCGCATCGCACCGGTGAGTTCGTCCACCGCGAGCACCGCCTCGGACGGGACCAGATCATCGACCACCCGCGCGAAGCTCTCCACGCCCTCGTCGAACTCCAGATACACCGGGCCGTGCAGGTGGTCGGCCGGCAGCCCCGATTCCGATGCGGCCCCTTCACGGAACGGCAAGAAAAGGTGCGGATACGGGTCGTCTGCGAGCACCACCGCGACCGGGCGCTCGACGTAAGACAAACCGGCGTCACCCAGTGGCCAGCTCACCCCGGTGGCGTAGACGACGCTGTTATTTCCAAGCAGGATCAGGGCATCCACGCCTCGGTCGGCCATCGCCGACCGCAGCCGCGCGCCGGTCTCGCGACGCATCCGATCGAGATCGGGTGTATCCGGGATGTCAAGCGCCGACGCGGGTGCGGCCAGGAACGAAGTGGGCGAAGTCATTGGGTCCCCTACAGACCAAGGAATTTGGTGATGTTGCCGCTGACGATCTGCGCGGCCGCCTGGGGACCGACCGCATCGACCACCGAGGCCAACGACTTCTCCGAATAACCGAAGGTGCTTTCGTTGTGCGGGTAGTCGCTGGACCACATCACCTTGTCGACGCCGATCTGGTCGATCAACTTAAGTCCGAGCGGGTCGACCATGAACGATGCGCTCATGTGGTTGTCCCAGTAGTAGCGCACGTCGTGCTCCAGGGGGCGATTGAACATGTGCTGGTATGACGCAACCAGGTGCTCGGCGTCCTGCAAAGCCCAAGGCACCCAGGCGATTCCGCCTTCGAACCAGCCGATCCGCAGACTCGGGTGATCGTCGAGGATCCCGGAGAAGAGGTACTTGGCGAATTGTTCGCGGAATCCGTCGATGTTGATCATCATGCCGACCACGACGCTGTTGTACTGGCACGGGGTCTTCGGCGGGGTCTCACCGATGTGGTGGGCCACCGGAAGTCCGGCGGCTTCGATCTCGTCCCAGACCGGTTTCATCGCGGTGCTGCCGTAGTCGATGATGTTGCCCTCGTCGTCCTTGCCCGGATTCAGCGGCAACAGGAAAGTCTTGAGCCCCAAAGACTTCAATTCGGCCAGTGTCCGTTTGGTGCCTTCCGGATCCCACCAGTTGATCAGGCCCGCACCGTAGAAGTGGCCGTTGGAACGCTCCTGCAACTCGGCGATGTACTCGTTGTAGATGCGGAACGCGAGCTCGCGAAGCTGTTTGTCCGGGTAGTGGAACAGCGCCAGGATCGCGTTCGGGAACGCCAGCTCCTTCTCGACGCCGTCCTCGCGCAGCTCCTGAATCCGGGCCTCGATGTTGGTGCTCGCGGCCCCGGGCAGGTCGTCGTACTGCATCAGCACGGCGCTGAAGTCGCCCGGTAGGAAGGACTGTCCTTTGCGTCCGACTTGGTAGGCGCCGTCCTCGTACCAGATCCGCGGCGCCTTTTCTTTGAGCTCGTCCGGGAATCGTTCGTAGAAGATGTCGGCGGCCAGCGAAATGTGGTTGTCCGCAGAGAAAACCACGGTTCCTTCCGGCAGGCCGACGTTGGCGCCGCTGGCGCGGCCGTGTCGATCCTTGGGTGCGCCAAACCCTCCGGGGGGGTAGAGCGAGGCGGTGCTTGTTTGAGGCGACATCAATGGCCCTCCAATCGGATCCATGTTCGTTCGAGAGTAGTTATCTCGGATCGCTTGGTGAAGGGATTCACCAGGTCACCGGCAGTTCGTAGACGCCGTATGCGAGCCGGTCGTGCTTGAGCGGGACGTCCTCGACCGGCACGGCCAGTTCCAGCGTCGGGATGCGGCGAAGCAGCGTGTGAAAGACGATCTGCAGCTCGGCACGGGCAAGCTGTTGACCGACGCACTGGTGCCTGCCGTAGCCGAACGCGACGTGTTGCCCGGCGCCCGAGCGATGCAGGTAAAGCCGCTCGGGTTCGGCAAATGCCTTGGCATCCCAGTTCGCCGGCGCCAGGTCGATGATGATCCCTTCGCCGGCGTGGATGACCTCGCCAGCGATCTCGATGTCGTCGGCGGCGACGCGACGCTGCCCGTTTTGGATGATGGACAGGTAGCGCAGCAGTTCCTCGACCGCGTTTGCGATGACTTTCGCGTCGTCGGTGTCACGTAGCACCGCCGCTTGTTCGGGGTACTGCAGCAGCGCAAGCACGCCGAGGCCGATCATGTTGGCGGTGGTTTCATGCCCGGCGATCAGCAGCCCGGTGCCCAGCTGCGCAGCCTCCTTGACGCTGAGCTCGCCAGCTTTGACGCGTTCGGCCAAATCCGACACCGCGTCTTCGGCGGGATTTTCCATCTTCGCTTCGACCAGCTGAGCCAGGTATTTGTTCAGGTTCACCGCACCTTTGACGGTGTCCTCACCGGTCGCATAGCGCGCAAGCCCGATGTTGGCGTGGTGCTGAAACATCTCGGCGTCCTCATAAGGCACGCCCAGCAGCTGGCTGATCACCAACGACGGCACCGGCAGCGCGAGCGACGTGACGATATCCGCCGGCTGCGGTCCCGCCAGCATCGCTTCGATGTGCTCGTCGGTGATCTGCTGAATCGCCGGCCGCAGGCCCTCTACCCGCTTGAAGGTGAACGGCTTTGACAACATGCGCCGAAACCGGGTGTGCTCCTCGGCGTCCGAGGTGAACACCGATCGGGGCCGCTTGTGCACGGTCGACAACATGCCTTCGTTCCAATGCGGGAAGCCGGGCCGCCGGTCGTCAACGCTGACGCGGGAATCGGAGAACAGCGTCCGTACTTCGTCGTAGCCGGTGATCAGCCACGGTGTGCTGCCGTCCCAGATCCTGACCCGGGACAGCGGCCGCGCCGCGCCGAGCTCCATCACCTCGGGCGGCGGGGCGAACGGGCAGCCGGCCGCTCTTCCCATCGGATATTCCGGAACGTCGGAAACCGTCTCGGTTTCGGTGCCGGTGAGGGTCTCGGACACTTCTCACTCCTCGATGTGGATGGCCAGTGCGGGGCAACCCGCCGCGGCCTTGCGGGCGTTGTCGGCCTGGTCGGCGGGCGGGTTCTCGTTCAGCAGAATGACGACTCCGTCATCGTCTCGCTGGTCGAAAATTTCGGGCGCATGCATCACGCAGTTTCCCGACGATGCGCAGATGTCTTGGTCCACAGTCACTTTCATGATTCTTACGGCCAACCTCTTCTACTCGTGCGGGGTGACCGGCGCCAGCCAGAGTCCCACGACCGCGTCGATCAGACCGGTACCGGCGGCCTGCCACGACGAACCCGGCACGGATGCGCCTGCGGCCATTGCCCTTTCACGCTCGGCGCAGGTATGCATCAGTAGGTTGCGGGCCATCAGGTTGCGTTCCACCCGAACGTCGATCGGCAACTCGGGAAGACACCGGTTGATGCCATCTATCACCTGGACCAGCGATTCGGATGTGAGCGCATCCTTGACCACGATGTTGTAGTAGGCCGGATCGGTCATCACTTGTGCGGCGAAGCGCGCGTACCAGGTGGGGTTGCCGAGCGCGGCGAGGTGATCGGTCAACGGACGTACCAGACACGCGACCCAGCTCCGCATATCGTCGCCGTCCCCCGATTGCAGGGTCTCGGCGACCATGCTTTCTCGCAGCTGTTCGATGGCCACGCGGTGCCGCTGCTCGATGGCGCGCACCAAATCCGTTTTGGTGCCGAAGTGGTAGCCGACCGCGGCGTTGTTGCCCTGGCCGGCGGCCTCGCTGACCTGCCGATTGGAGACGGCGAAGACCCCGTGTTCGGCGAACAGCCGCTCGGCCGCGGTCAGGATGGCCTCCTGAGTCGTACTCGCCCGGTCGGAGCGCGCAGCCTTCGCGGTGGTCACCCGGCCAGTCAACGCCCTCATCGCGATTAAGTCAAGCGATTGATTTAATTCGTCTTCTCGCTGCGACGACGGAGCACCTTGCCGGCAACGGTGCCGCCGTCGACCGGCAAGACGGTCCCGGTCACATACCGGGACCGGTCGCCGGCCAAGTACAGCGCGGCCTCCGCGATGTCCGCGGTTGTGCCCTCTCGCTTCAGCGGCCGGTCGGCTCGCATCTGCTCGCGGATCGCATGCTCGAAGCGCGCGAGCTCCTCGGCGGACTTCTCCGACGTCGTCGTCGCGAGCAACGGTGTCGGTATGTTGCCGGGCGCGATCGCGTTGACCCGAACCTCGTAACGCGCCAATTCGATCGCGGCGGACTTGGTGAACATGATTACCGCCGCTTTGGATGCGCGGTAGGTCATCACGCCGCCGCCGGCCTGGATGCCGCCGATCGACGACATGTTGATGATCGACCCGCCGCCGCTGGTCGCCATCTGACGGGCCGCATCGCGGGTACCGGCCATCACGCCCAATACGTTGACCGACATGACCCGCTGAAAGTCGGCGAGGTCGTCGTCAAGGAAGCTCCGGTGCATCCGGCTGGAAACTCCGGCGTTGTTCACCATCACGTCTAACCCACCGAACGTCTCAACGGCAGCCGCGACCAGCGCACCGACCTGGACGGGGTCGGAGACGTCGGTCAATCGGAAAACTGCGTCCGCGCCCAGTGCGAAGGCGAGAGCTTCACCGCGATCGCGCTCGACGTCGGCGATCACGACCCGCGCGCCCTCCGCCAGAAACTTCTCGACGACGCCGGCACCGATGCCAGATGCGCCGCCGGTGACGATCGCAACCTTGCCGGTCAGTTCATTGACCATGTCGAAGAGTTAATCGGCGCGGGATCGGTTAAGTCAAGCGATTGATTTAGCTCAGAGGTCTCTGACTGTTTCGGCTGGGTGTTACGTTCGGCTCGACGACGCGGTTTGTTAACTTCGAATCCTCGCGGCGTTGGCCTGGAGCAGCAACGGTTTCGTATGTTGGCAGGATCTGTAGGCCAGCCCGAGCTGGTGGCCCAGTGAAAGTAGTCCATCGACCCGACCGTTCAAAGGAACCAATTTGAAACACAACCGATTTGGTGCTGCGCTCGGCGTGTTGGCCACCGGTGCGCTAATGCTGTCCGCGTGTGGAAACAACAACACCACAAGTCAAGGCGGTGCGACGTCCTCGTCTGGTTCGTCGTCGGCGAACGTGAGCTGCGGCGGAAAGCAGACGCTGAAAGCCAGCGGATCCACCGCCCAGGCGAATGCCATGGCTCGGTTCGTCAACGCGTTCGAACAGGCGTGCTCGGGTCAAACCTTGAACTACACGGCCAATGGTTCGGGTGCAGGGATCAATGAGTTCGTGGGTAATCAAACTGACTTCGGTGGCTCGGACGTGCCGCTGAGCGACGAGGAGCACGGCAAAGCGCAGCAGCGGTGCGGTTCGCCGGCGTGGGACCTGCCGGTGGTGTTCGGCCCGATTGCGGTGACCTACAACGTCAGCGGCGTGACGGCACTGAGTCTGGACGGGCCGACAGCGGCGAAAATCTTCAACGGGACCATCAAGACGTGGAACGACCCGGCCATCACGGCGCTGAATTCCGGCGCCACCCTGCCCGCACTGCCGATCCACGTCGTGTTCCGCAGTGACCAATCGGGAACGACCGATAACTTCCAGCAGTATCTCGATACCGCATCGGACGGTGCATGGGGCAAGGGCACCGGGAAGTCGTTCAACGGTGGTGTCGGTGAAGGGGCCAAAGGCAATGACGGCACCTCGGCGGCCATCAAGAGCACCCCGGGATCAATCACCTACAACGAATGGTCGTTTGCCCAGGCACAGAAGCTCAACATGGCCAAGATCGTCACTTCGGCGGGTCCCGACCCGGTGTCGATCAGCGCCGATTCGGTCGGCAAGACCATCGCCGCGGCAAAGGTCAAAGGACAGGGCAACGACCTGATGCTCGACACGGTGTCGTTCTACAAGCCTACGCAGCCGGGCTCGTATCCGATCGTCCTGGCGACGTATGAGGTTGTCTGCTCGAAATACCCCGACAGTCAGGTCGGCACGGCCGTGAAGGCCTTCCTGCAGGCCACCATCGGTCCCGGCCAGAACGGGTTGGCGGACAACGGATACATTCCGATACCCGACGCATTCAAGTCGAGGTTGTCCACCGCCGTTAATGCCATCGCGTGATCATCTAGGACCACCTTGACTGCGACAACGCCTGCGCTGCGGACAACGCCTGCGCTGAGCGCCGGCGACGGAGCCCGGGCACGGCGCGGCGACCGACTGTTCAAGTTGGTCGCCGGCGCCGCGGGTTCGACGATCACGATCGCAATTGGTCTGATCGCGATCTTCCTGCTGATCGAAGCCATCCCGTCACTGCGCGCCAACCACGCGAATTTCTTTACCAGCGCGCAATTCAATACCACCGACAGCAACAACCTGGCGTTTGGTATCCGTGATCTCTTTATGGTGACGGTGCTGAGCTCACTCTGGGCCATGGCCTTGGCGGTACCAGTTGCGATCGGGATCGCGGTGTTCCTGACCCAATACGCGCCGGCAAGGCTGTCACGCCTTTGCGGGGCATTGGTCGATCTGCTCGCCGCAGTGCCGTCGATCGTCTTCGGGTTGTGGGGGATTTTCGTGCTGGCACCGGTGATCGAGCCGATCGAGGCATTGCTCAACCGAGACCTGGGATGGTTGCCCTTATTCAAGGCCGGCAACGTTTCATTGGCCGGTGCCGGCAATATCTTCACCGCTGGTGTCGTGCTTGCCGTGATGGTCCTGCCCATCATCACATCGGTATCGCGAGAAGTGTTCCGGCAGACCCCCTCTACTCACATCGAAGCGGCGCAAGCACTGGGCGCGACAAAGTGGGAGGTGGTGCGGATGACCGTCTTCCCCTACGGTCGTAGCGGTGCCGTCGCCGCTTCGATGCTGGGGTTGGGTCGTGCTCTCGGTGAAACCGTGGCGGTGCTGATCATCTTGCGAGCGTCCGCGCATGCCGGGAACTGGTCGCTTTTCGACGGTGGCTACACATTTGCTTCCAAAATTGCCTCTGCGGCAAGCGAATTCAGCGAACCACTGCCGACTGGAGCGTATATCGCGGCGGGATTTGTGCTGTTCGTTCTCACCTTCATGGTCAATGCGGCTGCCCGCGCGATCGTTGGCAGGGCGGTCAAGACATGAGCGCCCCTGCCCTCGACCTTCCGGTCAAAGCTTCGGCGGTCCAGCCGATCAGTCTCGGACGACGGGTCAAAAACAACATTGCGGCATCGCTTTTCGTCTTCTGCTTCGTCATCGCGTTGGTACCGCTGATCTGGCTGCTATGGGTTGTTATCCACAGAGGCTTCTACGCCATCGTGCAGCCCGGGTGGTGGAGTCAGTCACTACGCGGAGTGCTGCCGGAGCAGTTTTCCGGCGGGGTTTACCACGCCCTTTACGGGACTGTGGTGCAGGCTGCGGTGGCGGCTTTCCTGGCCATCCCACTGGGATTCATGACCGCGGTGTACTTGGCGGAATACCGTTCCAATCGGCTAGCGCGGTTCACCAGCTTCATGGTTGACGTGTTGGCCGGGCTGCCCTCGATCGTGGCCGCGCTCTTCATCTTCGGCCTATGGATCGCCACCATGGGATTCGAGCAGAGTGCCTTTGCGGTGTCACTCGCATTGGTCTTGCTGATGTTGCCAATCGTGGTGCGGTCGGCTGAGGAGATGCTCAAGCTGGTGCCCGACGACCTGCGGGAAGCCAGCTACGCCTTAGGCATTCCGAAATGGAAGACCATCATGCGGATCGTCGTTCCCGTCGCGATGCCGGGCATCATCTCCGGCGTCTTACTGTCGGTCGCGCGTGTGATGGGCGAAACCGCGCCGGTGCTGGTGCTGGTCGGATATAGCCGCTCGATCAACACCGACATCTTCAAGGGCAACATGGCGTCGCTGCCGCTATTGATCTACAGCGAACTCAACAATCCCGAACACGCTGGCTTCCTGCGGGTTTGGGGTGCTGCTCTGACATTGATCATCGTGGTGGCGGTCGTCTACATGCTGGCTGCCGTAGCCAACCGGCTGATCGCAATCCGTCGGCGCTGAAGCTTGATTGGCCGTAACTACAGGAATTGCAGCAGCAGCTCGTTGACGGCTGCCGATTGCTCGATCTGCGGGCAGTGACCGGCCGCCTCGACCACGGCTGACCGTCCCCTGGAAATCTGGTCGGCGATCTCTTTCGCCCAGCCAGGCGGCAGCAATTTGTCGCAGGCGCCCTCGACCACAAGCGTCGGAACCGAGACGCGCTCGTAGGCCCGTTTGCTCGACGGTGCCGGCGGCGGTGCAGCGCCGGGCCGGCGGAAACGGGCCGCGGCGAGCGCCTCCCACGCACCGGGAGCGATGCTGGATTCGTAGCGACGCTGGACGTAGTCGTCGTCGGCGGGATACGACGGATCGTGGAAGAGCGCCTCGACGATCCGGCGCATCGCCGGCAGGCTCGCGTCGTAGTCGTAGAGCGCCTCCATGTGCTGATTGCGTTGAATTTCGCCGCCGCCGCAAATCGCGACCATGCTGCGCATCGGCAACACCGGCGAATCCGACGTGACATCGGTGAGCAAGTTGATGGCGCCCATCGAATTGCCGACGAAATGCGCGGACGTGACGCCAAGCTCGTCGCAGAACCGGGCGATGTGTCGGATCCGCATCCCCCGGCCATCGTTGAAGTCGATGACTTTGGCGGACTGCCCGAAGCCCAACATATCGGGCGCCAACACTCGATACCGGTCAACAAGCGCAGGTATCGTTCGCTCCCAGCCGATTTCGGCGGTCACACCGAATTCGCCGCCGTGCAGCAGGATCACCGGGTCGCCTTGGCCGGCTTCCAGGTAGCTGGTGACCAGGCCGTCGACGACGAGATCTTTGCGTTGAATCTCCATGGCATCCTTACCCGACGACCTGGCCGGGTCCGGATCGCGCGAACGTCAACAACTGCGACGCCAACAGATCCAGTTGATTGGTAACGGTCACATCGATCAGTTCGCCTGCCTCGTCCCAGATTTGGTCCGCGGAGTTGATCGCGACGCCGAGGGGAGTCGGCCAGGCTCGCAACGCATGACCGATGCCGCGGAGTTGGTTGAGTGTTCCCACCGCCGCCTGCCACCCGTAGGCGCAGCTGATGCAGCCCCAGGGTTTGTTGTCGAGGTAGACCCGGGAGTCGGCACGCATGTCTTCGATGTAGTCGAGCGCGTTTTTCACCAGCCCGGAGACGCCGCCGTGGTATCCGGGCGAGCCGACGATCACGGCGTCTGCCTCGCGCAGGGCTTCGATCAGCTGAATCGCCTCTCGCGTGCGGGCCGGGTCATGCGGGTTGTACATCGGCAGTTCGATGTCCCCGCCGCAGTAGAGTTTGGTGCGTCCGCCCTGCCGCGCAACGGCGGCCAAACAGTGGCGCAGGGCTCGTTCGGTGGACGAGTTGGCCCGCAGGGTGCCGCCGAGGCCGACCACCAGCGGCCCGTCCCCTTCCGGCTCTTCTGTCAGCATCAACCGCGCCCCTCCTTACTTGATCGCGATGGGGTTCACTGGAGAACCCACCGCACCAACGATTCTCAACGGCGGGGCGACGAGCTGAAACTCGTACACGCCATCGGCCGCGCAATCCGCCGCCAATGCGTTGAGATCCCAGTACTCGCCGAGCATCAGCCCCATGTCCCGCAGGCACAGCATGTGCATGGGCAGGAACGTTCCCTCAACCCCGGATATCGGGTCTTCGACCATCAGGTTATCGGCGGCCACCGCCGCGATCTCGTGATCGTGCAGCCAGGAGGCGCACCGCCAGTCCAATCCCGAACCGGGCTCGCCGCCGTTGCCGGTCTCCAGAAACCTTGCCCACCAGCCGGTTCGGATCAAGACGATGTCGCCGCGCTCGAACGTGACGCCCTGCGACCGGGCGACGTCGTCAAGCTCGTCCGGGGTGATCGGGTTCCCGAGCTCGAGAAAAGTCTCCACACCGCGATGCCGAACGATGTCCAGCAGCACGCCACGCGAGGTGATGCCCTTGCCGTCGACCTTGTCGATGCCGCAATGAAATGCACCGAGGCTCGTCACCGAGCTCGCCGGGAAGCCGTTGTAGAGCTGATCGTCGTAGTAGACGTGCGAGAGCGCATCCCACTGGGTGGCCGCCTGCAGCGGCATGATGATCATGTCGTCGTTGAAGCGGAGCAGACCGCCCCCGAAGTATTTTCCTAGCTCTTGCGCACCGGGGTTGCGCGCCCACTCCGGCCCGTAGCGGCCCAACGCGCTCACATCGCCGCCATCGATGGTCATCACATGGATCGGGTTGTGCCGAAACTTGAATGCGCCCTGCGGACCCGACGACCCGAAGTCCACACCGAGCGGAAACACCTTGCCGTGCTTGACCAGACTGGCTGCCTGCGCGACCTTCTCCGCGGTGATGAAGTTGAGCGTGCCCAGTTCGTCGTCGTCGCCCCAGCGTCCCCAGTTGCAGACGTCGTGCGCGACGCGGCGAAAATCGGTCAGGCTGGCCACAGTGCTTGCCCTTCCTCGAGTTCCCGCGCGACCGCGGCGCCGATATTGCCGCCGTCGACCCACAGGACCTGGCCCGAGATATAGCTGGCGGCTTGGCTATTCAAGAACACCAGGACCGCGGCCTGCTCGGCCGGGTCGGCGACCCGGCCCAATGGTTTGGGGATGTCATCCAGGTACCCCTGGCCGTAGGCGGCCCGCAGCTGGTCAAGGATCGGAGTTTCGGTGACGCCCGGTCCGGTGCAGTTGATGCGAATGCCTCGAGCACCGAGCGCAGCGGTATTTCTCATGGTGTAAAGGATGATCGCTTCTTTGGACAACCGGTAGCCCCCGTCGGCCAGCGCATCGGGATGGCGGTGACACCACTCGATCCCCTCGGGCATCGTGCGGGTGTTCAGCAGCCCGCCGACGACCTGCTGATGCTCCCGATACTTAGCGGCCGCGAGGGAGGACACACTCACGATCGACGACCCCGTTGGCATCTTCTCCAACACCGCCTCGGTGACATGCCGGAGGCCGAGGAAGTTGATCGTCACGACGAGCAACGGATCGCCGATGCCCGAGGAGACGCCGGCGATGTTGAACAGCGCGTCGATGTCGCCCCCGATCGACGCCACGGCACCGTCGATGGACGCCGGGTCGGTCAAGTCAAGCGCGTGGAACTCCGCGATGTCGGTGCTCGGCGGATGCTTGTCCAACCCAACGACGTCGGCGCCGAGTTCGGTGAGCTGCCTGACGACGTGCGCCCCGATCCCCGACGCGCATCCGGTCACCACCGCTCGGCGACCGTCGTAACGCCACAACTCGTCGATTTGCCCCAAGTGTCAAGCAACTTCCGCTATCACGACTGCTGCGCTTTCTGCTCTTTGGCGCGCTGCGCCGCCTGAACGCGACCTTCGTTGATTTCTGCCATGGCTTCCGGGATCTCGCTCGCGGTGAACTTGCCGCCGCGGCCGGTGGGCAGGCCGCCGAAGGAGTAGCCCTCGTCGAACTTCGGCGCGGTCGACTCCGGCCGGCGCGCCTCGATCTTCTCGATCACCGGCTCCAGCCGCTTCTTCTTGTCGGCGACCGCTTTTGCGTCGCGCTCGATGAACTCGGGCAGCACCTCTTTGCCCATCAGCTCGATGGATTCCATGGTGCCTTCGTGGCTGCGCGGGTTGAGCAGCAAGATGATCTCGTCGACGCCGCTGTCCTCGTAACCGCGGAGGAACTCCCGCACCGTGGCCGGCGAGCCGATGGCGCCGCGACCGGGTCCATAGGCCAGCGTCGGATCCTTCTCGCATTCTTCGAGATAGCGCTTCCAGACTCCGGTCCGTCCGGGGGTGTGGATTCCGGTCATGTAGTAGTGCATGATCCCGAACGAGAAGAACCCGCCGCCCATCCCGAGGCGTTCGACCGCCTGCTCGTCGGTCTTGGCCACCATCATCGACAGGTCACCGCCGATGGCAAGGATGTTCGGGTTGATCTGCGGGGTGATCGGGACGCCGGCTTCCTCGAGCTCCTTGTAGTAGCCGTTCACTCGCTCGGTCAGCGGGCCCGGGCCGGTGTAGGCGAAACTCAGTGCCCCGATGCATTTCTGGGCAGCCATCTGCACCGACGCCGGCCTGGTGCAGGCGACCCACACCGGCGGGTGCGGCTTTTGCAGCGGCTTGGGGATGACATTGCGGGCCGGCATTTCGATGTGCTCGCCCTTGAACCCGGTGAACGGCTCCTCGATCATGCACCGGATCGCGACCTCCAGCGCTTCTTCCCACTGGGCCCGCTTGTCGGCGGGATCGATGTTGAAGCCGCCCAACTCGCCGATCGATGAGGACTCTCCGGTGCCGAACTCGACCCGTCCGTCCGAGATGAGGTCAAGGGTGGCAATCCGTTCGGCGACCCGGGCCGGATGGTTGACGGCCGGCGGCAGGTGCATGATGCCGAATCCCAGCCGGATGTTCTTGGTCCGCTGGCTGGCCCCGGCCAGGAACATCTCCGGTGCGGTGGAATGGCAATACTCCTCCAGGAAGTGATGCTCGGTCAACCAGACCGTGGAGAAGCCGGCCTTGTCTGCCGCCTCGACCTCGTCGAGACAATCCTTCAGCAGGACGTGCTCGTCGTCCGGTACCCACGGACGGGGTAGCGCGAATTCGTAGAACAATGAGATTTTCAACTGGAACCTCCCGGAACAATTGAGTGAGTTGAGCTTTCACTGACTAGGTGCTTGGCGGCGACGTAGCCGAAGGTCATCGCCGGCCCGATGGTCGCGCCGGCGCCGGCGTAGCTGCGTCCCATCACCGCCGCCGAGGTGTTACCGACGGCATAGAGGCCGGGTACGACGGTGCCGTCGGTGCGCAGCACCCGGGCGTACTCATCCGTGCGCAGACCACCCGATGTGCCCAGGTCGCCGAGAACGACCCGAAAGGCGTAGTAGGGCGGTTTGCCCAGCGGATACAGATTGGGGTTGGGCAGAGTGGGATCTCCGTAGTAATTGTCGTAAACGCTGTCACCCCTGTTGAAGTCGTCGTCATGGCCTTTGCGCGCCAGTTCGTTGAAACGCTCGGCGGTGGTGCGAAGCTGTCCGGTCGGCACCCCGATCTTGGTGGCGAGCTCATCCCAGCTGTTCGCCGCTTTGACCACGCCCGACTCCAGCCACGCCTTGGGTAGGTTTCGCCCCGTGGGCACCGGAGCGCCCGGAATCTTGGGCAGCGGAAGATGTCCCGCGACGACATACCGATTGAAGGACCGATGGTCGGTGATCAGCCAGCACGGAATGTGGGTGACACCGGATCTCTGCCCCTCGATCATCGCGTGGCCGAAGTCCATGTAAGGAGCCGCCTCGTTGATGAAGCGCTTCCCGTCACCGTTGACGATGAACTGCGACGGCATCATTCGCTCGTTGAGCATGAACTGCATTCGGCCATTGGGCCATTGGATGGCCGGGAACCACCAGGCTTCGTCGAGCAGGTCGGTGGCCGCGCCGACCCGCTGGCCGGCACGGATACCGTCACCGGTGGCAGCGGGATTACCGAAGCTCCAGTCCTGTTCCACGGTCGGCTGGTGCTCTTTGCGCCATGCCATGTCGTGATCGAATCCGCCGGTCGCCAGGATGACCCCGCGCCTGGCGGAAATCTGCAGCGGGGAGCCGTCTTTCACGACGGTCGCACCGGTCACCGACCCGTCGTCGTCGGTGAGCAGTTCGGTCATCGGCGAGTCCAGCCACAGCGGGATACCGCGGTCTTTCATCGCCAGCCGGAGCCGCGCAGTCAGCGACTGGCCGATCGCCGCGATTCGATCCCCGAAGACTTGCGCCCTGACCATCCGCCACACCAGCTTCACCAGGACGCCCTTGCCGGCCCATGACTGGCGAACCTGGTAGAACGACCGAAGCTCCTTGGGGCCCAGCCAGATTCCGCGAGGTGCCAAGGCCAGGGGCTGAAGCAGATGTTGTTCCTCCTCCGCCAACGTGCGCAAATCGATCGGCGGAACATTGATCGTGCTACCGAGTTCGGAACCACCCGGCAGTTCCGGATAGTAGTCGGCGTAGCCGGGCTTCCACACGAACTCGAACCACGGGCTGAGTTGCTCGAGGAACTCCATCATCTTCGGCGCCGAGTCGACGTACTGCCGGATGCGCGCGGCGCTGACCAAACCGTCGGTGATCCGCCGCAGGTAGTCGACAACACCCTCTGGCGCCGGCGCGTAGCCTGCCCGGCGCTGCGCGGGCGCGCCCGGTACCCAGATGCCCCCGCCGGACAGCGCGGTGGAACCGCCGAATTGGCTGGACTTTTCGACGACCAGCGTCTCCAGACCGGAGGCGTGGGCAGCCAGAGCGGCCGTCATGCCGCCGCCGCCGGAACCGATCACCAGCACGTCAACGTCACAGGTCATCGGCGCCGCTCCTCCTCATCGCTACGCTCTGCATCGTCGCCGGCGCAGTCATGTCGGCACCGCCGTTCTGACGGCGAAGCCGGCGATCAGATCGGGAGCCGGCTTGTAGTAGCGCACCCCGGTCTGGTATGGCCCAGTGGACCGCAGCGCCGCAAAAGCGGCGACCCAGGTGCGGATCTCGTGTGCGGAGTTGCCACCCTCTTGCGCGATGAACGAGTTAGACCACTTGTCCAGCTCGTCGAGTTCTCCGCTGTCGAGAATGTCGAGGAATCGCTGATCCCAAGCCGGGTTGAGGGCTTGTAGCTCGCTGCCCCCGTTGGCGAAGCTTCTGGCCGCATCCATCACCGCGGTCTGCCGGGCCTGCCGTTGTTCGGTCGTCATCGGCCGGCCGTGCACAATTCGTTCCACCACTGCCGGCGTCGCCGTTGCCAGCGTAGGGACCGGTGGATCATGCGACAGCCCACCGGATCCCACCACCAGTACCCGCTTGTTCAGGGTGGCCAGATAGCTACCGACCGCGGTTCCCAGCGCCCGGCAACGATGCAGCGGCCCCAGCGGGGTTGCGACCGAGTTGATGAAGATCGGTATCACCGGGCGCGCAGTCGCGCGACCGAACAATTTCTCCAATGGCTGTACGGTTCCGTGGTCGACGTCCATGTTCGCCGATATGGCGACGTCGACGCCGGCCGATAGGACCGCTTTCGCGCAGGCGACCGCAATGGCTTCGGGAACGTCAAGCGAGCCTTTGTGTGTGCCGTAATCGCCGATCCCCTGTGCTTCGGTACCGATGCAGAACGGTGGCATCAGCTTGTAGAAGAAGCCGTTGTAGTGGTCGGGGGCGAAGATGACGACGAGCTCCGGGTCGAAGCCCTCGACGAATTCCCTTGCCTGCGTGAGTGCGCCGTCGATGTCATCAAGGAGGTCCTGCGCCGGCCCGGGCAGATTCAGTAGCGGGCTGTGAGACATACAGCACAGGGCTAGTGGCACGGTTGCCTCCCGGTGTCAGGGTGAGGACGTCGAAGAGCGAGGCACTCAGCTCGGGTGAGAGTTGAGCGATACAGGCGCCCGCGATGCAACGGTCGGGGCGCAGGAACAGCACGGACTCTTGGTGGGTGTCGAACCAGGCTTTGAGGTCGCCGCCGTGGTCGCCGACGACCAGGACGTCCGGATCGTCGTGCCCGGTCCAGTGCAGCTGGCTCATTGGCCGCGCCGCTACGAACTTCGCGCCCAGCGCCTTCCAGTTCGCAAACGCTGTCGGTCCGAGAATTTCGCGCGGATTGTTGTTCCAGCACAGCACGGCGAACCCGCCACCGAGGACATCGTCGAGCAGGACGTTCTGCTGTTCGCGGGTGTCCACGCAGGGTTGCACGAACAAGGTGCCGACCGGCGAATCGGTACGGCGCGGTTCGGAGTGCACGACGGCCCCGTGCTCGTATCGCGGCATCGGTTTGAACCGCATCTCCAGGACATACCGCTTGAGCGACGGCACAATTGACGCCGATCGCACCACCATGTCACGAACCGCGGCGACTCGACGGTTGGTCGGCGAGATGACCCGGCCCACCATCGTCGACAGGTCGATCATCGCGCGGGCATGCTTGCGGCGTTCCACGTCGTAGGTGTCGAGCAACGCATCCTCAGCGTATCCGGTCACCACCGCCGCAAGTTTCCAGCCCAGGTTCGCCGCGTCGCGGATCCCGCTGTTGTAGCCCTGGCCCTGCCACACCGGCATCAAGTGGGCGGCGTCACCCGCGAGCAGCAGCCGACCCCGCCGAAACGCCCCGGCGATCCGCGAATGATGGGTGTAAACCCGATGCCGGATCACCTCGACGCGGTCCGGGTGGGGGACGAAGTAAGCCAGCATGCGCGCGAGAAAGGCCGGATCTTCGGCCTGTTCGTCGGTCTCGTCGGCGTGAATCATGAACTCGAAGCGGCGAATTCCGTGCGCGATCGAGATCGAAGCGTAGGGGCGCTGCGGGTCGGCGCCGACCTCACTGTTGGGATGTCCGAGCGGATCGTTGGCGACGTCGACAACCAGCCAGCGCGTCGGTGAGGTCGTGCCGTCGAAGGACACGCCCATCAGCCGCCGGGTGGTGCTCCGTCCGCCGTCGCAGCCGACCACGTAACGCGTCCGCACGTTCTTTCGCCCGCGGTCGCCGTCGAGCTCGACGGTTACCGCATCGGCGGTTTCGGCGCATGACGTCATGGGACGGTTCCACCACACGTCGACGTGCTCGAATCTGTCTAACCCGCTCAGCAACTCGGCATCGACCAGCGGCTGCACGAAGCCGTTGCGTTTGGGCCAGCCGAAACGCGCGTCGGGCGGCGCCATTTCGGCAAGCACCCGACGTTTGGCGTCGACGAATCGCAGGATCTGATTCGGCACGGTGTGGGGCAGAATGCGCTCGACCAGACCGATCGCCTGGAAAGTGCGCAGCGACTCGTCGTCAAGGCCCACGCCCCGGGGATAGTCGATCAGCGTCGCGCGCTCGTCGACCACCAGGGTGCGTACGCCTTGCAGGCCAAGGATATTGGCCAGGGTCAAACCGACCGGGCCTGCGCCGACCACCACAACGTCGACGTCTACATCCTGGTCGTCGGCCACAGTCAGCGCCCCAGCAGGAAGTCGAGATGCAGGCGGTTGAAGGTCTTGGCGTCCTCGTACTGCGGCCAGTGCCCACAACCAGGCATCAGCTCAAACCGCGCGCCCGGGATCATCGACGCGATGCGGCGGCCCTCGGTGACATCGGCCGTCGGGTCATCGCTGGTCCACAACACCAGGGTGGGCGCGGTGATCGAGCCATACTCGGCAGGGCCCAAGAGGTTTCGGGCCCGAATCTCAGGATCCTGCAACGCCATGATGTCCCGCATCGCCGCCACGAAGCCCGGCTGGCGGTACACCCGCTGCCGGCTGGCGACCAGATCGTCGTAATCCTTGGACTTGTCGGCCATCAGCCACTTGATCCGCGCCTGCACGGTTTCCCAGGTCGGGTTCTCCGCGGCGGCCATGGACAAGGTGATGATCCTCTGCATCACCTCGAGATCGGCCTGCGAGCCGCCCGCGGTGTTGAGGACCAGCCGGTCGACCTTGTCGGGATGGTCGACAGCGGCGCGGGCGGCCACCCAACCACCGAGCGATTCACCGGACAAGTGGGCGCGCTCGGCGCCGACGGCGTCCAGGACGGCCAGCAGGTGCTCGATGTAGTGGCCGATCTCCAACGGATGGCCGGGCTTGTCGGTGTAGCCGTGGCCCAACATGTCGATCGACCACGTCGAGAAGTGCTCCGCGTGGGCCTCCAGATTGCGGACGTACGCCTCGGCGTGGCCACCCGAGCCATGCAGCAGGATCAGCGCCGGCTTGGCCGGATCGCCGGCATGCAGGTAGCGGGTTCGCACACCGCCGGCGTCGAGGTAGCCCTGCACAAACGGGACACCCTGCAGATCACTCCACACGCTCTCGTGCTCGGCCACCGGTTCCTCTCTTGTTATGGCTCGTGGGCCTCAGGGAAATTTTGTTCTCGTTTTGCGCCAATCGTGTGTGCTAAAATCGCACATTAATGTGCACTATGTATAGAGCATCGCTCTCCGTCGGTTGTCTGTCAAGGGAAGCGCAGGTCGCGTTGGCCGACTGCGGCACGGTGTGCTGACATGCCGGACACCCCGATCACTGCCGCGCCCGGTTCGCAGACGCTGGCCCGAGGGCTCAATGCGCTGCAGCTGGTGGCCGACGCCCCGTCGGGGCTGACCGTGACGCAGGTCGCCGACGGGGTCGGCGTCCATCGAACAATCGCCTATCGCCTGCTCGCGACGCTTTCCCAATTTCGGTTCGTCGCCAAGGGCGACGACGGGCGCTACCGGCCGGCCGCGGGCCTGGCGGTTCTCGGTGCATCGTTCGATCGCAATGTGCGCCAGCTGAGTCTGCCCACCCTGCGCGCCCTGGCCGACGATCTCGGCACCACGGTGTCGTTGCTCGTCGCCGAGGGCGACCAGCAGGTCGCGGTCGCGGTGATCGTCCCGACCCAGGTCGCTTACCAGCTCGCCTTCCATGAGGGCAGCCGCTACCCGCTCGATCGGGGGGCCGCGGGCATCGCACTGCTGGCGAGCATGCCGCCGCGCCCGGACGAACGCGACCTCGTCGTCCGTGCCCGCGAGCAGGAGTGGGTGATCACCCATGGCGAGATCGAGCCGAACACCTACGGTCTGGCCGTCCCGGTGCACCGCCTGCCGCCGTCGCTACCGACGTGCATCAACCTGATTTCGCACCGCGAAGACGTGGTGATGCGAGGCAAGGACGCAGTCATCAAGGCAGCCAAGGAATTATCGGTGCTACTCAGCTGACCTGAGCTGGAAGGATAACGAGCTTATGCGGTCGTGGGACCACGAAGTCGACGTCGTCGTACTCGGCAGCGGAGGCGCCGCGCTGACCGCCGCATTGACCGCGGCCGCCAACGGCGCTTCGGTGGCGGTCTACGAGAAAGCCGCGACTGTCGGTGGCACCACGGCGGTTTCGGGCGGCGTGGTGTGGATCCCCGCGCATAATCGCTCGCCCGACGGGGAATTGACGGTAGAGGATGCGCTGCGGTATCTCGACGCGCAGTCGTTCGGCTCGATGGATGAGGCGCTGGTCGACACGTTTGTGCGAACCGGGCCGGCGATGCTCGATTTCGTCGAGGCGCACAGCAGTCTGCGCTTCGAAATCGCGGACGGTTTCCCGGATTACAAGCCGGAGCTGCCGGGCGGTCGCCCGGCCGGAGGTCGATCGCTGACCGCTGCCCCGTTCGACATCGCCCGCTTGGGTGACTGGCGGGATCGGATCACGTCGTTTCCCGCGGACTGGTCCAACGTCGGTTTCGACGCCGAAACCCGGGCGAGGCTGCACGCGGCGGTCGATGAGACCACCACCGACCTGTGTGTGGCGGGCACTGCGCTAATTGCCGGGCTGCTCAGGGGATTACTGGATTCCGGCGTGACGCCCGCGACGAACGCCCGGGCCGAGGAGCTTATCGCCGACGACGGCGAGATCGTCGGCGTCCGGGTCAGCCGCGCCGGCCGGGAACTGGCCGTGCGTGCGCGTCACGGTGTCATCCTGGGCACCGGCGGCTTCGAATGGGATCCCTCGTTGGTCAACGCTTTTCTGCGCGGACCGATGCACGGCGCCGTCTCGCCGCCCAACAACACCGGCGACGGCTTGCGCATGGCGATGGCTCACGGCGCCGACCTGGCCAACATGGGCGAAGCGTGGTGGGTGCCGATCGTGCAGATCCCGGGCGACACGATCGACGGGAAACAACGCAGCCGCAGCGTACGCCTGGAACGAACACGCCCGCGCAGCATCATCGTCAACCGCGCCGGGAAACGTTTCGTCAACGAGGCCTGCGATTACAACTCGATGGCCGGGGCCTTCCACTACCTCGACCCGCGAGACGGCTACGTCAACGACCCGGCGTGGATGGTGTTCGACTCGATTCACCACAAGCACTACGGATTCCTGGGCGTCGAGCCGGATGAGCCGGTCCCGGACTGGTTCTGCGCGTCGGCCGATCTGGCCGAGCTGGGAGCCAAGACCGGTATCGAGCCCGACCGGCTGGCCCGCACGATCGAAAACTGGAACCAGAATGCGCTCGCCGGCTCGGATCCCGACTTCGGCCGTGGCTCAAGCGCGTACGACGGCTACTGGGGCGACGACCGTGCGACGACGCTGGCCGGCAAGACGCTCGGCCCCGTCGATACCGCGCCGTACTACGCGGTCCCGATCTCGATCGGTGCGATGGGAACCAAGGGTGGACCGCGGACCGACCGTGACGGACGGGTTTTGCACGTCAGTGGCGCGCCGATACCGGGCCTGTTCGCCGCCGGCAACGCGATGGGCGGGGTGACCGGGCGGGCCTACGGCGGCGCAGGCGGAACCATCGGTCCGGCAATGGTTTTCGGCTTCCGCGCCGGCTATGCCGCGGCGACAGGCAAGCCGGTCGACTAACTGAAAGCCTGGGTGATGGCTGCCATGTCGAAGTAGTCGCGCCAGGCTGCGATCTTGCCGTCGTGTACCTCGAAGACACCCATCACCGGTAGCGATACCTCGCCGCCGTCCTTGCGGTGCATCACGTCGGTGCGTTCGTTCATCACCACCGTGCCGTCGCTGACCTGTCGGTGCACGTTGAAGTCGATGCCGTCGACCGCGGCGACGAAGCCCGCAATGAATTGCTTGATCGCCTCGCGACCCTGCACCGGCTCCATGGGAATGTTGTGGTAGACGGCGTCTTCGGTGAAATAGCCGGCCAGTTCGTCCGGGTTCGGAGATGACCACAGCTTGCAGAATTCGGTTACCAGCTCATCGGCGGAACGAGTCATGTTCTCATGCAACATGTTGACCGGCAGCAAATCAAGAGCGCGCCGTCAGCCGAAAGTGACCACTACCTTGTCGGCGGCGCCGGGCGTGCCGGCCATCCGCAGGGCCTCCGCTACGTCCTCGAACGGCAGCGTGTGGCTCACGATGACGGCATACTTTTCCCAGTTGGCGGCGATGTCTTTGGTGACCTCGAAGATTTCCTTCGGGTAGCCCATCGACCCGACAATGGTGACCTCGTTGCTCATGATGTTGAGAAAGTCCACCGGTACCGGTTCTTTGTGGACGGCGACCACCACAACCTTGGCTCCGGTCTTCGCAGCCGTCAAGGCGGTATTGATCACCGCCGGTACGCCCGCGGCGTCAAGATAGATGTCGGTGCCGGCCTTGCCCGGAAACATCGACTCGCCCCGTCCGTGGATGTCGATCAGGCGTTGCGCGACGTCTTCGTCGGCGGAATTGAGCACCGCATCGGCACCCACTCTGAGGGCTTTCTCCAGCCGTGACTGGATCAGGTCGACCACGGTGACGTGTTGTACCCCAGCCGATTTGAATCCGATTGTCGCGCCGAGCCCGATCGGACCGGCGCCGAACACCACCACCTTGTCGGTGGCCTTGGGCGCAACTTGGTTCACGGCGTGTCGCGCGACAGCCATCGGCTCGTTCAGCGCCGCCACTTCGAACGGGATGTGATCGGGCACGACCTCGAGACTCTTGCCGCGCACAGCGTCCTCGACGAGCAGATAGTCCGCGAGCGCACCGGTCGGACCACCGTTGCCGATGATCCCGCCCGGCGCGACCATCGGGTTGATCACGACATGATCGCCCACGGCTATGCCGGTGACGTCGCGACCGACTTCGACGACTTCGCCGGCGGGCTCATGGCCGAGCGGCATCTTCCCCTGGCGGGGTGGCAGGCCACCCAACGAGATGTACAACGCGTCCGACCCGCAGATGCCGCAGGCCCGCATCTTCACCAGTACATCGCTGCGACCAGCCGCAGGTTTGGGTAGCTCGACAATTTGCGTCTCCCCCGGCGCTGTGACGATGGAGGCTCTCATCGACCGGCGAGCGCCTTGGCGAGATCGATTGTGCCGGTTTGGATCGCGGCGACCACTCCGCCGTCGACCAACAGATCGGCACCGGTGATGAATGCCGCCGACGGCCCGAGCAGGAACTCGGTGGCGGCGGCGATGTCCTCGGGTGTGCCAAGCCGTCGCAGTCCAGAGTTGTCGACCATGGCTTGCATGAGCGCGCCGGATTCACTGCCCAGCTCTAAGCGGCCCATCGCCGTGGAGATGATCCCCGGGCTGATGCTGTTGATCCGCGCACCGCGTTCGCCCCAGGATCCGGCCGCGGCGGCAACCCGGATTTGGTTGGCCCGCTTGGCGAATGGATACGCCATCTGACTGTTGGTGATCTTCGAGCACGCTTCGAGGCCGAGCAGCTCGTCGGCCGGCGCGGTCGCCAGCTGCCGCTCGACTTCCGAGTCTAGTGCCGGCTGCATGTGGCCGGCCATGCTGGCGATGACGACCGCGGCGCCGCCTGGCTCGATCACGCGGCCGAACTCGTCGATCGTCAAGGCAACCCCCAGCAGGTCGACCGCCATCACCGCTTCTGCGGGTGCCTGTTGCGGCGAAAGTCCTGCGGTATGAACAACAGCCGTGACACGCCCGGCCTCAACAGCCATCTCCGCAACGGCGGCCACCGAGCTGCGGGAAGTGACGTCGACTTCCCGGGTCAACACCCGATGCCCGTCGCCGGTGAGCGCATCGGCAGCAGCTTTCAAAGCTGCGGCGTTGACGTCCGCCAACACGATCGTCCGCCCCGCTCCGACACGACGGGCGATCGACAGCCCCATCCCGCCGACGCCGATGATGACCAAAACCTCGCTAGTCGTGGATCGCGTTGTCATGCGTCTTCTCCTCTGCGGCACAGTACGGTTGGGGTGCGGGGGCAAGCAGCTGTTCGGCGGCAGTGTAGGGATCGTCGCGGCCGTCGGCCACCGATTCGGCGAGCCGATCGAGGTCGGGGTGCGTGCGCAGCCGGGTTTGCGCCAGCGACAGGATCTGGGCCCGCGCGCGAGCAGAGCGGCGATCGCGGCTGTCGGCGCGGTGATGGGCGTCGATCGCCTCCATCAAGCCCGACAGCCCTTCACCTTTGGCGGCAATCAGGCTGATGATCGGAGCTTTGGTCTCGCCGCGAAGGTCGCGGACGGTCTGCTCGGCGCCTTCCCGGTCGGCCTTGTTCACCGCCACGATGTCGGCGACCTCGAGCAGTCCGGCCTTGGCGGCCTGCACCGCGTCGCCGGCACCGGGGTTGAGGATGACCACGGTCGGATCGGCGACCGCGGCGATCTCGATCTCCGACTGCCCCACGCCAACGGTTTCCAGCAGGATCACGTCGTAGCCCAGCGCCCCGAGTAACCGGATGGCCGCGGGAACGGCCGCGGCGAGCCCGCCCAGATGACCCCGGGTGGCCACCGAGCGGATCAGCACATCGGGGTCGTTGATGTGTGCGGCCATCCGAATTCGGTCGCCGAGCAACGCACCACCGCTGAACGGCGACGACGGATCGACGGCGAGCACCGCCACCCGCAACTCGCGTTGCCGGTAGGCCCCCACCAACGCCGCGATCGTCGTCGACTTACCGGCGCCGGGCGGGCCGGTAATCCCGACGACGAGCACCGACGACGGATCGAGGCTCGCCAGCACCTCGTCGCGACGCTCACCTTCGACCAGGCTGAGCAACCGGCCGGCGGCTCGCGGCGAACCGCCGCGCGCGGCGGCGATCAGATCAGCGATCGTCATCTGACGATCATGCCGCCGGAGCCTCGATGACCGTGGCCGAACCCAACTCCCCGCCCGCACACATCGCCGGCTTTTCTCCAATGGGCAAGCGGGGACGCAATCGTCGTTGGCGGTGCCGGCGGTCGAATAGCCGTCGGCGCGTCGAACGTCACGCCAGCGCAACAGTCGCCGCCCAACGCCACTCTGGCGTGACGTTCGGTGGGTGCGTGACCGGTCAATTTTTGCCGGCCGCCAACTTCGTCACGATTGAGCGGAAGTCCTCGGTCTGGAAGGACTGATTCTCGGCGGACAGCGCATAGTCGATCGTGGCCAGCACCGCGCGCTCGAGATGCACGTTGAGGACGCGTTTGGTGCTCTCGACCGCCTGCTGCGGCAGTTCGAGAATCTTTTTCGCGGCCTTCACGGCCTCGGCGAGCGGGTCGGCCACCGCGTGGTTGGCCAGGCCGAGTTCGACCGCCCGCTGCGCGGAAATCCGCATGCCGGTCAGCGCATACTCCTTGGCCAACAGCAAGCTGATGTGCAGCGGCCAGGTCAGCGGTCCTCCGTCCGCGGCCACCAACCCCACCTGCACGTGCGGGTCGGCCAGGTACGCGTCTTCGGCGATGTAGACGATGTCGCTCAGCGCGACCAGGCTGCAGCCCAGCCCGACGGCCGGACCGTTGACGGCAGCCACCACCGGGACCCGGCAGCGAGCCATGCCCAGCACGATTTCGCGCCCGTCGGCGATCGTCTTGGCCCGCAACGCTGCGTCGCCGGCCAACTCCTCGAGGTACGCGAAGTCGCCGCCGGCCGAAAACGCCCGGCCGGCACCGGTTATCACCGCGGCACGGACACTTAGGTCGTCGCTCATCCGCTGCCACAGCTTGGCCAGCCCGTGGTGTAGATCGTCGTTGACCGAGTTGAGCGAATCGGGCCGGTTCAGCGTGATGATCCGCAGCGGCCCGTCGGCCTGAACGTCGATTTCGGTCGGCATGTCGTACACGTCAGGCTCCCAATCCCAAGATTCGTGAGGCGATGATGTTTTTCTGGATCTGCGATGTCCCGCCCATCACGCTTTGCGCGCGGCTGTAGAGGTAGGCGGACAGCAGGCCGGGGTCGTCGATGCCCGTGACGGCCAACGCGGCGTGGCCGACCGACTGCTCGACCCAGGTCATCAGCAACTTGTCCAGCGATCCGTCCGACGTGTGCGTCACGCCGTCGAGCTGTTCGGACAACCGACGCCGGACGTGATGGGTCAGCATCTCGGTCTGCACTGCGGCCCAAGCCAATTCGGGGGGTGCCGGACCATCGGTGCGGGTGGCCAGCTCACGCACGAGCTTGCCGTAGCGCGCCGCGTACCCCAGCGTGGAGGGTTCGCGTTCGTGGCCGACCACCGTCATGGCAAGTGCCCACCCCTCGCCCGGGGCACCCACCATGTGCTGCACCGGCGCGAGAGCGCCGTCGAAGAACACCTGGCCGAATTCGGTGGTGACACCGTTGATCATCCGCAGCGGACGCTGTTGCACGCCTGGCTGTTTCATCGAGATGATGAACGCCGAGATGCCGCGATGGCGCTTGGCGTCCGGATCGGTACGGGCCAACAGCAGACACCAGTCCGCGACATCGGAGTAGCTGGTCCAGATCTTGTGTCCCTGGATCACGTAGTTGTCGCCGTCGCGGGTGGCGGTGGTGGTCAGCGACGCGAGATCCGAGCCGGAGCCCGGCTCGCTGAAGCCCTGGCACCATCGCTCGGTGCCGTTGATCATGCCGGGCAAAAACCGACTGCACAGCTCCTTACTGCCGTGTCGGGTCAGGCCGGAGACCAGATAGCCGAGGCTGGGCCGGGGCGGGGCGCCGGCCCGCGCCAGCTCTTCGTCGAGAATGACGTCGTACACCGGCGGCAGCTCCTGCCCGCCGTATTCACGGGGCCAGGACAGCCCGAAGAAGCCACCCTCATACAGCGCCCGATGCCATTCGCCCTGCTTGGCCCAGTATTCGTCGCCCGAGCTCGGAAACTCCTTGGCGTGCAAGGCAAGCCACGACCGCAGCTGATCACGGAAGGCCGCTTCGTCGGCCGAATCACGAAAGTCCAACGTCGATCTCCTCCAACTTGACAGGCCACAGTTCGGTCGATGTCAACGCGCGCCGCAGGTAGACGTGCGCCAGGCATTCCCAAGTGTTGCCGATGCCGCCGTGCACCTGGATGGCGGTCTCGCACACCGTTCGCGCGGCGCGCGCGCAATAGATCTTCGCGACCCGAGCCGCGCGGATGGCCTCGTCCGGGGCCAGTTCGTCGACCGCCCAGGCGGCATGTCGCAGCACACTCACCGAACCCTCGATCAGCGCCAGGCTTTCCGCGAGCAGGTGCGCGATGGCTTGATAGGAGCCGATCGAATTACCATATTGTTCACGGATTTTCGCGTAGTCGCAGGCCAGGGTGTGTGCGCCTCGGGCCGTTCCGACCAGATCCGCCGAGGTCGTGGCCAGGGCTAGTGCCAGCCAGCGGCCGGCGACATCGGCGTCCAGTTCGCCTATGGCGCTTGCTTTTCCGACGACGTCGGCGGTGGCCCTGGTCAGGTCCACGGCCTCGCCGATTGCGCTCAGATCGGCGGCCAGGACCGTCGTCCCGTCCAACGACAACGCCCGCTGATAACCCCGAGCGTCGACACCGTGACCCCCCACGGCGATCGTCGACCCGGCGCCGTCGCCGCCGACATGCCGGGCCAGATCGTCGGCAAGCACCGGTCCGAGAAACGGGGCGTCGACCAATCCGCGGCCGAATTCCTCAGCGACGATAGCCACTTCCACCCCGGAGGCCCCGTCGGTACGCAGCGATCGCCAGCCCGTCATCTCGATTTGCTTGTCCAGCCGGGCAATTCGATCGTCGTCGTCGAGGTCTTGCACCGAACCCGGGCCGAGGTCGTCGGCCATTTTGGCGGCGGCGTCGCACAGTTGTTGTTGTTCAGCTGTCAGACGTACATCCATAGCGCTCCTTGAGAACTCGGCGTAGCACCTTTCCGGAGGGCAGCCGAGGTATTTCGGGCACGAACACCACACGGCTCAGGCTTTTGTACGACGCAAGCCGCTCACCCACCCGGGCCGTCAGTTCGGCGGCGTCGACCGGTGCCCGCGTCGCGATCGCGGCGACGACCGACTCCCCGTCGACGCCGTCGGGGATCCCGAACACCGCGCAGTCTTCGACGGCGGGATGAGCATGCAGCACCGCCTCGATCTCGGCGGGCGCAACCTGGAAACCGCGGACCTTGATCATCTCCTTGGACCGGTCGGTGATCCGCAGCCAGCCGCCGGAGTCGAGATAGCCGACGTCGCCCGTGCGATACCAGCCGTCGTACAAGGCATCTCGCGTCGCCTCGCAGGGCAGATAGCCGGCCATCAGCGACTCCGACCGGGCCTGGATCTCGCCGACCTCGCCGGGGCCGACCGGCTCGCCGGTCTGCAGCGACACCACCCGCACCTGCACGCCGGGCACCGGCCGCCCCACCGAATCGAGCCGCGCACCCTCAAGCGGATTGCAGGCGATGACCGGCAGCTCGGTGGTGCCGTACGCGGGAAGCCAGCCGATGCCGGTGCGCCGGGTGACGGTTTCGGCGACGCTCTCGCTGACCGGGGTCGCGCCCCACATGATGAACCGCAACGACGAGAGATCGTAGGACTCGAGGCGCGGATGCGAGGCGATCGCCAATGCGATTGGCGCGACGGCTATTTCGACGGTGATCCGGTCGGCCTGGATGTGCTGCAGGATGCGGTCGATGTCGAATCGGCGATGAAGGCGCATCCATACCCCGGTGTGCAATGCCGTCTCGATGTTGAGCAAACCGAGGATGTGCGACGGCGGTGTGGCGATCTGGATTCGGTCGCCTGCGGTCAAGCCCAGCGCGTCGCGCCAATGCCGAACGGCGGCCTGCAACGACGCATGCGTGTGCCGAACCGCCTTGGGCAGACCGGTGGTGCCCGAGCTGAACGCCAACACCGCATCGGCGTCCGGCGACGGCGAGCCGAACACCGGTTCGCCCGGCGCGATCGGCTCGTCGAGATGGCGCATCGGCATCAGTTCCGACAGCACCGCATGGTCCCCGACGGCGTGGGACGGATTCGTCAACGCCAGCGCGTGCTCGACTTCGTCACGCTTCCAGGCCGGGCTGATCAGCACGACGGCCGCGGCCAGCCGCCAGATCGCGTGCAGCGCGACGACGAACTCGGGGCGGTTGGACGACATCAGCGCCACCCGGTCACCGGCCGCTACGCCGCGTCCGCGCAGGCTGGCCGCCAGCCCGTCGGCCAGCGCGTTGAGCTGCGCAAGGCTGTAGTGCCGGTCCTCGAACGCGAGCGCGGTCGGCGCACGTTGTGGCGGCCCGGCCTGCGACATTGAGAACATCCTATCGTTTTGAGAGAATAGTATTCTCTGAAGTGAAGAACGCAAAGTGTGGAGGGTGCAGGCATGGCGGAACGCCACGTGTTCCAGCAGGCCACGGTGACCCGGATCGTCAAGGAGACGGCTGACACCCGCACCTTTGTGCTGGACCCACACGAGACGCCGTTCGCCTATCGCGCCGGCCAGTTCTGCACCTTCCGGGTGACGGTCGACGGCCAGGAGCTGTATCGGTCGTATTCGATGTCGAGCGCGCCCGAGACCGATAGCGAGTTGATGACCACGGTCAAGCGGGTCGCCGGCGGCAAGGTCTCCAATTGGATGGTCGACAACGTGGTCGAAGGCGATGAGCTGACCATGACCAGAGCCGCGGGCACGTTTGTCCTCAGCCCTACCTCGGTGCCGTTGCTGGCCTTCGCCGGCGGTAGCGGCGTGACGCCGATCCTGTCGCTGGCCAAGAGCGCATTGGCGACCACCGACCGCGCGGTGCGCATACTGTGCGCCGACCGCGACCGGGCTTCGGTGATCTTCGAGGCGGTCATCGATGAACTCGTCGAGCGTTATCCCGGCCGGCTGTCGGTGGACCGCCATATCGACGCCGAGCACGGGCTGTTGGAACCGGACGCCGTCACGAGGTTCGTCGGCGGCGATACGGATGCCGAATGCTATGTGTGCGGCCCGGAAGGCTTCATGGCCGTGGTGCGCTCCGCGCTGCCGGATGGCGCGCGGGTCCTAGTCGAGGACTTCGACGCATCACCGCCGCTCAAGGCGACCACTGCTGATGTGGCCGTCGCCGGAGAAGCGGGCGGTACCGTGACGATCCACCTCGAACGCAAGAAGGTGTCGGTACCGCAGGTCGCCGGGGAGACGCTGCTGGAGACCGCGCGCCGGGCCGGGCTGTCGCCGCCGTTCAGTTGTGAGGCCGGCAACTGCGGGACGTGCATGGCCCTGCTCACCGAAGGCAGCGCCACCATGCGCAACAACGACGTGCTGGAAGAAGACGAGCTGGCCGACGGTTATATCTTGACGTGTCAGGCGGTGCCCGACACGACGTCGGTGACAGTGGTTTACGAGTAGCCCCGCACTGTAACGGCTTTAGCTATAGCCGGGGCGGAAGGAGACTTAGTCATGACCGACCTGTCCGGCTTCGCTGATCTCGCCTCTGCCGACCAGGGGCTGATTGTGTTCACGACGTTGCGCCGCGACGGCAGCGCCCAGGCATCGGTAGTCAACGCCGGGGTCATGGCACACCCACTGACGAATGAGCCGGTCGTCGCGCTGGTGGCCATCGGGGGCGCCCGCAAGCTGGCCCATCTGCGCGCCGATCCACGCACCACCGTCACGGCCCGCGCCGGTTGGCAGTGGGCCACCGTCGAGGGCTCGGCCCAGCTGATCGGGCCCGATGACCCGCATCCCGACGTCGACGACGAGCGGCTCCGGGTCTTGCTGCGTGAGATCTTCACGGCGGCCGGCGGAACCCACGACGACTGGGACACCTACGACCGGGTGATGCGCGAACAGCGCCGCACCGCTGTGCTGATCTCACCGACCCGCGCCTACACGAATCCGGCGTCGAACTAGCCGAGTTCGGCCAGTGCCGGTGCGAGTTGTTCGACTTGGTCGATGCCCGCGCTGAATTCGCCGCCAATCGGTAGCAGCAGCGCAACTTGGTCCGCGCCGGCGCGCAGATGCTGCTGCACCCTGGCCGCGACCGCTGCCGAATCGCCATGGGCGACAAGCGCATCCACCAAACGATCGCCTACCTCGGCGATCTCTTGGGCTGTGTAGCCCAGCCCGGCCATTCTGGCCGCATATGACGGCGCAGCGAGGCGGCCCGACACCGATTCCCGCGCAGCCGCTTTCGCCCGGTCGGCGTCGGCGTCCGGGATCACCGACAATCCGACGACCAAGAGCTTGTCGGGCCCGAGCACCTCGCGGGCTTGAGCGGTGAACGTCGCGGGCAGCCCGGCCGGCATTGCGCCATCCGCAATCTCGCCGGCCAGCGCAAGCATTTTCGGTCCGTTGGCGGCGATCATCCGCGGATACGCGGCATCAGGCGCCGGCGGCCAGGTCGGGCTGTCCATCCGCTCCAGGTAGTCGCGCATCGTGGCCAGCGGGCTGCCGAATTCCTGCCCAACGCTTGCCGCCTGCTCGGGATACCCGACCCCCAGGCCTACAGCGAGCCTGCCGGGGTACGCCTCGGCGAGTTGAGCAGCCGCGGCATGCATGGTCTGCGCCGGCCGGGCCCAGATATTGGCGACAAAGGTGCCGAACACCGTCCGCTCGGTGGTGGCCAACAGCACACCAAGTTGCACAAACGCGTCTTTGCCAATGACCTCATTGGTCCAGATAGCCTGGTAGCCGGCGTGTTCCAGCCGAGCGACGGCCTCGCGCTGCGCGACGGCGGGTGCCGCGCTGGTGAACGAGACTGGTAGGCAAATGCCTACCGGCCCCAGCGTTTGGCGGGCCATCACTGTTGAAAGTAGTGGCCCGCGTCGAGATCCTCGATGAGCCCAGGCCCTTTGGGATGCCAGTCGAGCACTTTCTGCGTCAGGGCGCTTGAGGTCGGATTGTCCAAAGATCCGAAGATCGCAAGGAATCCGAAGTGCTCATACGCTTGTTCGGCGGAGATGCTCACTACCGGCAGGTCAAGGTGACGGCCGATGACGGCGGCGATGTCGCGGAACTGCACGCCTTCGTCGGCGACACCATGCAACCTGGTCCCCGCCGGAGCCGCCTCGACGGCAAGCCGGTACAGGCGCGCGGCGTCGAGCGTGTGGACGCCGGGCCAGCGGTTGGAACCGTCGCCGACGTAGGCGGAGACGCCTTTTTCGCGGGCGATGTCGATCAGGCGGTGAGCGAAGCCGTGGTGATCGAGGGTGCTGTGCACCAGCGGCGACAGGCGAATGACGGACGATCGTACGCCGCGTTCGGCCATCGCGATCGTCGCGTTCTCCGAGTCGATCCGCGGACCGCCCTCGGCGACATCGTTTTCCGTCGCGGTCCGTCCTTGCACGACTCCCGCCAGCAACAGCGTTCCGGCGGTGTTTACCAAGGGACGGTCGGAGCCCGCCAGCGCCTCACCCATTGCCTCGACGACACATAGATCCGTCTCGGCGGCGCCGACAAAGTCGCTGTCGAAATCGTCTCGATACGCGAGGTGGATGACGCCATCGGCTGCCGCGGCCGCGGCCCGAAGGCCGTCGAGGTCGGCGAGGTCGCCCCGGTGCACCGTGGCGCCCTTGGCCGTCAGCGCCGCGGCGGACGTGTCCGAACGGGCCAAGCCGGTAACGCGGTGGCCGGCTTGGAGGAGATCGGTGACAACGGCGGAACCAATGTGTCCGGTCGCGCCGGTGACAAAGACGTGCATGGCAATCCCTTCCTGGTCGACCCGTTCTGGTCGATGTCATCAAGTCAACGACGGCCCACCAAGCCTGTCCAAGTCCTATTTCAGATGGCGCCATGCAATCTAGGCATCACAGCAGCTCAGCAAGGCTACGCGCGGCACATGGCTGGATTGGGCGCCTACACTTCATGCATGACCGAATCGGTATCGCCGGTGGTAGATCTCGACCTGCGGCTGGTCGGGTACTTCGTCGTGGTGGCCGAGCACCGGCATTTCGGTCGCGCGGCCACCGCTCTGCGCGTCGCGCAGCCCTCGCTGAGCCGGCAGATCCGGCGCCTGGAGCAGCAGTTGGGGGTGCGCCTGTTGGATCGCACGCCGCAAGGGACCCGGCTGACCGAGGCCGGCGACGTGTTCCTGCCGCGGGCGAAGGCGCTGCTGCGCTCGGCATCGCAGGCCGCAGCACAGGCCCGCGCGGCAGCCCAGCCAAGCCGCATCACGATCGGCTATACGTCGGGCCTGATCGTCACCCCGGCGGTGCGCGAGATGCGCCGCGAGCACCCGGACGCCGAAGTGCAAGTCATGCACGTGGATTGGGATCAAGCGCGGGATGCGCTACTTGACCATCGAGTCGACGCGGTGGTGACGCGACTGCCTTTTCCGACCGACCGGCTGCACGTGACGATCCTCTATGACGAGCCTCGGGTGCTCGCGGTGTCGACCGATCACCGCCTGGCCGGCAGGCGATCGGTCAAGCTCGAAGACATTGCCGACGAACCCATCCCACGGGTGCGAGGCTCTGATCCGACCTGGAGTGCCTTCTGGCGGGTCGATCCGCGCCCCGATGGGCGCCGCGCACCAGATGGTCCGTTTATCGAGGCGCTGGAAGACAAGTTCGAAGTCATTGCCGCCGGGCAGGCGGTGGCCATCACGGCCGGCATCCACCTCAACAGCCTGCGGCCCGACATCGTCACAGTCCCGTTGGAGGGTGTCGAGCCCAGCCACGTCGTAATGGCCACCCGGGCGGATGATCGCAGCCGGTTGGTGGCGGTCTTTCGCAAACTGGCCGAAGCGCACCTCACCGCGCCGGACTGATCTCAGTCGACGGCCAGCTCCGGCGGCGGACGGTAGTCCGGCCGGTAGCCGTCGACCCGGATCGGGTTGCCGACCAGGCGGAAATCGCCTGCGTTGACCACGATTTCCGGTGTGGCCTGCAACGCTTCCGGCAGTGTCCGCACCGCCGCCGCAGGCACCCCCAGCGGACGCAGGCGGGCTTCCCAACCGGCGGCGGTGTCGGTTGCGAGCGTGGCCGTGACGACGGCGAGCACCTCGTCCCGCCGGGCAACCCGTTCCGCCATCCGTTCGAAACCGTCGATACCCGCCTCGGCGGCGAACGACTTCCAGAAGCCGTCGTGCGTGATGAACAGCGCGAGGTATCCATCGGCGGTCGGAAAGAGCTGGGCCGGAACGTAATACGAGTGGGCGCCGTTGTGCCTGCGGGCCGGCTCGACGCCGTCGTTGAGGTAGGCCGACGCGTGGTAGTTGAGCTGCGACAGCATCACGTCGCGCAGCGACACATCAACTTGTCCGCCTGTGCCGGAGATGATCTTGGCCAAAAGCCCCAGCGCCGCGCACATTCCGGTGGAGTTGTCGGCCGATGAATAGCCCGGCAACGTCGGTGGGCCGTCCGGATCGCCGGTCAACGCGGCGATACCGACACCCGCCTGGACCACGTAGTCGAAGGCCGGGTCGTCACCGCCGTACAGCCCGAAGCCGGTGATCGCAACACAGACGATCCGCTCGTTCCACCGTCGCAGCTGGTCATAAGTCAGACCCAGCCGGCGGATGGCCGACGGTTTCAGATTCACCAGCAGAGCGTGGGATTCCGACACCAGTTCACCCAACCGCCGTTGTCCCGCATCGGAATTCAGGTCAAGGCAGATGCTGGACTTGTTGCGGTTGAGGCTGGCGAAGTAGCTGAGCCCGACACCGCGCGATATCTCACCACCGCCGGGTTCGATCTTGGTCACCTCGGCACCGAGGTCGGCCAGCAGCATGGTCGCGTACGGGCCGGCGAGCATGGTGCCGACTTCGAGAATTCGTATTCCCGCCAGCGGTGCGGGCGTCAACGCAACTCCGCTGCGAGCTCGGCGATCATCTCCCGCGTCCGGCGCTTGGAAGCGATGAGTTCGTCCCGGTTCTCCCCGATCGGCAGCAGGCGCACCGACAGGTCGGTGACCCCGGCGTCGGCGAACCGGCGCATCCGCGCCAGGATGGCTGCCTCGTCGCCGGCCGCGCAGAGATCGCCGACATCTCGCGCATCGCCGCGTTCAAGCAGACGTTGGTAGTTGGGTGACACCTCGGCCTCGCCCAGGATGCGGTTGGCCCGCTCCTTGGCCTCGTCGACTTGGGCAGGCGCACACAGGCATACCGGGATACCGGCGACGATACGCGGCGCGGGGCGTCCGGCACCTGCGGCGGCCTTGGTGATCTTCGGCGCGATGTGATCACCGATCGCGCGCTCATCGGCCATCCACAACACGGTGCCGTCGGCCAGTTCACCGGCAAGCTGCAGCATCACTGGCCCCAGCGCGGCGACCAGTACCGGCATCGGGGTGTCGGCCCCGATCGCCGTCGGATTGTGCACCGTGAACGAATCATTCACGACGTCAACAGCTCCCGGACCGCTGAGGGCGGCGTTGAGCACCTGCAGGTAATCGCGGGTGTAGGCAGCGGGCTTCTCATAGGGCAGACCGAGCATGTCCCGAATGATCCAGTGGTGCGACGGCCCGACGCCCAGCGCCAGCCGTCCACCGGCCACCGCATGCGTCGAGAGCGCTTGGCGGGCAAGAGCAATCGGATGCTGGGCCTGCAGCGGCACCACCGCGGTGCCCAGTTCGATGCGCGAGCTGTGGGCTGCCATCAACGCCACCATGGTGAGGCAGTCAAAGTCGTTGGGCACCTGCGGCATCCATGCGGTATCCAGTCCCGCAGATTCCGCCCACTCGATATCGGAGGCCAACTTGGCCACCTTGCGGGCCATATCGCCACGCTCGGCGCCGATCATCACTCCGATGCGCACTGTGTTTCCTTTGCCTCGGGGTTCGGGGTGCCGGTGAGCGAGCGAATGTCGCGCACAAGGACGTCAAGCGAAGTGCCCGTGGGAAACACCGCTGCCGCGCCGGCGTCCAGCAGCTTGGGCACGTCAGCCTCGGGTATCGTTCCACCGACCACCACGGCGATGTCGGCGGCGTCGGCCGCGCGCAATGCCTCGATGGTGCGGGTGGTCAGCGCGACATGCGCACCGGACAGAATGCTCAGCCCGACGACGGCCACATCTTCTTGCACGGCGATGGATGCGATGTCCTCGATGCGCTGCCGGATGCCGGTGTAGATCACCTCGAATCCCGCGTCGCGCAAGGTGCGTGCGACGATCTTGGCGCCGCGGTCGTGTCCGTCGAGACCGGGCTTGGCGACCAGGATGCGCACTGCCATCTAAAACACCACCGGCTGCTGAAATTCGCCCCAGACCGCTTTGAGCGTCGACACCATCTCACCGACCGTGCAGTAGGCGTTGGCACAGTCGATCAGCTTGTGCATCAGATTGTCGGTTCCTTCGGCCGCGCGCGACAACGCCGCAAGGCTGGATTCTACTGCGGCCGAATCTCTTTCGACCTTCACCTTGGAGAGGCGTTTGAGTTGCAGATCACGTCCCTCGGCATCCAGCTCGTAGGTGACAATTTCGGGCGGCGGCTCCTCGGAGACGAACCGGTTGACCCCGACGACCGGCCGCGTGCCCGCCTCGATGTCCTGGTGGATCCGGAAGGCCTCGTCGGCGATCAGGCCCTGCAGGTAGCCGTCTTCGATGGCTCGGACCATTCCGCCGTGCTGCTCGAGGTCGTGCATGATCTCGACGATGCGGGCCTCGGTGGCGTCGGTGAGGGCCTCGACGAAGTAGGAGCCGCCGAGTGGATCGGCGACGCGGGCGACACCGGTTTCATGGGCCAAGATCTGTTGGGTGCGCAGCGCCAGCGTGGTGGACTCTTCGGTAGGTAGCGCGAAGGGCTCGTCCCAGGCCGCGGTGAACATCGACTGCACGCCGCCCAGCACGGCGGCCATCGCCTCATAGGCCACCCGCACCAAGTTGTTCTGCGCCTGCGGGGCAAACAGCGACGCCCCGCCACACACGCAGCCGAAGCGGAACATCGACGCTTTGTCGGTGGTGGCGCCGTAGCGTTCCCGCACGATCGTCGCCCAACGTCGCCGTCCGGCGCGGTATTTCGCGATCTCCTCGAAGAAATCGCCGTGGGTGTAGAAGAAGAACGAAATCTGCGGTGCGAATTGGTCAATGGTCATGCGGCCGCGTTCCACCACGGTGTCGCAGTAGGTGACGCCGTCGGCCAGGGTGAACGCCATCTCTTGTACCGCGTTGGCCCCGGCGTCACGAAAGTGCGCACCGGCCACCGAGATTGCGTTGAATTTCGGAACTTCGGCCGCGCAGAACTCGATGGTGTCGGCGATCAATCGCAGCGATGGCTCCGGCGGCCAGATCCAGGTGCCGCGCGAGGCGTATTCCTTGAGGATGTCGTTCTGGATGGTCCCGGTGAGCTTGGCGCGCGGCACGCCTTTGCGCTCGGCGGCCGCCACGTAGAACGCCAGCAGGATCGCGGCGGTGCCGTTGATCGTGAAGCTGGTGCTGATCTTGTCCAGCGGAATGCCGTCGAACAGGATCTCGGCGTCGGCGAGGGTGTCGATCGCGACGCCGACCCGGCCGACCTCCTCACCGAACTCGGGATCATCGGAGTCATAGCCACACTGGGTTGGCAGGTCGAGCGCCACCGACAACCCGGTCCCGCCCTGTTCCAGCAGGTAGCGGTAACGGCGGTTGGACTCCTCGACGGTGCCGAATCCGGAGTACTGCCGAAACGTCCACAGCTTGCCGCGATAGCCGCTGGCGAAGTTGCCCCGGGTGAATGGATAGCTGCCCGGTGGCGGCGGCTCGACACCCCGGTCCCCCGGCCCATAAACGGGCTCCAGCGGGATGCCGGATGACGTTTCGGTGTGGTTATCCATCGATGGATAACGTACTTGCAAAAAAAGAGAATGCCAATACCGTATGTCTGACCAGGCTAAAGGCGAGCTAGCGCCGGTCTAGGCCCGGCACAAGATCTCGCCATGCGGGACGGCCAGCCAGCCATTCGGAGCGGCGGCCCAGTCCAGCCAGGCCGACGAGATCTCGTCGAGCTCCGCGGTGGTGGCCATGCCTGAGTCCACCAGCTGACGGGCGAGGGCCGACTCGACGATCCGGTCGGCCCACATCCGGCCCCACCAGTCGCGGGTCTCGGGCGTCGCAAAGCACCACGTGCTTCCCGTGGGCGTGATGTCGTCAAATCCCGCGTCCCGGGCCCACGACAACAGCCGCCGCCCCGCGTCGGGTTCGCCGCCGTTGGTGCGGGCCGCCTCCTCGTACAGTTCGCGCCACCGATCCAGCGTCGGAAGCTGCGGGAACCAAATGAATCCGGCGTAGTCAGCGTCGCGGACCGCGACGATGCCGTTCGGCACACATACCCGCCGCAGCTCCCGCAGCGCCTGCACCGGGTCGGCGACGTGTTGCAGCACCTGATGCGCGTGCGCGACGTCGAAGGTGTTGTCCGGGAAGTCGAGAGCGTGCGCGTCAGATGTCAGGAACTCGATGTTCGACTGCTTGCGCGCTTGCGCCTCTGCGCGAGCCAGATCCAAAGCGTCCTCGGTCAATTCGACGGCGGTAACCCGGCCGGGTGCAACACGGGCGGCCAGGTCGACGGTGATGGTGCCCGGCCCACAACCGACGTCGAGCACCGACATCCCGGGTCGCAGGTGCGGAAGCAGGTAGCCGGCCGAATCCTCTGCGGTGCGCCTGCGGTGCGAACGCAGTACCGACTCGTGATGCCCGTGGGTGTAGACGGCATGGGGTTTGTTGTTCATCGTGCGGCTCCTCGCTGTCGAACCATGCCCGAATCCAGGCTACCGCCGCGCATTTCATGATACGAAACAAATATCCCACGATATGGGATCGGCAACCAACGCCTCAGTCGACCGGAACGTCGAGGATCGGGCGCCCGACCCCGGCGCCCGGGCCGTCGAAATGCCACCACTCACCGGAGTACACCGACAAACCGCCGGCCCTCATCGCGTCGCGGAGCAGGGCCCGGTTCGCCTGCTCGTCCGGGCTGACGCCGTCGGTGGCAAAGGCGGTTGCGCGGGGCGAAAAGTCGTCGAAGTCGGTTCCCATATCGACGAGGCACCGGCCGGCCAACTGCCGCGCGGGCGGGCATGGCTGTTGTGCGCTCGCGATCGTCACGTCAACTGAGCGCCCCGACTCATGGCTGCGGGCATCGGGGCCGGGCTTCGCGACCCAGGCCGGATTCGGCACAACGTTGAACATCTTGACCTGCACATCGTGCGGTCGATAGCAGTCCCAGAAGACCAGTACGCCGCCGTGCGAAGCCAAGGTCTTCTCTGCAGCGGCGAGCCCGGGCGCCATGGATTCGTGCACCAGACAGCGGGCATCGGCCGGATACAACGGCATGTGGGTGAAATTGTTCGTCGTCGCATAGCGCAGATCGATGACCGCGCTGGCAACGACGGAGCGGACGTCGGTAAATCCCGCCGAGCGCGCCGCGGCGCCGAGCGGAGGCACGTCGGCATTGGCGCGCGCACCCCAGCTGCTGACAGTCGCGATAAGGAGCAGCGCAACCAGGAACCGACGCGTGGTGGCTGTCACGGCCCCATTATCCGTCGCCGATGCGTCAGCTCCAGTCGATGGCCGCGGCGCGCTGCCGAACATCCTCCACCCTGGCCGCGACCTGGGCGGCAACCGCGTGTTGATCGTGCTCCATTGTCTTGGCCAGCGATTCGGCTTCCGCCACAATCTGTTTGAGGAGGTCACGGTGATCTTCGATCATCGCGATGGTCGCGTTTCTGATGGCCACCACCGCCTCGCCCCGAGCCTCGGACGGTGAGAAGCTGCCGGAGAGCAGCGGAGGGAGCGTCTGGCGCTCGAATTCGGTCATGTCGCGGGTCAGGTGCACGTTGAAAGTCGCTCGAAAAGGATCTCGATCGTCGAGTTCAACGCTGGCTATTTTGAGTGGGTCCATGGGCCGTTCCTTTGGTCGGCGAGGGCGATCTTCGCCCGCGTCACGCCGAATTACATCCCTGTAGTTTACCCGCGCCTACGGGCAGCTGCGGAGGCCGAAGAAGTCGAGGTCAAGGATGGAACCGGTAAACTGTCGCCGTCGGAGCTACGGAGGAACATGAAGCGTCTTGTATTCGGAATAGCGACCGCGGTGACCATCTTGGCCGCGCCCCTTGCCCACGCAACCGATGTTCAGGGTCAGTGCGCGAGCTCCGGCGGCCAATACACATCGCAGGAGGTATCACCTCACTTCGGCCAGGCCCCCAGCCTGATCGAGACCTGTTGCATCGCGCAGAAATGCACCACCTGGCGCGACGGCGTACAAGGGCCGACGTACGGCGGGAATTAGGTCACAAGTTGGGGTTGATCGGCGCGGGAGTCGCTGCGATCGCATTCAACGTTCGGATGTTCTTGACGACGTCCCGACTCTCGCGCGCCGCAATGGAAGCGACGATGTCCTGGGGCAGACCGATCAGTCCCGGCGGGTCGTAGATCAGTTCACCCTGCGCTGACACTTTTTCATCCCGGGCCCAGATCGTGGCCGGGTGCGCGAGCGCAGGCTCGAGGGCGAGAATCATGGCGAATGTCCATGCGCTGTCGCGAAGGGTCTTCACGGCCTCGTCGATGATGAATATCTCGTTGCTCGTCAGTACGTGGTAGAGGTCGGCCAGGACGGGCGACAATTCATCGAGCTCGCTGACTACCCCGCCGACCTGGCTGGCTAATACGGCGTTGACTGTGTTGAAGTCGTTGTGCAGCGCCTCCAGATTTCCTCGGGGAGCGACTATTTGAGCGGCGATACCGAGATCCAGCTCGATGTGTGCATTCACGCCGGCCAGCAAGTGCTGCAGGATGATCGGCTCCGGCCCGCTCGCCGCATCGAACGTCGACCGCCAAGACCGTGTCGGCTTCGCAAACTGGGTGGGGTGGAAGTACCCGTTGAGCGCGTCGAAGTAGCGGCTGGCGAATGTGACGTCGAAGCGCTGCATGCGCGTCGCGTCCTCGAACTCTCCCTGTGAGACCGCGGTGCCGATCGCGATCGTGATCCGCTTGTACAGCGCAGCGAAATATCCCAGACGGCTCGAAACGGAGATGGACCAATCGATGATCGACTCAATTGCTTCTACTACCCCGTCGATCGTCGTGACTGTCGGTATCGGGGGAAGCGGCGGCGACGTCGTCACGTTGTCGCCATACCGACTGTGGGAAGCCGCTTTCCCAACTGACTGGCGAGGGAGGCGCCTAATTCATCTTTCGACATACCGCCGCATTGTTTCGGCAAACATATGCAATGAGAAGAAAGCGGTCCGCTGAGCGGACCACGACGCGCAATGATTAGAACTGTCCCGTAGGCCGATCCCATGGGGTGGCAGACAGCCGCTCCGACCGGGCAAGAGTTCTAAACCGGAACAACAGCTGCCCGTCGGCGTTGTAGTCGCCGGCGTGGGGCCTCCGAGACCGCTACATGAATTGGCGATGCACTTCGAAGGCCAGACAGAGCTCGACGAGATCACGTGGCCGGGACAGAGACCCGGTGTGCGCCGACACAACAACCGGTGCCAGCCGAGGCTGGTTATCGGCTTGGGGCGAGACGCCGAAGCTGCCTTGCGGGCTTTCTATCCCCAGGCGCGAGAGCTGCGATGGCCGTTCATAGGCCTGCACGCCCCCCAGGCAAAGGCTGCGCCCTCCCCCGATCTCCTATTTGCCAAGCACCCATCCTGGGTCAAGCGGCAGCACGATGACTCTCTTGAGCAGGAGTACGTGACCAGTTTGGCGGATGCGTTGAAGTGGGGCTTTCGCGACCTTGCGGCGCGGAATCGGCCGAGGAATTCGCCGGTATCCCCGCGAGAGCCGTTGGCTGCGCCGCCTACAAGAAACTCGAAGATCACATCAAGCGTGTGCTGGCGCAAGCGCCGCCGGTAACCAGTGAGCAGCGCGCCAAGCTGGCCGAGCTGCTGCGTCCTGTCCGCATCCTCGACCCGCCAAACGTGTAACTCATGGTGGGCCAAAAAATGGCCAATCTCGTCCCCACTGGACTCGCGGGCCTAACGGCCCGTAATGGCGAGGTATTGCGACCCTAGATTCCACTAGCTGCCACTGATCGACTCAATGTGAGTTCGTTTCGCCACGCTGCCACCCTGTGCGCGTTGGCAGTGGTGTGTACACGGAAAGTATGTGCGGCCGAGAGGATCAGTGGTGATGGCCGGTACGGATTCTGTGGCCGTGCGGAGGCTGTCGCGGCTGCGCCCGCTGATCGAACCGGCCCTGGTGGTGCTCACCCTGGGCGCGCTTGCCGGCGGCGGGATCGCGTGGCTGGCCGGTTGGCGGGATGTAGCCGATGGCTGCTGGATCGCCGGCACAGTGCTTGCTTTGGTGCCGGCGTTGGTGTGGGTGTTGGTGGCATTGCGCCGGGGACGAGTCGGCGTGGATGTCATTGCGGTGCTGTCGCTGGTCGGCACCCTGCTGGTCCACGAGTATCTGGCTGGCGCTCTGATCGCGGTAATGCTGGCCGGCGGCCGTGCGCTGGACGCGGCGGCTGCGCGGCGTGCCTCCCACGATCTGCGGGCCCTGCTGGAGCGGGCGCCACGGTTCGCGCGGCGACGCGTCGGGTCGCAGGTCAGCGTGATTCCGCTGGCCGAGGTGGCCGTCGATGATGTGCTGGTCGTCGGGCCCGGCGAGGTGGTGCCGGTGGACGGGCGAATCGTCGACGTGGTGGCGGTGCTGGATGAGTCGGTG
>NZ_DATFZD010000428.1:0-19752 GCF_035314665.1 Mycobacterium sp. | reverse complement strand
AGTTAGAGCCGTCGTTCGTCGAGCACGTCGGGTTCTCCCTACGGCAGGTGCTGGCCGAGGGCCAGCCGGTGGCCGGGGATGCCCGGGTCCAGCCGGTTTTGCTGGGTTTGCAGTTGGCGTTGACCGCGTTGTGGCGCTCCTATGGGATGGAACCCGATGCGGTGATCGGGCACTCGATGGGTGAGGTGACCGCAGCGGTGGTGGCCGGGGCGCTGAGCCCCGCCGACGGGCTGCGGGTGATCGCCACCCGCTCGCGGCTGATGTCGCGGCTCGCCGGCCAAGGGGCGGTGGCGCTGCTCGAACTGGATGCCGAGGCGGCCGAAAAGCTGATCGCCGACTATCCCGAGGTCAGTCTGGCGGGCTACCTCTCGCCGCGGCAGACCGTGGTCGCCGGGTCGGTGGCCCAGGTAGACGCAGTGATTACCGCGGTAACGGCCCAAGAGCGATTCGCGAAGCGGGTGAATATGGAGGTCGCCTCGCACACCGCGCTGATGGACCCCATCTTGCCCGAGTTGCAGTCGGCGCTGGCCGACCTGGTGCCCAAAGCACCGACGATTCCCTTCATTTCCACCGTCGTCGACACCGCCACCACACCGTCGTTTGATGCTGCTTACTGGGTCGCCAACGTGCGCCAGCCGGTGCGGCTGCGCCAAGCCATCGCCACCGCCGCCGAGCACAACGCCACTTTCATCGAGGTCAGTCCTCACCCCACGCTGATGCACGCCGTCAGCGAAACGCTGGAATCCACCCACCACTACAGCATCGGGACGCTGTCTCGTGATGGTGATGACACGGTCAGCTTCCACACCAACTTCAACAGCACGTGTGTGGTCCAGCCCCCGCAGCTGCCGCATCCGCCCGAGCCGCATCCGGTGCTGCCCGGCGCGCCCTGGCATCACACCCGGCACTGGATCGGCGCCGAAAGTTACGTCAGGGCAGCCGAATCCGCGCCCAAGCCCGGCACTCTGCTCGGCGAGCACATCGCGGTCGCCACCTCACCGCCGACGCATCTGTGGCAGGCGCGGCTGACGCCGGCCAACAAGCCCTATCCGGGTTCGCACCACAACAATGGCGTAGAGATCATTCCGATATCGGTTCTGCTGCAGACGCTTTCGGCCGCGGCAGCCGAATCTGGCGCGTCGATAGTATCAGATGTCCGATTCGATTATCCGATCGTCGTCGACGAGCCGCGGGTGATTCAGGTGGTCGCAGACGCCGCGTCGGTCACCGTGTCGTCGAGCGCCGTGAGTGCCGGGAGCGCCGCAAGCCTCGAAAATGGCGGCTCCGCGCAACGTTGGGTCAAGCACGCCAGCGCCCGAATCACCCGCGAGCTGCAGGACCACGAAGCGGACGACCACGGCCATATCGAGACGCAGGACGCGTCGGACGCCGAGTTTGCCGACGAGTCGGTGACCTCGTTCTGGCGGACGTGGGGCAGTGAAGGACGGCCGTTCGAATGGTCGATCGGCTCCTGCCGGTCGGCGGGCGGTCGATTGCACGCCGACGTCGAGTTGTCCAAGCCCTCGGCGGTCGCGCTGCTGGACGCCGCGATCCACGTCGCCCGGTTGCTGGACAGTTCCAACCCGCGGCTGATGATTCCGGCTGCTGTCGCACGGGTCCGATTCGCAGCCGAACTTGTCGACCCGGGCGGCCACATCGAGGTGCAGCGGCGCGGCGGCAACGACGAAGAACTCGTCGTCGACATCGCGGTAACGGCGCCGGACGGCAGTGCCTGCATCGACGTCCGGGGACTTCGCTATGCGGCGGTGGACGCGAGCGCTTCTGCCTTCTCGACCTCCCGCGCCGACGACCCGCCGACGATGGTGCACGCGATTGATTGGCAACCCTTACAGCCTGTCGAGGATGATGCCGATTCGCACCAACCGGCCGATGGCTTGGCCACGATTGCGGTGCTGGGCGAGGACAGCGTCGCTGGCACGCTGCGCGATCGGCTCGCCGACGCCGGGTACCGGTCGGCCGCGGTCGCCGACGCACGATACGTCCTCTACGCCGCCGACTCCGACTCCGACAAGACCGACCTCGACTGCGCGGTTCGGCTGTCGATGGAGGTGGCGGATCTGGTCCGCGGATTGGCCGAGCGGGACGACGATCACCCGGTCACGCTGTGGATCGTCACTCGCGGCGTTCGCGAGGGTGCTTCTGCGGCGGCGGTGCGGCAGAGCTGTCTGTGGGGAACCGCCGGGGTCATCCGGGCCGAGCAGCCGCAGCTGTGGGGCGGCCTGGTCGACGTGCCGGACGAGGCCGACGTCGCTGATTGGGTATCGGCGCTGTCCACGATCCTGCGGGCACCGCCCAAATCCATCCTGGCGCTGCGTGACGGCCGATTCCTCACGCAGGTCTTCGCGCCCGTCTCCGGTGAACCGGTCCGCGAGCCGCTGCGGTGTCGCCCGGATGCGGCATACCTGGTCACCGGCGGCATGGGTGCGCTCGGTCTGCTGATCGCGGGTTGGCTCGCCGATCGCGGCGCGCGTCGTCTGATCCTGGCCGGCCGCACGCCGCTGCCACCACGTCGTGATTGGGATGGCCCCGGCACGGACACCGAGACCAGGCACAAGGTCGCCGCCATCCGGGCGCTGGAATCCCGCGGGGTCACGGTGGATGCCGTGGCCCTCGACGTGGGTTCGCGGGACGCGGTGCAAGCACTTGTGGCGAAGCGCGACGCCGACGGGGCGCCCCCGATACGCGGCGTCATCCACGCCGCCGGGATCACCGACGCCCAACTGCTCACCGAGGTCACCGAGAGCCGTCTTCGGCACACCATGTCGCCGAAAATCGCCGGTGCGCAGGCGTTGCACGAGGTGTTCCCGCCCGCTAGCCTCGACTTCTTGTTCATGACTGCCGCGGCCGGGGCGGTGTTCGGTGTCCCGGGGCAGGGCGCCTACGCGGCAGCCAATGCCTACCTGGACGGACTGGCGCACGCGCGTCACCGCCAGGGCTGCCACACTGCCAGCTTGGACTGGGTGGTCTGGCGGGGACTCGGGTTCGGCTCGGACGCCCAAATCGCGATGCAGGAACTCGAACGGCTGGGCTCACGGGCCGTCACCCCGGGAGAAGCCTTTGCGGCCTGGGATTACCTGGCGCGTTACGACGTCGCTCAAGCCCTGATGGCTCCGCTGCCGTCGTCCGAGGTGCCGGCGCCATCCGAGGCGGCGGCGATATCACCGGCGTGGTCGCAGATGCCTGCCGAGGACGTCTTGCGCGAACTGCAGGCCGGGCTGCGAGCCATCCTTGCCCGCGAGCTGCAAATGCCGGAAGCCGAGCTTGAGCCGGACCGGCCCTTCGCGGAGCTGGGCCTCAATTCGGTAATGGCGATGTCGGTTCGACGAGACACCGAGCAGTTCGTCGGCGTCGAGCTGTCAGCAACGATGCTTTTCAATTATCCGACGATCGTTGCATTGGCGGAGCATCTCGCCAAAAAGCTTCTACCGCAAACAGAATCGGACAACGACATCGACGCGTTCGGCGATTCGGACAGCAGCGTCTTGGATGACCTGTTCGACAGCGTGGAGTCTGCTCCGGCTGGTAGTGAGAGGGGTACCTGATGCAGGGCTACCGGGACGGTACATCCCGCCGTTTGGAGATCCTGTCATGACCTCCGCTTTCGACGAGGCGGCTCTTCGGCACTGGCTGGCCGACTACCTCGTAACCAACGTCGGCTGCAGTCCCTACGACATCGACTTCGACGCGTCGATGAGCGATCTTGGTCTGGGCTCGCGCGACGCAATTGTGCTCTCCGGCGAGCTTTCCGAGCTGCTCGGTCGGAAAGTCTCGCCGGTGGAATTCTGGGAGCATCCGTCAATCGCTGACTTGGCGCAGTTTCTCAGTGGGTCCGAATCCTCCGCCGAGCCGGTCTACGAGGCCGATCGTCGAAGCAGCACCGACGAGCCGATCGCGGTGATCGGCCTGGGCTGCCGATTCCCCGGTGGGGTCCACGGCCCGGAGGAGTACTGGGACTTTTTGTGCGAGGGTCGGTCCGCGGTGTCGGAAATGCCGGCGGATCGGTGGGCGCCATTCGAGGACGGCTCCGCTGAAATAGCGGAGGCACTCGCCCGCACCACGCGGTGGGGGACGTTCTTGGCCGACATCGACGCCTTTGACGCGGAATTCTTCGATATCTCCACCCGCGAAGCCGTGAAGATGGACCCCCAGCAGCGCATGCTGCTCGAAGTCGCTTGTGAGGCTTTGGAACACGCTGGGATTCCACCTAGTTCACTGCGCCGGTCGCAGACTGGCGTCTTTGCCGGAGCGTGCTACACCGACTACGGCTATCTGGCAGGTCTCGATCTGACCAGTGTCGACGCATGGACTAACCCAGGTGGTGCGCTGAGCATCATCGCCAACCGGCTGTCGTATTTCCTGGACCTGCGTGGACCCTCCGTCACGGTGGATACCGCCTGTTCGTCATCGATCGTCGCTTTGCATATGGCGTGCCAGAGCCTGCGGATGGAGGAATCCGATCTGGCCATTGCAGCGGGAGTCAACCTCTTGCTGTCGCCGCAGATCTTTCGTGGTTTCGATGAAGCCGGTGTGATGTCGCGAAGCGGTGCCTGTCACACATTCGACGCGGACGCCGACGGATTCGTCCGCGGCGAGGGCTGCGGGGTAGTGGTGCTCAAGCGACTGAGCGACGCACTGCGCGACGGCGATACGCTGCTGGCGGTGGTGCGGGGTTCAGCCGTCAATCAGGACGGTCGGTCCAACGGCCTGTTTGCCCCTAACCCGGCCGCCCAGATGGCGATGCTGCGTGCGGCGTACGCCAATGCGGGGGTGCCGCCGCATGAAGTGGATTATGTCGAGACCCACGGGACCGGAACGCTGCTGGGGGATCCGATCGAGGCGCGTGCGCTCGGTACCGTCCTCGGTAAGGGTCGTCCGGAGCAATCCCCGCTGTTGATCGGCGCGGTGAAGTCCAACCTCGGTCACCTCGAGGCGGCGGCCGGGGTTGCGGGGGTGATCAAGGCTGTGTTGGCGGTGCAGCGGGCAAGCATCCCGGCGAATCTGGGATTCGAGACCCCCAATCCCCATATTCCGTTCAACCAAATGCGGCTGAAAGTCGTTGCCGAGCAACAAGAGTGGCCACACACGTCGCATCCGCGGCGGGCTGGAGTGTCCGCATTCGGGTTCGGTGGCACCAATGCTCATGTGGTGATCGAGCAGGCTCCTGCTTCGGTACCTGTTCTGCGCGAGGCCGATCCGGCCGTGACCACCTTGGTGGTGTCGGGCAAGACCCCGGAACGGATAGCGGCGCTGGCCACCACACTGGCCGAGTGGATGGCCGGTGCAGGTTCCGCAGTGCGGTTGCCCGATGTGGCTCATGCGCTCAATCACCACCGGGAGCGACACGCTCAGTTCGCAACGGTCTGCGCCCGCGATCACGCCGACGCGGTCAGCCGGTTGAAGGCCCTGGCCGCGGGGGGAGTGACGGAGGGAGCAGAGGGAATCGTGGGGCCGCACGACCGCCCGCGTAATCCCAGCACGGTGTTCGTCTACTCGGGTCAGGGCTCGCACTGGGCGGGCATGGGCCGCCAATTGCTCGCCGACGAGCCGGTGTTTGCCGAGGCCATCGCCGATTTGGAGCACGATTTTGTTTCCCACGTTGGGTTTTCGCTGCAGCAGGTGATCGCCGCCGGCGAACCGGTGAGCGGTGACGCGCAGGTACAGCCGGTGCTGATGGGGTTGCAACTGGCGCTGACCGAGTTGTGGCGCTCGTATGGGGTGCACCCTGATGCCGTGATCGGTCATTCGATGGGCGAGATCACCGCGGCGGTGGTGGCCGGGGCGCTCAGCGTGGCCGACGGACTGCGGGTGATCGCTATCCGCTCACGTCTGATGTCGCCGCTCGCCGGACATGGTGCGGTGGGATTACTCAAACTGGACGCCGAGGCCACCGCGGCGTTGATCGCCGACTATCCCAATGTCAGTGTGGCGGGCTACATCGCGCCGCAGCAGACGGTGATCGCCGGGCCGGTGGCGCCGGTCGATGCACTGATTGCCGCGGTGAGCGCGCAGAACAAGTTCGCCCGGCGGGTCAACATGGAGGTTGCCTCGCATACCGCGTTGATGGATCCGATTCTGCCCGACTTGCGCGCGGCGCTGGCGGATCTGGTGCCGGCGATGCCGACACTTCCGTTTGTCTCCACCGTTGTGCGCGACACCACCGCGCCGGTGCTGGATGCCGAGTACTGGGTAGCCAATGTGCGCCAGCCAGCGCTGCTGAGTCAGGCCATCACCGCAGCCGCAGAAGACCACGGCACCTTCATCGAGATCAGCGCCCACCCGATCTTGACGCATGCCATCAACGACACGCTGGATTCGCTGACCCATCACCATGCCGTCGGAACGCTGTGGCGCGACGGTGATGACACGGTCACTTTCCACACCAACGTCAACGCCGTCCACACCAGCCAGCCGCCGGAGACACCCCACCCGGCGGGACCGGCTCCGGCACTGCCCACTACTCCCTGGCACCACAGCAGGCACTGGGCCACCAGTAGGCCACTGGCTCTGGTCAAACATGTTGAGCACGTTCGTATTCCGCGTGGACAGGTCGCGGATGGACCTATTCCGCCGGAGTGGTACAGCCAGCTGGCCTGGCCGGCTCGGACGTTGTCCGCAGGACGGCGGGACGCCGATAGCTCGTGGCTGGTGATCGCCGACTCCGAGCTCGGCGCGGAGATCGACCACGTTCTCGGCGATGACTCCGACGTGATGGTGCTGCCGGCTTCGCTGCTGGCCGAAGACACCGACGTTGAAGCGATCACCGACGCCCTCGCCGGAGCGACCCATGTGCTCTACGCGCCGCAGGCGCTCGCTGACCACTTCGATGCCGAATCGGGATATGGCTTGTTCAACGCTGCGCGGAAGCTCGCCACGGCGGTGACCGAGATGGGGGTGGCGCCGCGGCTATTCCTGCTGACCCGCAATGCTCAGCCCGTCGGCGAAGGCGATCGGGCCAATCCCGCCCACGCGGTGTTGTGGGGACTGGGTCGCACGCTGGCACTGGAGCATCCGGAGATCTGGGGCGGCATCATCGATGTCGACGAATCGGTGCCCGCCGGCTTGGCCGCCCGGTATGTGCTCGACGAAGCTCACGGCGACGATGGCGAGGATCAGGTCGTTTATCGGGCCGGTATCCGCCGTGTCCCGCGGCTGCAAAGCGGTTACCTGCCGTCGACATCTCCGGTAGAACTGGACAAGGACGCCAGCTATCTGGTCATCGGCGCAACCGGCAACATCGGGCCGCATCTGATCCGGCAGCTTGCGGACAGCGGCGCCGGCACCGTCGTCGCGGTTTCCCGCAATCCGGGTTCATTCCTGGACGAGTTGGCGACCGGCCTGTCGGCGACCGGAACCACCTTGGTGACGGTGGCTGCCGACGCGGCAGATGAAACCGCGATGAGCGCACTGCTCGACCGCTTCGGCGCGGATCTTCCACCGTTGGCCGGCGTCTATGTGGCCGCCTTCGCGGGCGGGCCAATCACTCTGCGCGACATGACCGATGCCGACGTCACTGCGATGTTCAGGCCGAAGCTGAATGTGGTTGCGCTGCTGCATAAACTCTCCGTGCGCCACCCGGTGCGCCAGTTCGTGCTGTTCTCGTCGATCTCTGGACTGACCGGCTCGCGCTGGCTGGCCCACTACGCGGCCACCACCACCTTCCTGGACACCTTCGCGTTTGCGCGCCGGGCGGCCGGACTTCCGGCCACCACGATCAACTGGGGGCTCTGGAAGTCATTGTCCGACAGCCAATCCGACGAGGAGCGGCACGTTACCCTCGACTCGGGTCTGGAGCCCATGCCCGACGAGGTCGCGATCCAGGCGCTGCCGTGGGTCACGGGTCCCGGCACCCCGGTGCGCGCCACGATCGTCGCGGCCGACTGGGCCCGGCTCGCCACCGCCTACCGCAGCACCCGCGCGGCGCTACGCATCGTGGACGAGCTGCTGCCGACCGAGACCGAGGGCGAAAGCTCATCGACGCTGATCACCGAGTTCCGGGAAGCGTTGCGCGACGCCGAACCGGAGCGGCGGCGCGGCCTTCTTGTCGATCACGTCACTGCGCAGGTCGTCGCGGCGATGGGGTTGGCGTCACCGCAACTGCTGGATCCGGCGACGGGTTTCTTCCAATCCGGGATGGACTCCCTGACGAGCGTGACGCTGCAGCGCGCACTCTCCGACAGCCTCGGCGAGTCGCTACCCGCGTCCGTGGTGTTCGACTATCCGACCGTAGAGGCGCTCTCCGACTACTTGGCCACCCTTCTTCCGGAAGTGGTCGAGGTCGCCGATCAGGAGAGCGTCGACGCGTATGAAGACCTCAGTGATGACGATCTGCTCAAAGAGCTTTCCGAGAGGCTGGGATGAACCGGTATCTGATGGAGCTCTACCGGCAGGGTGAATCCGGCCGTTTGGATGCCGCGTCATGACAGCGCCTATGGACGAGGACGCTTTTCGGGACTGGCTGGCCGACTACCTGATAACGAATATTGGGTGCAGTCCCGACGACATCGACTTCGACGCGTCAATGACCGACCTTGGTGTGGGCTCGCGCGACGCGATGGTGCTCTCAGGTGAGCTGAGTGAGTTGCTCGGCCGGAAAGTTTCGCCGGTGGAGTTCTGGCAGCATCCGACAATCGGTGATCTGGCGCGGTTCCTCAGCAGTCCCGAATCCGAAGCCGAGGCCGAGCCGGCGCCGGGTCCGGATCGCGGTGGTGTGGACGAGCCGATCGCGGTGATCGGTCTGGGATGCCGTTTGCCCGGTGAGATCGCCGGGCCGGAAGGGTTGTGGCAGTTCCTGTCCGAGGGCCGGTCGGCGGTGGGAGAGGTTCCGCCGGATCGGTGGGCACCGTTCGACGACGGCTCTCCGGCGGCGGCGGCAGCGTTGTCGCGCACCACCCGTTGGGGTTCTTTCTTGACTGAGGTCGACACTTTCGACGCGGAGTTCTTCGAGATCTCGCCGAGGGAAGCGGCCATGATGGACCCGCAGCAGCGTCTGCTGCTGGAAGTGGCCAACGAGGCATTCGAGCATGCCGGGATTCCGACTGATTCGCTGCGGCATTCGCAGACAGGGGTTTTCGTCGGTGCGTGCGTGAGTGAGTATGGCTATCTGGCGACGACCGATCTGAGTCAAGTGGATGCCTGGTCGGGTATCGGCGGTGCGCTCAGCATTATTGCCAACCGCGTTTCGTACTTTTTTGATCTGCGGGGGCCGTCGGTCACGGTCGATACGGCGTGTTCGTCGTCGCTGGTCGCGCTGCATCTCGCTTGCCAGAGCTTGCGGGCCGGTGATGCGAGTCTGGCGATCGCCGCGGGGGTCAATCTGCTGCTGTCACCAGTAGTGACCCGCAGCTTCGATCAGGCCGAGGCGATGTCGCCGACCGGTCAGTGTCATGCGTTCGACGCGGATGCTGACGGATTCGTTCGCGGTGAGGGTTGCGGGGCGGTGGTGCTCAAGAGGCTCGGCGATGCGCTGCGCGACGGGGATCCGGTGTTGGCGGTGGTCCGGGGTTCGGCGGTCAATCAGGATGGCCGGTCCAACGGACTCATGGCTCCCAATCCTGCGGCCCAAATTGCCGTGCTGCGGGCCGCGTATGCCAACGCCAGCGTGCCGCCACAGGAGGTCGACTATGTGGAGGCCCATGGCACCGGCACCTTGCTAGGCGATCCCATCGAAGCCCGTGCCCTGGGAACGGTGCTGGGCCGCGGGCGACCACACGACGCTCCGTTGCTCATCGGTGCAATCAAATCGAATCTTGGCCATTTGGAGGCGGCGGCCGGGATCGCGGGTTTGATCAAGGCAGTATTGGCGTTGCAGCGGGCGCAGATTCCAGCAAACCCGAACTTCGGTACCCCGAATCCGCACATCCCGTTTCCAAAGCTGCAGCTTAAAGTGGTTGCTGAGCAACAGGATTGGCCACCGACGGGGCGGCCACGGCGGGCCGGGGTGTCCTCGTTCGGGTTTGGTGGCACCAATGCCCACGTGGTGCTCGAGCAGGCGCCCGACCCTATTCCGGCTGAGCCGGGTCCGGAACCGGTGGTGAGCACACTGGTGATTTCCGGGAAGACCCCGGTGCGGGTCGCGTTGACGGCGGGGACGTTGGCCGAGTGGATGGCCGGCGCGGGCGCCGGTGCGCGGTTGGCCGATGTCGCCCACACCGTCAATCATCATCGCGCCCGTCAGAAGACCTTCGCCGCGGTCTGTGCGCGTGATCGCGCCCAGGCGGTGGCCGGGCTGCGGGCATTGGCGGCCGGCGAATCGGCGGTTGGCGTTGTCGAGCCCCGCGAGGGACCGCATGGATCGGGCACGGTGTTCGTGTATTCGGGTCAGGGTTCGCAGTGGGCGGGCATGGGCCAGCGGCTCCTGGCCGAGGAGCCGGGCTTCGCCACGGCGATCGACGAGCTAGAGCCGGACTTCGTTGAACAGGTTGGGTTTTCACTACGCGATGTGTTGGCCGCCGGGGAGCCGGTGGTGGGTATCGAGCGTATTCAGCCGGTGCTGGTGGGTATGCAGCTGGCGCTGACGCAGTTGTGGCGCTCCTATGGCGTGGAACCCGATGCGGTGATTGGGCATTCGATGGGGGAGGTGACCGCGGCGGTGGTGGCCGGGGCGCTGAGCCCGGCCGACGGGCTGAAGGTGATCGCCACCCGGTCGCGATTGATGTCGCGCTTATCTGGGCAAGGCGCGATGGCCCTGCTGGAGCTGGGCGCCGAGGACGCCGAAAAGTTGGTCGCCGACTACGCCGAGATCACCGTGGCGGTGTATGCGTCGCCGCAGCAGACGGTGATTGCCGGGCCGCCCGACCAGGTCGACGCGGTAATCGAAGTGGTGGATGCGCAGGGCCTGTTGGCGCGGCGGGTCGAGGTGGACGTGGCGTCGCACCATCCCACGGTGGATCCGATTCTGCCGGAGTTGCGAAGTGCGCTTGCTGACTTGGCACCGGCGGTGCCGAATATTCCGTTGATCAGCACGGTGGGCCAAACCAACGGTGTCGTGCCGGCTTTTGACGCCGACTATTGGGTGGTCAATCTGCGCAATCCGGTGCGATTCACCCAGGCTGTGGCCGCCGCCTTGGACGAACACGGAAATCACAACTTCGTCGAAGTCAGCCCGCACCCGCTGCTTACCTACGCCATCGGCGAAACGCTTGCATCAATATCGTCGACCGATCGCTGCACCGTCACCTCGACCATGAAGCGCGGAGAAGACGAAACCCTCTCCGTCCATGCGCAGCTCGCCACCCTGGGTGTGACGCCCCCAAGGTCCGACGGTGACCGTCTCACGGATATCCCTGCGTCGCCGTGGCTGCACTCGAAGTATTGGATCGAGACAAAACCCGTCGGCCAGCGGCTGCCAGACGTCCATCCGTTGCTTGGGGTGCACGTTGAAATGCCCTCTGGCCGTGATCATGTGTGGCAGGCAGACATCGGGATCGAGTCTTTGCCGTGGCTGGCCGATCACAAGGTCAATGGCCAAGCCGTCATGTCGACCGCGGGCTTTGCTGAAATGGCATTAGCCGCCGGCCGTCAGTCCCTTGGGCTGCCTGTTGACGCAATCCGGGTTACCGCGCTGGAAATCGAGCAGCCGCTTGTCTTGGATCGCCAGACCCGCGTCACGACGCAGATTGCTCAAGACAGCGACGGGAATCGCGTTGAGATTCATGCCAGTTCCGCCGGCAACAACTGGTCTCGGTACGCGGTAGCCGAAATCGACGTGACCGATGAGGATGTGGCGGCAGGAGGGCGCGAAGTCGAGTCGCGTACCGAGCTCGAGCTGGCCGACGAGGCGGCGGACCATCCCGAGTACTGCATCCACCCGGTACTGCTCGACGCGGCGCTGCAGCGACTCGTTGGCGCTATCCCGGCCCAATCGCGGGACACTTCGACCGACACGTCGTATCTGGCGACGTCGGTGGCGACCATTCGGGTGCTCGGACCGATCGGCCGCCGCGCCCAGTGCCACGTCGATCTGATCGAACAGGAGTCCGGCGGGTACAACGGCCGAATCATCCTCACCGACGACGGCGGGACTGCGACGGCGGAGCTCACCGACATCGAGTTGCGGCCATTGGATCTCCGGTCGGTGCCGTTGCCGCTGGAGCAGAAGGTCTTCGACACCGAGTGGGTGCCGAGTTCGATTCCGGAAATCGACTCGGCGCCACCTGCCGGGAGCTGGCTGTTGTTGGCCGACCCCGACGCCGGGACAACAGCGCTCCCTGCGGAATTCGCTGCCCGACTGAGCTCACCGAGCCGACGAGTGATCAGCGCAGAACTGTACGACGAATCGGCGGTACTGAAGGCCGTCGCGGAATCCGTGGCTGATCCGCAGCACCCGCCCGCGGGCGTGATCGTATTCCTCGGACAGGGTTCGCTTGACGGGGCCGACGTTGAGGGTGCGCTTCGTCGCGCGAACGAGTCGATCTGGGCGATCTCGGCCGCGACGCACGCAATCGTCGACAGCCGGACCGCCACGTTGCCGCGGCTGTGGCTGGTAACCCGTAACGGCCTTTCGGTTCACGAGGGTGAGCCAGGTGATCCGGCGATCGGAGCCCTTAAAGGCCTCATTCGTAACTGGCGGTTCCCCGGGGAAGCGGCTCGCGTCCTTGCCGGCGAGCCGGATATCGGTGCGACTCTCGTCGATTTGGGCGAATCCGACGATCTGGAGAACCTAGTCACATCGTTGCTGAGGGAACTGCAATCACCGGCGGGCGACGACGTGATCGCGTGGCGCGAGCGCAGCCGATATGCGGAACGGCTCTCGCGCGCGTCGCTGGATGCGACCCGCCAGGATGCTGTCGTCCGCGCGGATGGCTCATACATCATCACCGGTGGCCTTGGCGGCTTGGGCACGGTCGTGACGCGATGGCTGGTAGATCGCGGCGCGGGGCGGCTCGTTCTCAATGGCCGAAGTGAACCCTCAGATGATCAGCGGAAGGCCCTCGCCGACCTGGCAAACGGCACCGAAATCGTCTTTGTGTCAGGCGATATCGCGTCACCGGACGTGGCGGATCGGCTAGTTGCGGCTGCCGAGGAGACTGGACGGCCGTTGCGGGGAGTCGTACATGGGGCCGGCGTGACCGGTGACGGTCTGGTGAGCGCTCTTACCCGCGAGGGCATGCAACGGGTGTGGGCGCCCAAGGTGACCGGGGCACTGCGGCTGCATGTCGCGACAGCCACCCGACAACTTGACTGGTGGGTCGGCTTCTCGTCCATGGCCACGCTTATTGGTTTGCCTGGTCAGTTGGCCTATACGACAGCGAACGCGTGGCTTGATGCCCTGGTGGCGTGGCGACGAGCATCAGGGCTGCCCGCGACCGCAATCAACTGGGGCCAGTGGTCTGACGTCGGGATGAGCCGTGCGCTGACCTATAGCGTCTTGGACCCGATCACTCCAGACGAAGGCATCGAGGCGCTGCAGACCTTGGTGGGTGGCGCCATCGGTCGGGTGGGTGTTGGACGGCTGCGTCTGGACCGCGCCGTCGCGGCCACCCCCGAGTTCCGCGAACTGGGCTTCTTCGACAAGTTGGTCTCAGAATTCGACCGCGTGTTCGACACATCGGGCGCCGACCACCGATCGACCGTCGACCACTCAGATCAGTTGGCAGCGTCGGTTCCGGACTGGTCGGCGCTCTCGGCTGAGGATCGGTTCAGCGAAATCGAGATCAGGCTCCGAACGATGATGGCCCGCGAACTGCGAATGTCGCCATCGGCAATCAACGCCGATCAGCCATTCCCCGAACTGGGACTGGACTCGATGATGGCGATGGCAGTCCTGCGAGCGACGCAGAAGCTTCTCGGAGTCGACCTGTCGGCGAATATGCTGTTCAACCACCCGACCATCTCGTCCTTGGCGGCGTATCTGGCGGAACTGCTTGCACCTCGAGAGGTGCCACAGGAAGATTCCGCCGGCGCGGCGCTCGATTCGGCGGGCAGTGTGTTGGATGAGTTGTTCGAGCACGTGGAGTCGGCTTCGGCGGGCAGTGAGAGCGGTATTTTTTGATGGGAACGATTTTCGACAGAGTTTCGGCGATGCCCGCCGACAAGCGGGACGCGCTGACGCAGCAGTTCGACAAGGCTTCGCGGATCGCCGCCGCCGAGCCGGTGGCGGTGGTGGGGATCGGCTGCCGTTTTCCCGGCGGCGCGGCAGGCCCGGAGGGCTACTGGAACTTCTTGGCTAACGGCGGGGACGGGATCAGCGAAATCCCTTCCGACCGTTGGAATGCCGACGAATACTACGATCCGGACCAGTTCGCTCCCGGCCGGATGTCGTCGAAGTGGGGCGGCTTTCTGCCCGATGTGGCCGGCTTCGACGCCGACTTCTTCGGGATTTCCCCGCGTGAAGCCGAAGCCATGGATCCGCAGCAGCGGCTGATGCTGGAAGTGGCTTTTGAAGCATTGGAACATGCCGGAATCGCGCCGGAGGAGTTGGCCGGAATCCGTGCCGCAGTGATGATGGGTGTGTATTACACCGAGTATCAGACGATTTCAGCAGCCAACCCGGACAATATCGATGCTTACTCCGCAACCGGTAACGCTCATGCGGTCGCCGTCGGTCGGATCGCTTACCTGCTGGGCCTGCGTGGACCGGCGGTAGCTATTGACTCCGCATGCTCGTCTTCGTTGGTAACGATTCATCTGGCCTGCCAAAGCCTGCGGCTGCGGGAGAGCGATCTGGCGCTGGCCGGCGGTGTCAGCCTGATCTTGCGCCCGGAAACCCAGATAGCGATGGCCAAGTGGGGAATGTTATCGCCGCAAGGCCGGTGTCACAGCTTCGACTCGCGCGCCGACGGATTCGTTCGGGGCGAGGGCGCCGGCATCGTGGTGCTCAAGCGGCTCACCGACGCCGTACGCGACGGGGACCGGGTCCTGGCGGTGGTGCGGGGCTCGGCGACCAATCAGGACGGTCGCTCCAACGGTCTGACCGCGCCTAATACCATCGCGCAGAGCGACGTCATCACCCGCGCGTTGCGCAGCGCCGACGTCACGCCGGGTTCGGTGAATTTCATTGAGGCGCACGGCACCGGAACCGCTTTGGGTGATCCGATCGAGTTCGAAGCGTTGGCCGACGTCTACGGGCGAGGTGAAGGTCCATGCGCACTGGGCGCAGTGAAGACCAACATTGGCCATCTGGAGGCGGCCGCCGGGATTGCCGGTTTCATCAAGGCCGCGCTGTCTGTGCAGCGGGGCAAGATTCCGCCGAACCTCAACTTCTCGCAATGGAATCCGGCGATCGACCCAAAGCCGACGCGTCTGTTCGTTCCTACCGAACTGAGCCCCTGGCCCGCTGACGAGGGTCCGCGGCGAGCCGCGGTGTCGTCATTCGGCCTGGGCGGGACGAACGCACACGTGGTGATCGAGCAGGGGCCGGAACCAGCGCCGGTATCGGATCCCGACTCCTCGCCGGTGACGACGTTGACGGTCTCCGGCAAAAACGATCAACGGATAACGTCATGGGCGGCCGCGTTGGCCGATTGGATGGACGGCGACGGTGCCGGCGTCCCGCTGGCAGATATCGCTCACACCGTCAACCACTACCGCAGCCGCCACAACAAATTCGCCACGGTGTCCGCGCGTGATCGCGGCCAGGCGGTGGCGGGACTGCGGGCCTTGGCCGCCGGGCAGCCGACGCCGGGAGTAGTCGGCCCGCGTGAGGCGCCGCGCGGATCTGGCACCGTTTTCCTGTATTCGGGCCAGGGTTCGCAGTGGGCCGGCATGGGTCGGCAGTTGCTAGAGGATGAGCCGGCGTTCGCTGCGGCGATTGACGAGTTGGAGCCGGCTTTCGTTGAGCAGGTCGGGTTTTCGCTGCGCGATGTGCTGATTAGCGGCGAGCCGGTGGTGGGTATCGAGCGTATCCAGCCGGTCTTGGTTGGTATGCAGTTGGCGTTGACGGCGTTGTGGCGCTCGTACGGGGTGGAACCCGATGCGGTGATTGGGCATTCGATGGGGGAGGTGACCGCGGCCGTGGTGGCCGGGGCGCTGAGCCCGGCGGATGGTTTGAAGGTGATCGCGACCCGATCGAAGTTGATGTCGCGTCTGTCCGGGCATGGCGCCATGGCGCTGCTCGAGCTGGATGCCGAGGCGGTCGAGAAGTTGATCGCCGACTATCCGGACATCACGGTGGCGGTCTACGCGGCCCCGCAGCAGACCGTGATCGCCGGGCCGCCCGAGCAGGTCGATGCGGTGATCGCGGTGGTGGACGCGCAAGGCCGGTTGGCGCGGCGCATCGAAGTCGATGTGGCCTCGCACCATCCCACAGTTGATCCGATCCTGCCCGAGTTGCGCAGCGCGTTAGCGGGTTTGGCGCCGACAACGCCGAAGATCCCGCTGATCAGCACGGTCGGTCAAACCGATGGCGCCGCGCCGGCGTTCAATGCCGACTATTGGGTGGTCAATCTGCGCAACCCGGTGCGGTTCAGCCAGGCGGTGACGGCTGCCGCCAAAAACCATGCCACCTTCGTTGAAGTCAGCCCGCATCCGCTGCTCAGCCACGCCATCGCGGGCAACCTCGAGTCGGCCAACCCGCGCGGCGGTGCCCAGGTGGCGGCGACGTTGACCCGGGACAACCCGGAGACACTCACATTTCACACCCAGCTGGCGACGCTTCGGCCCCCGTCAGCTGCTGCAGCGGCGCAGATCGATAGCAGCACAAAGAGACTCACTGATCTCCCGCCGACGCCATGGCTGCACTCCCGGTATTGGGCGGCGCCTTTTTCGGCTACCCGGCAGTCAGCGAGTACGCATCCGCTGCTGGGCACGCACGTCGAAATGCCGTCCGGTCGCGATCACGTGTGGCAGGCCGACGTCGGCATCGAAGCGCTGCCCTGGCTGGCGGACCACAAGGTGCATGGCCAGCCGGTCATGCCGGGCACCGGTTTCGGTGAGATCGCGCTGGCCGCCGCCAGCGAAGCCCTTGGCTTGCCGGCGCAGTCGGTGACCATTGGAGTCGAAGTCGAACAGATGCTGCCGCTGGGCGACACAACCCAGCTCACCACGCAGCTCACCCGGGGCGAGAAGGATAGCGACGAGATTCGCGTCGAGATCCATTCGCGCTCGGCCACCGGTGCTTGGATCCGCCACGCAGTCGGGAAAGTCGAAGTGGGGCAATCGGAAGCGCCATACGCGCCGACCGCTTCGTCGGAACCCGGCACCGTGGTCTCGCCCGCGGATCTGTACTCCGCGTTGCGCAACACCGGTCTGCACCACGGGCAGGCCTTCGCCGCACTGACCCGCATCGTCCACCGGTCCAACGGCACCTCGGAGACCGAGATCGTCCTGCCGCACGAGGCGACCGGGCATCGCGCTTACCGAATCCACCCCGTCCTGCTCGACGCGGCTTTGCAGGGCCTGGCCGCCGCGCTGTCGAGTGAAGCGTTGGCCGACTCCAGCGAGGCAACGTATCTGCCGGTGTCGTTCGAGAAGATCCGGGTCTTCGGCGATGTCGGCCGACGCGCCCGATGCCGCGCCGAACTGGTCAACGCCGGCGGCGGGGGTTTAGAAGGGTCCGGCATCATGGGCCGCGTCCTGATCACAGACGACACGGGCACTCCCACCGCCGAGATCAGCGGCATCTACCTGCAGCGCGTGCAACGCCACACCGTGCCAATGCCGCTGACGCAGAAGATCTTCGACACCGAGTGGCTGGAGACTCCCGTTGACCCGGCGGCGCCGATGCCGCCGGAGGGCAGTTGGCTGGTATTGACCGATGGCGCCGAGACCGAGCCGGTGGCCAACGAATTCGTAGCCGGATTGAGCTCACCGACTCGACGGGTGGTCAGCGCCGACCTTTCGCAGGAGTCGGCGGTCCTCGAAGCCTTCTCGCAAGCCGCGGCAGACGCCGAGCTCCCGCCGGTCGGCGTGGTCATCTTCGCGGGCCGGCAGCCATTCGACGGGGCCGATTCCAGCGACGCACCGGCGCGCGGCCGCGACCTCACGTGGGGGGTCGCCTCGACGGTTCGCGCGATCCTCAGCGGGTGGCACGGCAAGTCACCGCGACTGTGGCTGGTGTCCCGCGACGGTCTGGCCGTCAACGACGGCGAACCGGGCGACCCGTCGGTCAGCGCACTGACCGGGTTGATCCGGGTTCTTGCCTACGAGCACCCGGATCTGCGCACCACGTTGGTCGATCTGCCGGGCGACACCGTGACACCGCTGACCACCGAGCTGGGCCTGGCCTCCGGCGACGATGTGGTCGCATGGCGCGGCGAAAAGCGTTATGCAAAGCGGCTTTCCCGCGCGACGTTGGGTACGGCCAAGCCGGGCGGGATCGTTCGTCACGACGGTTCCTACATCCTCACCGGTGGTCTCGGCGGGATCGGTTTGGCCATGGCCCGTTGGCTGGTCGACAGCGGCGCCGGCCGCATCATCCTCAACGGGCGGTCCCAGCCGTCCGAAGAGGCGCAAGCGGTGCTCGACGAACTCGGCCAGCGTGCACAAATCGTTGTTGTACCAGGCGATATCGCCGCACCCGGAGTCGCCGAGCGGCTGGTGAGCGCGGCGGAAGAGACGGGTCTGGCCTTGCGCGGTGTGGTGCACAGCGCCGTTGTGCTCGACGACCAGATCGTCGCAGGCCTCCGCAAGGACAGCCTGGAGCGGGTGTGGGCGCCGAAAGCCATTGGCGCGCTGCGACTGCACGTCGCGACCGCCGCTAGCGACCTCGACTGGTGGGTTGGCTTCTCGTCGACGTCGTCACTGCTGGGCGCGCCCGGACAGGGCGCCTACGCCGCCGCCAGTGCCTGGCTCGACGGCCTGGTCGACTGGCGACGGGCATCGGGTTTGCCTGCCACCACGATCAACTGGGGCCAGTGGTCCGACATTGGCGTCGCCCGCTCGCTAACCTTCAGTGCGCTGGACCCCATTGCGCCGGCTGAAGGCATCGAGGCGCTGGAGGCCATCCTCGCCAACCAGCCCACGAACATCGGGGTGGCTCGACTGCGGCTGGATCGGGCGGCGGCCGCGTTCCCGGAGATTCAGCAACTCGGGTATTTCGCCAAGCTGGCCGAGGAACTCGATATCGACAGCGACGACGACGATTGGGCAGGCCCCGACGCGTTGCGCGAGATGGATGCCGCCGAAGCCCACCGGGTCGTCATTGCACGACTGGGCGGACGCATCCTGGCCATCATGGGCTACCGGAAGGACAGTACGATCGACGCCGATCAGCCGTTGACCGAACTGGGGATGGATTCGCTGATGGCCGTGCGAATCCGGAACACTGTTCGTGGTGACTTCGGTGTCGAACCGCCGGTGGCCCTGCTGCTTCAGGGTGCGTCGCTGGCTGAGCTGACAACCGATCTCATCCGTCAACTGGGTGTTGACAACGAAGAAAAGGGCGAGAGGGCCAACGGCGTTCGTGACCGGGCCAAGCAGCGCGCCGCAGCACGGCAACGAGCCGCAGCTCGGCGAAAGGTAGGAGATCGAGTGTGACCAGCAACAGCGAACTGCCGCCCAACGCGATAGCGGTCGTCGGCATGGCGGCCAGATTGCCTGGGGCCAACTCGGTGTCGGCGTTCTGGGACAACTTGGTTCACGGCAGGGAATCGATCGTCACGCTGTCGGAGGACGATCTGCTGGCCGAGGGCGTCAGCGAGAAGGCGCTGGCGAATCACGCGTACGTGCGGCGCGCCGCATTGGTGGACGGCATCGACGAATTCGACTCCGACTTCTTTGGCTTCACTCCGCAGGTAGCGCGCTCGACCGATCCGCAGCATCGGTTGTTCCTGCAGACTGCTTTCCACGCGATCG
>NZ_DATFZD010000427.1:0-6504 GCF_035314665.1 Mycobacterium sp. | reverse complement strand
CGAGGCGATGCGCGTCGGCGGCGACTGGTATCTGGTGGCGCCGCTGCAGCAACCGGGCCAGATCGCGGTATCCGTCGGCGACGTCGTCGGGCACGGTCTGCCCGCCGCGATCGTGATGAGCAGGCTTCGCGCGGCGGTGTCGGCCACCGCCCTGACGGGTGGCGACCCGGGTGCGGTGCTCAGCTCGCTGGACAGGTACGCAGCGGCGGTCCCCGGTGCGCGCTGCGCGACCGTCAGTTATGTCGTGATCGACACGGAGCGACCGGCAACGGCCGACGGCACGTCCAGCATCACCTATAGCTGCGCGGGTCATCCCTATCCATTACTGGTGACGCCGGACCAAGCGCCGGTTTTCCTGCAAGCCGGCCGGCGTCCCCCGATTGCGGCGTGGGAACGCCATCTCAAGGCCAACACGGCAGAACACGAGTTGCCCGCGGGCAGCCTGCTGTTGCTCTACACCGACGGACTGATCGAGCGGCCGGGCGAGACGCTCGACGAAGGGTTCGCGCGACTGCAGGCCGCGGCCGCATATCGTGCGGAACTATCGGTCGGAGAGTTCTGTGACGAGTTGCTCGAGCGGATGGCCCCGCCTGGCGGCTACACCGACGACGTCGTCCTGTTGGCGGTGCGGCCTAACCACACCACGGCGCGCAGTTTCGCCGCGGTGTTGCCCGCCGCACCGGCGAATATCCCCGAAGCCCGGCACCGGCTCCGCTACTGGCTGACCGGTATCGCGTTGGATCCGGGTCGGGAAGCCGACATCCTGTTGGCCACCGGCGAGGCGGTGAGTAACGCGATTGAGCATGGCAGTGGGGGCGATTCGCTCAGGACGGTATCCATCGAGGCATTCGTGCGCGGGCACACCGTCAGCGCGACGATCAGCGATACCGGCCGGTGGTCGGGCGATTCCTCGGCCAGCCAGCGTAGTCTGCGGGGCGGACGGGGACTCACCATGATCAACGGACTCGCCGACCACGTGAAGACCGTGCGCACTGCTCACGGCACCCGAATTACCCTAGATTTTCACCACGCAGTTGTCCCGGGGGCCAATCTGGTGGAGGGCGTACCACGATGACCCGGGCGGTTTTCCAGCTACACATCCCCGAAAGCGGCAGCGCGGCGGCCACTCCCGCCGAGGTGACGGTCACCGGCGAGGTCGACGTGACCAATGTCGACGAGTTCACCCAATCGGTGCTGGCCGTGCCGGGCCCGCGGCCCGTCATTCTCGTATTGAGCGGGCTTAAATACTTGGACAGTTCAGGATTCGCGGCGCTGGATCGACTGCTGGAACAGGACGCTGTTGTCCTCGTCCTGTCGCCGGACAGCTTCATGTACAGAGTGGCCGAATTGATGTGTCTGCCGATTCACCACGACACCGAAAGCGCGCTGCGCGTGCTGCAGGAAAAGGAAGCGGGCGGGCTCGAGCCAGATCGTTCGCCCTAAACCTCTTGGCCCTAAGCCTCTTCGATGGCCTCACCGAGCTCTTCGAGAATTTTGTTGTGGTGGTTACTGGCCAAAATATGGCCCGCCGCGATGACGACCGCGACCGGCCAGTCGATGAGCTCGAAGGCGGCCAACGCAGCCAAACCGCCGTAGTAGGCCAGCTGTTCGGGTCGCGGAATTTCCATCCGGCCAAGTAATGGCAGGGTCACAAAAAACGTTTCGCCTTCGCGAATATGCTCGACGGCCTCGGCCTGGGACGTTGCGCGACGGGGCTTCTTTTCGACCATCATTTGCCTTTCAGTAACTTAAGCTTTGCCATTAAGCAGAGTGACACGGTCACCGTCGGGAGTATGACGTCGTCGAAGGATTCTCTCGCCGACCCACTAGCTTCAGGGGCCGCTGGTCTACTGGCGATCCCGTTGATCGAGTTGTACGCCGTTCTGTGGCGGTTTGGTCTTGTGGAGGTCCGGACTGATCGGACGGCCGGTCGGCGGATTCCAACTCCAATGGACCTTTACTGTCGAGCACGCGGGTTGCGACGGCAACCGCGGCGGTCGCCGCCCCGGCTGAGCCCAGCGCCTGCGCCCACCCGATCGGGCCGAGCGGGGTACAGCCAAGCAGCTGGCTGACGCCCGGGATGCTGATCAGCGTCCCCATCACGGCCAGCGATCCGCCGGCGGTCAACACCACCAACGGCGCACGCGAATCGAGCAGCGTCTGACCCAGCTGGGTACTGACCAATGCGACCAGCGCTACCGTCGACGCGCGGCGCGGCCGTCCGGTCACGCCGGCCATCATCCAAGCCGCGGTCGCAGCCGCCGCGGTGGTTGTCCCGCGGATGGCGACGGCCCGCCATAGTGCCCGCTGATCGGGGCCTCGACGGCCGGGTTGCACCGGGCCGCTCGGCGGGCTCACCGCAAGAGCAGCCGCGGGGAACGCATCGGTCATCATGTTCACCAGCAGCAGCTGGCGGGTGTTGAGCGGCGATACTCCGCTGATCGCGCTGCCGATGATCGCGAAACCCACCTCGCCGGCGTTTCCGCCCAACAGCACCGACACCGCGGCGTGTACCCGCTGCCAGAGCTGACGTCCCTCGTCGACGGCCGCAACCAGCGCTTCGATCCGGGCGTCGACCAGCACAACATCGGCCGCGATGCCGGCCGCATCGCTGCCGCGCGCCACCACGGCGATGCCGACAGTGGCGGCTCGGATCGCGGCGGCGTCGTTAGAGCCGTCGCCGACCATCGCGCACACCTTGCCGGCGCGTTCCAGCGTCTGGACGACCTGCACCTTGTTCTCCGGTGACATCCGCGCGAAGATCACCCGCTCGGTGACGGCGCGTTCCTGATCTTTGCGCGACAAGGCGTCCCACTCCGCACCGCTGATGACCTGCTCGGCGGACACCGGCAGGCCCATTTCCCGGGCGATCGCCGTCGCCGTAATCGGGTGGTCGCCGGTGATCAACCGGATGCCGACCTCGCGTTCGGACAGCGCCTTGAGCAGCGCGGGTGCCTCGGCTCGCGGAGTGTCGGACAGCCCGAGGAATCCTGCCAGCGACAGTTCGCCGTCCACCAGCTCAGCGATCGCGTCTTCATCGTCCGCAACCACCTTCGCCTGTTGCGGGCTCAGCCGGCGCCGCGCGACGGCGATCACCCGCAGCCCGTCGGCCGCCAGCTCACGCACCGTGCCCTCGATATCCGGACCGACGTCCTGGCACGCCGCCAGCACCACTTCGGGTGCGCCTTTGACGGTCAGCTCGTCGTCGGACACCGACGCCGAGAACGACCGGCCGGACCGGAACGGCAGGTGCGCGTCGGCTTCCTCGTCTGGATGGAAGCCGTTGGACGAATCAATCGCCAGCGCCGCCTCGATGATGGCCCGGTCGGTGGCGTGCACCTGCGGGCCGCCATTGGCGTCCGGCGCCGCGTGCGCGGCAAAGCGCAACACGTCGTCGCGGGAGTAGTCGCCCACCGGATGGACCTGCGTCACCCGCAGGCGGTTTTCGGACAGCGTCCCGGTCTTGTCGAAGCAGACGACATCGACGCGGCCGAGCGCCTCGACCGAACGGGGGATACGCACCAGCGCGCCGTACTCGGTCAGGCGTCGGGCCGACGCGGCTTGGGCTAGTGTGGCCACCAGCGGCATGCCTTCGGGGACCGCGGCCACGGTGATCGCGATTCCGCTGGCCACCGCTTCGCGCAACCCTCGACCGCGCAACAGGCCCAGCAGGCCGACCAGGGCGCCGCCACCCGTGCTGACCGGGAATGCCTGGTTGGTGAGCTTGCTGAGCTGGTGCTGCAGCCCGACTTCCGGCACGTCACCGGACGCGAGTTCGGCGGCGCGGCGCGCTTGGGTGTCGGCGCCGACTGCGGTCACCAGCGCGACCGCGGTGCCCGCGACGATGGTCGTGCCGGCGAACAGCATGCAGCGACGGTCGGCAAGTTCGGCGCCCGGTGTGGCCTCGATCTGCTTTTCCACCGGCAGCGACTCACCGGTCAGCGTCGACTCGTCGACCTCGAGGTCGTCTTCCTCGATCAGCCGGGCGTCGGCGGGGATCACCTCGTGGGTACGTATCTCGATCACATCGCCGGGCCGCAGTTCCTCCGCGACGACGTCGGTGTACACCGGCGCACCGTCAGGACCGGTCGTCACTTTTCGGGCCGGTGGAATCTGTTGAGCCAGCAGCTCGTTCAGCCGGCTTTCGGCGCGCAGGCGTTGGCTGGCGGCGAGCACTGAGTTCCCGGTGAGCACCGAGCCGACCAGCACCGCGTCGACCGGCGAACCCAGCACCGCGCTGGCCGCCGAGCCAAGAGCCAGGACCGGGGTCAGCGGGTCGGACAGTTCGGCTTGCACCGCCTTGAGGAACTGCCAGACCGCTCGACGCGGTCGTCCGGTCAGTTCGGCGCCGCGGTGAGCCGTTTCGATGGCCCGGGTGGCCAGCAGGGGCCGGCGGGCGCCGGAGGTCCCAGCCGATTCTTCAGCATCGTTCGGCGGCAACATCTTTCGGACCTGCTCGACCGACATTGCGTGCCATTCGTGCACCGGGGCCGGCAACGGAGTCGGTGCGCGAACCACCCGGCGCGCCAACATGTAGCCGGACAGCAGACCTGCCGCGGCACCCGTGGTCACCGGGCCGGGCCCGCGGCCGCGCACGCCGGGCACCATCAGCAGCGCACCCAACGCCGTAGCGCCGGTGGATATCTCGATGCCACGCTGGCTTGCCGTCCTGGCCGCGGGGACCGCATGCAGCAGTCGCCAGGCGCCGGCGAGGTCACTCAAGATCAGATCCGCCGTCCAGGGCGGCGGCTCGGCGTCGGAATTGGGCATCACACCCAGACCGACGTCGGCCGACGAAAGCGCTTGTGCGCCAACCGAAGACAGCACCGCGACGGTGTGACCCGAGTGGTGCAGATCGGTCAGTGCCGCAACGAGCGCATCATCGATGGATCCGTTCTCCCGCGGCCGCAGCTCGTCGAACGCGGGCCGCAGCTCGCCGAGGTCGTCGATGTCGATGGAGATCAGATCCAGGCCGGCCCGGCGCGCCTCGGCCAGCACGGCCGAGGCCAGCGGATCGTGCGTGGGGCCGATCAAGGCTTCGACTTTCGCTCCGGCCGGCCCTCCGGGAACCGGATGCCAGCCGACACGCAGGCCCCGCTTTTCCAGCAGCAGTTGCGCGCGGTTCCAGGCAGGCGATATCTCGTCTTCGTCGGCACCGCGCACCCGCACCACCCGCAGCATGTCGGTACACAACACCCTGGGGTCGATCAGCAGGGCGTCGACCCGGTCGAGCCGGCGCAGGCTTTGCGGGCGCAACGGCAACACGGCGTGCTGGTCGGCCAGCCCTTGGCCAAGCGCCGCGGCGAACGATTCGCGGGTGGTGCGGGTGGCTTTCGGCGTGGTGACCAACGCCATCGTCGAGGTCATGTTGAGGTTTCGGGTGGTGGCGCCGACGGCTGCGACACCGGCCGCCTGAAGTAATGCGCTGCGACGTGAGTGCCGCTCGATCGGCCCCTCGGGCAACGGCACCGGGCGCGACGGCGGGTAGACCTCCAGGTATTCCGCATGGCGGAATAGCGTCGGTTCGTGGCGACTCCAGGCCTGTGCTTCGGACCGCATCTCGGCGGCTTTCAGCGTCTCCATCATCAAGTCCACGGCCAGCGACGCGGGCGAGAGCTCAAGGACGTGTGCGGCCGTCATCGCCAAGCTCAGCAGTGTGTCGGTTGCGGATTGGCCGATGCTGTCCTCGAGCAGACGGCGCACCCGCGGCTGATAGTCGACGGCGACGACCGCCGCCTCGAGACCGTAGGTGAGCCGCGGCCACCGTAGGAGCCGGCCCGCGATCGCGGCGCTCACTCCAACGGCGGTGGCGCCGACCCCCACCGCCTTGGTGGCGAGCAGCAGACCGTCGCCCGGTAAGGGATCCGGGCGTGCGGCCTTATCGGTTGAGCGGCAATGCTTTTCAGCGTCGCTCACTACGCGGCACAGCTCACGAAGTGAGGTCTGGTAGCCGTCGAGGGCGACGACGACCCGCGACAATGGGCGGTTCAGGCTGGCCGACGTGACGCCGGGGAGGGCGAGGACGGCGTCGACGACGGCGCGCCCAAGCTCGTCGCCGTCCGGGCCGTCGAGGCCGCGGACCTCAATCCACGCACGTCCCCTGCCGCGCCAGCTATGCCGAGTCAGCGTGGGCGCGGGCAGTCCGTCGGACAGCGCTTTGACACCTTCGCGAACCGGGATCGCGGCCATGGTCAGACCGGTTGAGGCGACCGTGCCCAGGGATTCGGCGGCGCTCGCTGCGGTGTGTACGGTGGCGCCGACCAGTGCGGACGTTACTTGAAAGCCCAGCGCGACCGCGCGCAGCGGAGATGCTCGCACTGTTCTGACGGTACCCAACCGGGGGATTAGCGGCGGGTGCGCGACTGTGTGCCGCGCGACCGTGCCGGTGCCCGCTTGGCCGGCGATTTGCGTGGCGATGCCGAGCTAGTCGACTTGGTCGGCACCGCCCGCACCGGTGTGACCGACGCCGTGTGCGAGCCGTTGGATTGCCCGTTGTTCAGCTGC
>NZ_DATFZD010000426.1:0-18872 GCF_035314665.1 Mycobacterium sp. | reverse complement strand
CGGGATGTGTGGCGAACAAGTGCAGCGCGTTGGCGATCGCGCTGATGGTGGTGTCCAGCGACGGACCGACGTAGTCGATCATCAGCGCGGTGCATTCGGCCCGGGAAATGGTGCCGGCGTCGGCGGCGACAAGGACGTCATGAGCCATGCTGTCTTCAACCACCTCACCCCGGCGCACGATGCTGCGGGCAAACCGCAGCATCTGCAGGCTGCCCGGGATCGCTTTGAGGGCCTGCTTGTTGAGCGGGCCCAAAACGTCAAACGTGGCGCCGGCCAGAGAGATGAGATTGTCGCGTCGGCTGGCCGGCCAGCCGACGAGGTCGGGCACCACAGCCAACGGCAACGCAGAGGCGATGTCTTCGACACCGTCGACCTCCCCTCGACGCAGCGCCGCTTCGACCACCCGGGCGGCCTGTTGGTCGACGTTGTCGCTGATGGCGCGCAGCGCACGCGGTAGCAGCCGGTGCGCGACAAGCTTACGGCGCTGGTCGTGTTCGGCGCCGTCGCTGTTGAGGGTGGTGCCGCGCGAGAGGCGATTGGCGAGGAGATTGAGCGCCACACCGTTTCCGGAGATGAACGTGCCATCGTCGCGGAGCACGGATTTGCATTCGGCGTATCTCGGGATCGCGTACACCCTCTGCCGGGGCAGCCACACCACAGGCCCGAGCCGGCGCAGCCGGCCGTAGTGCGGGTAGGGGTCGACGATCGCGCCGGTGCTGTAGATGTCGGCTTGATAGACGGGAACCGTGCGCACAAGGTCTCCTCTTTAGTTGCGGTTATCGGAATGCGGGAATTCCTTCGCAGAGTGTTCGTACGTGCCGGCCGGCACGCATGACGGCGCGGTCGGGCCGGATGATCGCGGCGGTGGCGTGGCCGCGGCGCAGCCAGTCGCCGAGTTCGCTGCCGGTCTCGGCGGTGTGAACGGTCGCCCCGCGCTGCTCGACCAGTGCGCGTTCGGCTGGGCTGAGCGGCTTCGTGGTGATGAGTGCGAAGCCGGTCCCGAGTGCGGCGTCGAGGCGATTCCCGTTGGACAGCGGTGGATTTGGGCACAGCGTGCCAGCGAGTTGCCGCGGCGTTCGCGACTTGACGACGAGCGCGGAGCGGTGCAGCCCCGGGGTTCTGCTATCGATGACTTTGTGGCGCAGGCCGGGAATCAGGCTCAGGCGGGGGACGAGGATGCGGCGAATCAGGTTGCCGATCTCACCGCCGGCGGTCATCGACCATCCGATGACCAGTGCGAGCTGAATCATATGTCGCGCGTGGGGTTTTCGCTCCTGTTCGTATGTGTTCAGGACAGCCTCGGGGACGCTGCCGTCGAGGACGCCGGCCAACTTCCACGCCAGGTTCATCGCGTCGCGCAGTCCCGCGCACAGGCCCTGGCCGATGAACGGCGGCGTCAGATGGGCGGCGTCGCCAAGCAGGAAGACGTTGCCGCGGCGCCATTTGTCGGCGATCTGGGCACGGAAGGTGTATTCCGCGCTGCGGATCAGCTCGAGTGCGTCGTCGGGAACCTCGGACGCCCACGGTGCGATGAGCGGCTTCAGGCGGGCCAGGTCGCGATAGTCTTCGGCGGTTTCGCCGGACAGCAGCCGAAACTCCCAGCGGTATCGGTTGTCGCCGATGCGCATGAATGTGCCGGCGCGGAGCGGGTTGCAGACCTGGTGCACGCCGTCCCACTGGCCGAGGTCCGCGGTGGTGACGACGTCCACGACCAGCCAACGCTGCTCGAAGTTCAGGTCACGCATCCTGGCACCGATGCGTTCCCGCACCAGGCTATTGGCGCCGTCGCAACCCAGCACATAGTCCGCGTCGACGGCATGCTCCTGGCCATCGGTGCGGTCGGCGAACGTGACCCGAACGGGTCCTCGCCCGGCGTCGTCGATGTCGGTTACTTCGGCGTTGCCACGCAACTCGGCGTGCGGGTAGCGCTTGAGGTTGGCTCGCAACACGGCTTCGAACTCCGGCTGCTCAAACATGTTGGCTTGCGGGAAGCCGTGGATACTGCGGCCGGGGTCACGACGGAATTCGGCCAGCACAGCCATCGCGTTGTCGAGCAATCGCAGCCCGTGCGCCGGGCGCGAGATTGCGGCGAACTCGTCGGCGATACCGAGACGGGCGACGATGCGGAAGATTTCATCGTCAATGTGCACGGCACGCGGCTGCGGATACACGGTGGTCCAGCGGTCCAGCAGCAGACAGTCGATGCCGTACTGGGCCAGCAGCGTGGCGGCGGTGATGCCGGTGGGACCGGCGCCCACGATCACGACCGGGACGTTGCGAACGGTATCGGTCATCGGAACTCCGTGATGCGGTAGGTGAGCGGATAGCGGCCGAGGATGTCTTCCACCGCCCGGTGGTCCGCGGATGCGGTCACGGTCACCGAAACGACCGTTGATCCGTCTTCGGTGCGGGCCCCGACGTCTTGGATGCCAGGCACGCCGCTCAGTGCCTCGCGCACCGCGGTGCGGGCGGCATCGGCACGCAGTGCCAGCTTGTAGGGCTTGCCCACCGGAGTCACCGGCAACGCGTCGACGATCGTGACGGCCTTCGGTGCGGCGGCGCTTTCGGCGACCCGCTCGCCGGCCCAGTCACGCAGCGCGTCGCCGGTGACGGTGGCACCGGGCCGCACGGTGACGTATGCGACCGGTACTTCCCCGGCGTAGGCGTCGGGCCGCGCGACCGCGGCGGCCCCCGTCACCGCGGGATGGGCCAGTAACGCGTCTTCGATGGTGGCCGGGTCGATGTTGTGGCCGCCGCGGATGATCAGGTCCTTGGCCCGGCCGGTCAGGTGGACGAAGCCGTCGGCGTCGATCCACGCCAGGTCTCCGGTGTCCAGCCAGCCGCCGACCAGCTTGCCCTTGCCGTCGAGCACGAAACCGTCTGCGCCGCAGGCGGTGACGTACCCGGGGAAGACGGTAGGCCCGCTGATCACCAAGGTGCCGACGTGGCCGCTGGGCAGATCGTGCCACCGGCCGTCCTCGTCGATGCGCACGGTTTTGAGGTGCTGGTAGGGCATCCGCTGGCCGACCGCGCCGTGCCGGGGGTGGTCGGGAAAGCTTCGCACGCTGGCGCACGTCGCCTCGGTCAGGCCGTAGCCCTCAACGAGGGGAACGCCGGTGGCGGACTCGAAATCCTTGCGCACTGTGGCCGGAAGCGCCGACGCCCCGACCACCGCCAGACGCAAGCTGGAGATGTCGGGATCGACAGGGCATTGCGCGAGCACCGCGTATACGGTGGGCACCGCGCTCATCGTGGCAATGGCGTAGTGCTGCACGATCTTCCAGAAATGGGCGTAGAACGCGGGATCCCGGTAGCCCAACGGCCCTGCCCACACCACCTGGTTGCCCCGCAGCATCGGCGCCAGCAGGGTGACCACCAGCGCGTTGACATGAAACAGCGGCAGTGCGGCGAACACGGTGGTGTCCTCGCCGAGCGCGGTGTTGGCCGCGATCATCCACGCGTCGGTCACCTCGTTGGCGTGGGTGTGGGCGGCCAACTTCGGGGCACCGGTGGTGCCGCCGGTGTGAAACAGCGCGGCGAAATCGCCCGCAGCGGGTGACTCGCCGGAAAATGCCGTGCCGCTGTAGTTCTCGGCCAGGTGCCCGAGGTACCCGACGGTCGCGCCGGCGAGCCGCGGCGGCGTGTTGGCGTTGGCATGATTACCGGCCGGGCGCAGCAGCAGCACGGTGTCGATGACGCCGGCGTCGGCCAGGTATCGAGCCGTGTTCCAGCAGGCGGTGTCGAGTTCGGGTGCCGCGGCGATCAGCACCCGTGCGCCTGAGCGCTTCACCAGTTCGGTGACGTGGTCCGCCGATAGCGCGCCGTTGATGGGCGCGGCGATGCCGGCGAGCTGCGCGGCCAGTGTGGCCGTGATCAGCTCGTCGCAGTTCGGCGCGATCAGTGCGACAGCGCTGTGGGGTTCTACGCCGAAGTCGCGCAACAGGTTCGCCGTTCTGTTGACATCCTCGAGCAGTTCGCCGTACGTGCGCCGCGTCGGCTGCTGCCAGCGGCAGGCCTCCGGCAACACCGTCACCGCGGTGCGGTCGGGCCAGAGGGCTGCCGCGCGTACCAGCACCTCATAGGTCGAATCCGGCAGGCCCCGCTCCGACAACGGAATCGACTCGATCTCCGCGAGATCGTCCGGGGAAGCGTAGGACGGCCACAGGCAGTTTTCGCTCACCCGTACCTCACCGCGGTGCGCTGGGTACGCAGGTCGATCGCGCCGTCGTCGGTGGCCACACTGGCTTCCACCACATCGAAGTTCTTCAGGTACTTCGGATTGTTGGCCTGGCGGCTGAAGAACGCCTTCCACCTCACCGTCGGGGGCAGCAGCGAGGCGATGATCTGGACCGGCTTGGGCGGGGCGCTCAGCGCGGTACCCACCGGGGTGCCGGTCAGCACGAGGTCGCCTGCGGCAAGGTCTTGGAACCGGGCCAGCGACTGCAGCGCCTGCACCGGCGGGTAGATCATGTCGCCGTCGACAACGGAGTTCTGGCGCAGTTCGCCATTGACCCGCAGCTGCAGCCGCAGATCGCCGAATCGCTTGAGTTCGTCGGCATTTAGCAGGACCAAGGCGGGCCCGACGGGTGTGAACGTCCGGTACGACTTGGCTTCGTAGAACTGGGTTTGCGGGAGCTGGACGTCGCGGGCCGAGACGTCGTTGGTGACGACCAGCCCGGCGATGTAGTCGGCCAGGTCCGGCTCGGTGATGGTGGTGCCGACGGGGATGTCGCGGCCAATGACCAGACCGATCTCCACTTCGTAGTCGAGGAAGTGAACGTGGCCGGGTTTGACGATGTCGTCGAACGGGCCGCAGATCGAGCCGGACGCTTTGCGGAAGAACGTCAGCGGGATGGTGTTGGGGTCCATGCCAGCGTCTTTGACGTGGGAGGCGAAGTTGGTCATCTGTGCCACCACCCGGCACGGCGCCGTGATCGGGGACACCAGGGCAAGGCTGTCGACCGGGACGGTATCGGTGCCGTGGGACGCGGCGTCGATGGCGGCCCGGTCGGCGAGTAGCTCACCGGTGCTGGTGGCGGTGGTGGCGATCTTGGCGGCTCCAGTGGCGGTTTTCACCCACCAGGAGTCGGCGGTGCGCAGGACGGAGATGGTCATGAGTTGGCTACTTTCAGTAGGCCGCGTAGGCGGGTGAGGTCGAATTCGTTGTCGTCGCGCAGTGCGGTGATGACCGACCGCGCTTCATGGGGTAGGAATCGGGGTTTGATGCCGAGGAAGTCCTTGGTCGCCGGTGGTCCCCACTGGGCCAGACCGGAAGCGGTGAACGGCGCCCAGCCCGGTTCGAGGGTGTTGTCGAACATGTCGCCGTCGGCGAAGTGCTCGACAAGGAAACCGTCCGGGTCTCGCCAGTAGTCGAAGAGCTGGCTGCCCTGGATGTGGCGGCCGATGCCCCAGGACCGGTAGTAGCCCTGCTCGCGCAGGTACTCTCCGCCGGCGGCGAGCGCGTCGAGATCGCTCACCTGATAGGCCGAGTGCACGTAGCGGCTGGACGGCCCGAGGGCCATCGCCAAGGTGTGATGGTCGGTGGGTGTGGCACCGCGGTCGCAGCGGATGAAGCTCATCACCGGGCCGAGATCACGCTGCCCCTGGTAGTAGAGGAAGTCGCTGACGATCAGGCCGAGGTTGTCCAGGTACCAGTTCAGCGCCGTGAGGTAGTTGGGCGTCTGCAAAACCACATGCCCGAGCCGCTGCACCCTGCTGGGCACGCGCGGTGGCCGCTGGGTGGCGTTGGTGCGGCGCAGTGCGTGGCCGAAGTTGAATTCGTGCGGCTGCTGGCTGGGCAGGGCCGCCAGCTCGTGGGTGCCCGCCACGACGTGCACGGGGAGGCCGCTCGGATCCACCAGGTCGACGGACAGGCCGCCGAAGGTTTCCGGCAGTGCCCGCGTCGGAGCGCCGGTCGCGTCGGCCAACCGCCGCACGTCGGCACGGTCCTGGGCCTTGAACGCGACACCGACGAATCGGGACCGCGGGCCGCGGCGAAGGACCACACACGGCGCGCCCGCATCCGTGCCGCGGAGTTGCAGCTCCTGTGACGTACGCAGCACGGACTGAAACCCGAAGGCGCGGGCGAACGCTTCGGCACGGTCCAAGTCCGGCTTCTCGAATTCCAGCCAGGCGAGGTCGGCAACTTTGATCACCGGATGTCGTGACCGCCCCGGGTGCTCACCGTTGCGCGCCCCTTGCTCGCTGTGCAGGCCATTGTGGGCGCCGACTGCGTCGCTCATCCCGCTCTCCTCTCTTGGATGACGAAATCGTCACATACGACGGCATGGTCAGTCAAGGGTATTTGACGAAATACTCACAATTGAGGACATCTGGTACGATGCCTGCCTGAAGGGCGGAGTGGATGTGAGCGAGAATCAAGGTGAGCCCATCAACCGGTTGGAGCGGCGCAAGCTGCGCACCCGCGCGGCGCTGATCAAGGCCGCGCGGGTGTTCATCGCCGCGGGCAAGCTCAATGTCCCGGTCCTGGATATAACCCAGGCCGCCGACGTCGGGATGGGCTCTTTCTACAACCACTTCCACAGCAAAGAGCAGCTGTTTGACGCCGCGGTCACCGAGGTGCTCGACGCCCACGGGGCGCTGCTCGACCAGCTCACGGCGTCGATCGACGACCCCGCCGAGGCCTTCGCGTGCAGCTTTCGGCTCACCGGGCGGCTGTTCCGGCGCCGGCCCCAGGAGAGCCAGATCCTGCTCGCCAACGGGCTGACGCTGCTGTCTTCCGACCGGGGCCTGGCTCCCCGCGCGTTACGCGACATCAACGCCGCCGCGCGCGCCGGCCGATTCGACGTCGACGATCCCGGCCTGGCTTTGGCTTTGGCGGGCGGCGCATTGTTGGGACTCGGCAAGCTGCTCCGGGACGAACCCGAGCGCGACGACGCACGGGCCACCGACAAGGTCACCGAACACGTCTTACGGCTGTTCGGGATTCCGGCCGACGAAGCACGCGAAATCTGCCAACACCAGCTACCCGACCTCGATGCGCTCGTCGAGCCGAACTCCGCCGCCTGAACTGCGCTCCGCCATGCCAACAACGACCTGATCGACCTTCACGCCCATTTCCTCACCGATCTACTTCTGTGACCAGCATTTACTTCTGTGATCCGCACTCCCCTGGCCGCGCGATTGCGGTGCCAATCACCGACCCGAGGATAAGCACCAAAGCCGCACTTGCCGGACCCATCGTGGCTCCGCAACAACGCCGCGGGTGTGTCGTGTGGCTTTGGCGGGCGACCGGTTTCGGGGGTCTGGGGTTCGTCCTCGGCGAGGGTGAAGTAGTTCTCCTCCTCCTTGCACGAAGTGCAGCCGCAGCAACGTGTACAGGCCGTTCAGACACGCCAGCAGGTCATCGTGTCGCGCAGCTGTCGTGTTCGGCCGCGAAGCGGCGCAGCATCTTCTCGGTGTCTGCGGGCAGTTCGACATCGACGGCCGGATTGCCACGCAGCGCCCGCAACGCGTTGAGTATGACCGCGACGTCAATGCCCTCCTGCAGCAGCGCACCGGCGGCAGGCGGCATGAAGCCCAGCGCAGCGATCACCATGGCCCCCAGCGACAAACTCATCCCAACACGGCGCGTTGCACGGCGATGCGCCGCGACCAGCGGGCGATATCCATCGCATCGGCGAGGCGGTCCAGCCGATCGGTGGTCAACACGATGTCGGCGGCCTCGGAGGACGCCGCCGCGCGCGCCCATCGCGACACCGACGGTGGCCGCCGCCAACGCGGGGGCGTCGTTGACCCCGTCACCGACCATCACGGTCACCGCGCGGTCGCGTTCGGCGCGCACCGCGGCGACCTTGTCGGCCGGGCTCTGTTCAGCGTAAACCTCGTCCAACCCGAGCACGGCGGCCACCTCGCGGGCCGGCTCGGCGCGGTCGCCGGTCAGCATGACCAACCTGTTGAGGCCCGCCCCGCGCAGCCGGCGCACGGTGCGGGGTGCGTTACGCCGCAACGGGTCTCGCAGCAACACCGCACCGGCCGGCTCTTCATCGATGCACACCCACACGATCGCGGCGCTGTCCAGGCTGGCCCGGTTGACCGCCGCGCGCGCCCACCCCGCCCCGACCGCGTCACCCGGTAGTTTGCCGACCTGGACCCGGTGCTCGCCGATCCTGGCGGTGACGCCCTGACCGCGCTGTTCCGCGACGTCGCTGGGCAGCGACAGCTGGAGCCCGCGGGCGAGGGCTTCGGTGACGATGGCCTCGGCCAGCACATGCGGCGACATCTGATCCACCGGGGCGGCAAGCAACAGCGGGCACGGCGTGGCCACCACCAACACCGCGACCGCCCGCACTGCAGACCCGCTCGCCCACCACGCCGCGCCGGCAACCAGTAGCGCCACCGGCAAAAACCACGCCGCGTAGCGATCGGCCAGCCGCACGATCGGCGCGTTTTCCGCCCCGGCCTCTTCGGCCAACCGCACGATGCCCGCAGACGTGCTGTCCTGGGCGGTTGCGGTGGCGCGCAGCTCGAACGCGGTGCCCGCGTTGACCACACCGCTGCGCACCGGCTCACCGACGCCACGTTCCACCTGCAGCGGTTCGCCCGTCAACACGGACTCGTCCAACACGGCGACCGTGTCGACGATGCGCCCGTCCACCGGCACCACCTCGCCCGGGCCGACCACCAGCAGATCATCGACGGCCACCTCGGCCAGCGGGATCACGCTCATCTCGGAGCCGACGCGTCTGCGTGCGAATCGTGGCGCGTGCTCGAGCAGGGCCCGCAAGTCATGGGAGGCGCGGCGCTCGGCCGCGGCGTCCAGCGCCCGCCCACCGGCCAGCATCACCGCGATCAACGCACCCGCCAGGTACTCGCCCACCAGCAGCGTGCCGACCAGCGACAACACCGCAATCAGATCCACCCCGACCCGTCCCCGGCGCAGCGCCGCCGGCACCCACACCACTGCGGGCACCACCGCGACCAGGGTCCCCGCCATCCAGCACCGGTCGGCCACCACACGCCATCCGGCCAACCACGCGATCCCGCCGACGCCCAACGCGGCAACCGTGAGCACCACCAAGGCCGGCTCGACCAGCGGACGCAACCGCATACCCCAACGCCGGGGCGCCGGTTCCACACCCCCCATCTTGGATCCCTCTCGCGCTCCCGCATAGGCACCCACTCCCGCGCTGGTGCGGCCGACTCCAGGGAAGGGTTCACCTCAGTCGAGCAGGCCGCGATGCCACCAAAGGGCCGCAATACCCGCAATCAGAGGCCCAAGGACCCGCTCACGTCCCTGGTCGCAGCTGCGGACTGGCGCCGAACGGAACAACAACTGCACTTGATCAGGGCAGGACGACCGCGCTCGGTGCATCAGTGCCCGGCGCGAACACCACGCCGGCGACTGGCGGCCAGCTCAGCCTTGCGAAGCCCGGTGTAGGCGCGAATTCGACCATCAGCGCATAGATCGGATACGCAAGGAGCGGCGCGCCATCAACTGAGACGGCGCGACGCCGGCCTGTCCTTGCGCGCCATCGCCGACAAACTCGGGTGCTCGGTCGGCAAACGAAACATCGGCACCTAAGCTCACAATGAGAAATCACTGCTCTTGCCGCGGCCACGGTCGTGGGCGCTACCGTAAGGCCATGGCAGAACCCACGTCCACGCGGGCGGGTATCGATCCGACCCTGAAAGCCCTGCTCGACGCCTTGCCGTTACAGATCAGGGTTGCCGACGGGGTCGAGGCCGCCCGCCAGAAGATGCGGCAGATCGAGCCACCCGCAGACCTGTTGCCCACCATGCGAATCGAAGAACGCACCATCGGCTTTGACGACCTGACAGACATTCCGGCGCGCATCTACTGGCCGCCGATTCCCGCACATGACGATCTGCCGGTGGTGGTCTTCTACCACGGCGGCGGCTGGTCGATCGGCGACCTGGACACCCACGACGCGGTAGCCCGCGCACACGCCGTCGGCGCGGAGGCCATCGTCGTGTCGGTGGACTACCGGCTCGCCCCCGAACATCCGTTCCCGGCCGGTATCGACGACTCCTGGGCCGCGCTGCGCTGGGTCGGCGAGCACGCCGGTGAGCTGGGGGGCGACCCCGCGCGGATCGCGGTCGCCGGCGACTCGGCGGGCGGCAACATCTCGGCGGTGATGGCGCAGTTGGCCCGCGACCACGGCGGGCCGCCGTTGGTCTTCCAGCTGCTCTGGTATCCGGCAACGTCCGCTGACACCTCGCTGCCGTCACATGCCGAGAACGCTGACGCTGCGATTCTGGACGCCGAAGCGATCGAAGCGTTTCTGACCTGGTATCTGCCCGATGTCGACGTCAGCGAGCCGGACAAGCTGCCCACCACGCTGGCGCCGGCGAACGCCGCAGACCTCAGCGGCCTGCCGCCCGCGTTCATCGGCACCGCCGAATACGATCCGCTGCGCGACGACGGCGCCCGCTATGCCGAACTACTCACCGCCGCCGGGGTGCCCGTCGAACTGCGCAACGAACCCACGATGGTGCATGGCTACGTCAGTTTCGCGCTCGTCGTGCCGGCCGCGGCGGAGGCGACCAACCGTGGGTTGGCGGCCCTCAAAGCGGCAGTCTCGCGGAGGTAGGCGCTCGCCGGCATTCCGTGCCAGCGCTTGAACGCGTGGCAGAACGTCGACGTGTCGGTGTAGCCCAGCCGCTTGGATACCTATTCGACGGTTAGCCCGACGTTGCTCAGCAGGTCGACGGTCACCACATCCGGCGAGGCACCACGGTCGTCATCCCGACCAACCACATTCACCACGACGCGCGGTGGTGCCCCAACCCCGGACCCGACCCGGTTTCTGGGCGTTTCGCCTGAGGATCGGCCCCGCTCGGCCTATCTTCCGTTCGGGGGTGGACGGCGGATCTGCATCGGGCAGGGCTTCGCATTGGACGGAAATGGTGCTGATGGCGGCGTCAGTGTCGTCGAGGAGGACGAACCCATGCCAAGCCCCTGCGAGGTCAAGGTCCGCGTTTTGGCCACTGGCGTGTCGTTCACGCCTGCGCTGCTTCGCGCCGGAACCTATCCAGGCGGAGCGGCGGTTGACCTGCTCAGCTAACGCCAAAAAATGTGTCTACCTGCGTATTTAAGTTGTGGGGCTGACGTGGGGCGGGCGGGGCTCGAACCCGCGACCAACGGATTATGAGTCCCGATACGGCGCTTCGGCGACCAGGCGGAAAGGGTTAGCTGAATCGCGGCATATTGCCTTCAACACAACATTTTTGGTCCTTGCCGGTACGGTCTCGGTACGCCTTCGGTGCGGCTACGAATCGCCCCCGGTCGCCGGGTTGACGCCGGGGTGAGATGCGGCCACGTGTGTTAGCTAGGCCCGCGGTGGCTGGACACCCGACCAACAGGCAATGCGTCACGAATCCGACGGACAGCTACGTCGAGACCCGGACGATGTGGCATTCCTACGATCGTTATCCCCCGCGCATGTAGGGAACAACGCACGCAGGGATGGTGAAAGCACGCTTGCGGCGGGGTGCAGGCCCGCACGCACCAGCGATCCGACGAGCTCGCCGACCTCGCGCCGGTTGCGGGTGCTAGCGACTATCAGCTGTGGCGCGGGTGTCAGCGCAAGCGTGCGTGTCGTAACGCTTGCTGTCGTCACGTTGGCGGTCATCGGCGGCGGTTTTCTTTACTCACGAATTGATCAGCCGTGACTGGACGAGCGCGGCGTCGACGAACCGCTGCACCGGCCGTGACTGGAAGAACCCGGTGTGTCCGCCCTTGTACCACACAATGTCGGGTCTGCCCCAGTGTTCCCAGAGACGAATGACTTGCTCGCGTGGATGCACGAGTTGGTCAGCGATCCCGGCGTAGATGAACCGGCCCCGCATCGGAACCCGAGGATTCAGCGACAGTGGCGACACCATCCGGCCCAGCGGTTCCGCCAACGTCACGGTCTTACGGCGCGGGTCGGTGCGGCTCATCCCTGCGTGCCGCCTGAGCAGTTCGGTCATATCGGCAAATGGGACGCCGAGAATTGCGCAGGTAAGACCATCCTCAAGGCTGGCGACGAGCGATGTGATGTAGCCGCCGAGGGAGATGCTGTTCAGGCCGATTGGCGAGTCGGGTTCCTTCGCGCGTATCCAGGACAGCAGACGGCGCACGTCCCACACCGCCTGAGCCGCGGCGTGGACGTCGTCGAGCACGTCCTCGCCGGGGAACACCGCGCCCTGTGGCAGGCCGCGCGCACGCGGGCCGTGCATTGGAAGGACTGGGAGGACCACATTCAGGCCGAGGTCCTCATGAAGATGCCAGGCACGGAACAGCGTGAGGTCGAGCAGGCCCCGGCCCATCACGGCACCGTGCACGCACACCAGCCAGGGGCGTGGCTCCCGGTGTCGCAGTAGCAACGCATACTCGCGGTTGTTGGCGGTATAGCCCAGCCATCGCTCACGGCCCGGTTCGCCTACTTTCGGCTCGTACCCGCTGTCGAAGACCATCCGTTCGTAGGACCGTCCGCGCGTCTTGACCGGCCGGACCGTGACGTCCGTCAGCGGCGGCGGGGCCGCGAAGAATTCTTCGGGCTTGTCCAGATACCCTTGCTGCCCGTAGAACTCGAGCGCTGCCCGCACTTCGCGGTTGATTCGTTCAAACACATGCGTGTCGCTGAGGGGCCGGAACATCCGGAAGCCGGCAAGGACGATTTCGTCGCGGAGCGCTTGCGCAGCGAGCGCGAGAGTGGGTCGCGCAACGGGGAGTTCATCCGGCTGATGGTCGAGATAGTCCCGCCATGACCGAGCGTAGTAACGGCCGGTCCGTCGAAACGGCCTGACGAAGTAGTCCAGTGGACCGGAACCGCGAGGAGGCCGTTGAGATGCAACCACCGGCGGTTCGCCGTCGCTGTCGGGTGCTGCCATGTCGGGGGACGCTAGTTTCCCGCCTGCCGGGCGGCATAGGGACTTAGGTCCTGCTCGACGCGGCCGCTCGCCATTTGTGGATGTGAGTAGCCGGAGGCAACGGTATTGTGATCCCGATCAGTTGAAGGGGTTGGGGTCTGGCCGATGGACCCGCTGGAGCCGTTAGATGCGGCGATGATCGCGGCGGAGCTGGTCTCCGACCCGCTGCACGTCGCCGCGTTGCTGATCCTGTCCCCGCCCGCGGACGCCGGGCCCGGGTATGTCGAAGAGCTGTATCAGGAGGCGCTGACCGACACCGCCGAACTGGATCCGCGATTTCGTCGGCACCCACACGTGGGCGTCGACACCGCCGGTATCTGGGTATGGCGTGCCGACGACAGCATTGACATGCGCGAGCATCTACAGCGCCGCACGCTGCCTGCGGGCGGGGATCGCGAAGTGCTGTGGAAGCTGATCGGCGAGCTGCACAGCGAACCGCTCGACCGGTCCCGACCGATGTGGATGACGTATGTGATCGACGGTCTGGCGGGCGGTCGATTCGCGTTCTACATCAAGGTGCACCACACCGTGGTCGACGGTGTCGCCGGATTGAAGATGATCGCTGATGCGCTGACCACCGATCCTGAGAGCCGGTCAATGCGGCCGATCTACGCTATCGGACCAAAGCAACCGGCGCAGCCTGCAGCTAACTCACCCGGACTGATCCGCAACCCGTTGTCGCTTGTGCGCTCGGCGCTGAGCGGCGTCACCTCGGGCCTGGGTTTTGTTCGCCAACTCGCCGTAGGCGAAGTATCGACAGTGTTCGCCAGCCTCGGGGCGGGGACTACCGTTCTACCGTTCGGCGCCCCCTACACCAGGTTCAACGGCCGACTGGGCCGCGAGCGCACCTTCGCGGGGGCCAGTTGGTCAAAGTCTCGCATCCGCGCGGTCCAGAAGGCAGCCGGGGTGACCGGCAACGACGTGCTGATAGCGGTAGTAGCAGGAGTGTTGCGGGAGTGGCTCACCGCCCATGCCGAGCTGCCGAACAAGTCGCTGGTAGCCATCTGCCCGGTAACGGTGCGCAGCCGCGATCACGGGGCTGACGAGGACAGGCACGGAAACTTGTTCGGTTTGGAGTTGTGCCCGTTGGGCACCAACCTGGCCGACCCAGTCGAGCGGCTGGCCCACATCCATCGTGCGATGACGTGGGCGAAGCATCAGGTGGCAAGCCGCGGGTCGAACGCGACGATGCTGCTTCTTGCGGCGAGTATCGGGCCCACGGTCCTGTTGCCGATGGTGCCGTTCGCGCCACGGCTGCGCCGCGGCTACAACGTGTCGATCTCCAACGTTCCCGGGCCGCAGGCCGAGATGTACTGGAACCGTGCGCATCTCGAGGAGATCTATCCCGTGTCGACCGCCATCAACGGGCAGGCACTGAACGTGACGATATGCTCCTATGCCGACCGGGTGACGTTCGGCTATGTTTCCGGCCGCAACGTGATGCCCGACATCGGGTCGCTCATACCGCTGACCGAGCGCGTACTCGTTGATCTGGAGACTGCGGTCGGAGTGGCGACGTGAAGCCGCTACCCATCAGGAGGAAGGAGATGCACTCATGGGTGTCTACGCGGTCACCGGATCGGCCTCGGGGATGGGGCGCAAGGTCGCGGACAAGCTGTGCGACGCCGGCCACACCGTGATCGGAGTGGACATCAAGCACGCAGATATCGTGGCCGATTTGTCGACCGTCAAGGGACGCCGGACGGCGGCCGACGGCGTTCTGGCGGCGTCGGAGGCCAGACTGGACGGCGCCGTTCTCGCAGCCGGTCTCGGCCCCGGCCAAGGACCTGAACGTCTGCGCTTGATCGCCCAGGTCAACTACTTCGGCGTCGTTGACCTCCTGGACGCTTGGCGCCCCGCACTGGCTGTTGCCGACCGCGCGAAAGTCGTTGTTTTCTCCAGCAACTCCACAACGACAACACCCGCGGTTCCCGCGCGCACCGTGCAGGCATTCCTTGCGCATGATGCCGAGAAAGCGGTTCGCTCCACCCGATTGTTCGGCAAGAATGCTTCGGCGATCCTGTACGCCGCATCCAAGATCGCCGTGAGCCGTCGGGTTCGACTCGAGGCGGTGAAAAGCGAGTGGGCGGGCGCAGGCATACGCCTGAATGCTCTCGCTCCGGGCGCGATCATGACGCCGCTTCTGGAGGAGCAGCTATCAACGCCGAAGCGGGCAAAAGTCGTTCGTTCCTTCCCTGTCCCGATAGGCGGTTTCGGCGATGCCGGGCAGCTGGCCGACTGGGTGCTCTTCATGCTGTCGGATGCTGCGGACTTCCTCTGCGGGAGCGTCGTATTCGTCGATGGCGGATCGGACGCGTACTTCCGTGCCAACGACTGGCCGAGGCCTGTGCCGGCGTATCGTTTGTGGTCGTACTTCAAGCTGTTCAGAGCCGGGGGTCGCCGGGAGTAAGGGTCAATTGCGAGCGGCGTGCCGCTTTGCTCCTTGACACGTCGCAAGAAGCCGATGTCCTGGGATCTCGAAGGCTTCGGAGGTGGCTGGAGGCGCTTGGGTGTCTCGCCCCGGTAGCATCCGCTCCCAACCCGACGGGCGCTTGCCTCCGTAACTGTGTTGCCGAGCGCGCTGCTTCCCATGGTCCGCCCTGGCGCTGCCAAGAGCGCACCGCATCGGCCATCACCCTCGACCTTCTCCGACCTGCCCCGCCGGGAGGTGCAACCGGGCGCCCAGCTGTTGCGTATCAGCGTTCGACCTCGACGTTCCAGCGAAGTTGGGCGCAGCCGCAATTGGCAAGCCAGGTTGCCGTACACGCTAATACCAGCGGTTATAACCTGGGGCTGTTTGGTGGGGCGGGCGGGGCTTGAACCCGCGACCAACGGATTATGAGAACGCCCATCCTGGCGTTTGCTGTTGCGCTCGTGTTAGCAGATTACGAAACAACACATCTGCAAGGCTGACGAAATCGCTGCCCCTCGTGCTGCCAGGCGGCGTGCCCGTCGTGTCGGCGGCTAGGTACGAGAGCTGTCCGCTGGCGACGGAACCGGAATCGGCGGGATTTTGTTGCCCGGCTTGATCGACGAACAGTTCTGCGGCGCCGGCAGGCCGGCGAAGCGCTCCTTGATCCAGGCGATCGAGTTCGGCAGCCAAATCCGGATGCTCCAGATGTGGCTGAGCGCGTCGTACTGCTCGTAGTGGACCGTCGTGCCCTTCTTGCAGTAGCCGCGGGCGAGCGTGCGCACGTCGCCGGCGATCATCACGCCGTCGCCGGCGCCGATGCCCCGCTTGTCGCCCGGCGTGCCCTCGAGCAAAGCACCATTGGCGCCCTGGCCGATGAACAGCGGGATCGTCGGCGTACCGCCGGTGCCCATGATCAGCTGGTTGGCCAGCGTGGCGTAGGACGGCAGGCTCTCGGGAGTCGGGTAGGCGGGCTTGGCCAGTTTCTGCCACGTCAGACCTGGGTAGTGGCCGAGGACGTCGATGATCGACGCGGTCTGCATGTCGTTGTAAACCTTCACGCCGTAGTCGCTGAGATACGGCCTGAAATCGATCTGGAACGCGCGCCCGAGGCCGACGAGCGCCATCGGCATGACGCCGGGCCAGAACAAGGAGCCGTCGACGTAGTGCAGGTTGCGCGCCGGGTGGACGAGCACGCCGCCCATCGCCGCGCCGATCAAGCGTGCGTTGACGTCGGGCGCGTACGTCGGGGCGAGCTCGGCGGCCCACTCGGTGGCGATCGCACCGCCGGAGTATCCGAGCATCGCAACCTTTGCATCGCTCGGGAGCCCGACGGTCGACGACTTTGAAAACACGGCGCGGATCGAGTCGAGCGTGTTCAGTCCGTACTCGCGGACGGCGGCGAAGTGCGCCCCCTGGCCCTCAGTGTCGGGGACGATGACCGTGTACCCGTCGGCGAGGAACGGACCGAAGACCCCCGCCTCGACGTCGATGACGACTCCGCCGAGCGTGAGTCCGCCCGAGATCGAATACGACGGCTCGTCGTTCTGGTTGAGCGAGTCGTAGGCGGACTGGTACGAGATCGCCTTCTTCTCGTCGAGCAGCTGGCTCGGCGGCTGAATGACCGAGGTGACGTTGACGGTCGGGGTGCCGGTCTGGCTGGTCGACCGGTAGAGCAACTGCGTGGTCTTCAGCAACGTCGGGATGCCGAATATGTGGTAAGGAACGCTGCGAGTCTTCAGCACCGTTCCCGGCGCGATGCTCTCCAGCGGCGGGGGGCCGGTGTACGAGTAGAACGGATCATCCTGCGGTTGCAGCGCGGGCACAGCCTTGCCGGGCGCGCCACTCCGATCGGGATACCAATCTGTTGGCTGCAGTGGTGTAGTCATAGCTTCTCCCTTAACCGTGGGCACGATGTTGCCCTCCGGGCAGACCCAACAACAGGGACTTTGGACCTGCGATAGGTGGCCTGAACAAAGAAGTGCCCGGAACGAACGGCAACTGAATCAATCGGTGTTGTGGCTCGCGCTGGGGGGTTGACCAGCTCGGAAGTCGCGGCGAAGGTGCGTTCCCGGGCGGGCGTGCCGTTCAGACCACGCCAGGAGGTTGTCCCGAGTTGCGGCCGGTGGACGCGATACCCTCCCCTGCCGGGGTAACCTCCAGCCCACCGTCCCGGTCGTCGCCCCGGCGCGGTACCTACTCTGTACCTACAGCGCAACCGAACCGCAACCGAACTTCCGCCGCACCATGACCGTGTGCCAGACGCACTAAAGCCCCAGGTGCAGTTGGTATTTGGGTTAGCTGAGAGCCCTCTGACCAGTGGCTTCCGAACCTCCGTTCGGGTACCGCAAAAGTCTTCCAAACTAGATACGCGGGTTCGATTCCCGTCGCCCGCTCCGCCGAACCGCCCTGGTAGGGCGGTTTTTGTGGCGTCGCACAGGCGTTCGAACCGGTCGGCCCCCGTACCTATTTTGTACGTCCGACTCAGGCGGCGGCCTCGAAGCCTTATCGCGGCTCGCCAATTCCTGGCTGGCCACCAACGTTCGAGAAGTTCCCCGCTGAAGGCGTCACCTTGGAAAAAGGTGAACCTCCTAACGACGAAGAGGGACCACAGTTCCTACATCGCGAATGAGTTTGCTGCCCCATCGCGCCCAGGGCCCGCCATCGCTGCCGCTTGGTCGTCCTCGAACAGGTGTGCGTCCGAGCGTCGTGGTGACCCTGGCGTGGCCATGAACCGGGCGATCTCCAGCGGCGGTATTCCCGCCGCTCGCGCCCTGGCTCTCCGAGTTGGCTAGCGCGCCGACGCCACCACCGTGACCCCGCCACGCGCCGCGCCGACGCCGCGATGAGACGTACCGGCGAGCCGACCTAGCCGCCCTATCTAAGCCTTGAGCAGGCTTTTTAGGGTGGGGCGGGCGGGACTTGAACCCGCGACCAACGGATTATGAGTCCCTTTTCGGCGCCCCCGCGACCAGCAGAAACAGGTTCGCTGAAAGTAGCAAACTCCCTGTAAGACACGACTATTACCCGTTGCCGGTACGTCTCCGGTACGCCCTCCGTACGGGCCTATATCGCCCCCGGTCGCCGGTAAAACGCCGGTAAATGCGGCCCAGGAGATGGCGTCGCAGGCGTGTCGAGACGCGCGCTGTCGGCTGGCGATGCGAGCATGACCCTCGTGCCCCTCCTCAAGCCGCGTCGCAAGTGGCCGTTGCGCCTGATCAAAGCGATCGTCGCTGTTGGTGCGGTGGTAACCGCGTTCGCGGCCATCGAGGCGCTAACGGGATGGCCTAGCGCCGCCTATCGCTCACTCCCGCACCCACATATGCGCGCCGACGCGGCATCAGCATGGGCTACATGGGCGACGTTCGTAATAGCGGCTATCGCCGCGGTGTTCGCCTACAACCAAGTCAAGATCGCGCGCGAGGCACGCCAAGAACAAGCGCAACCCAACGTCGTGATGTACGCCGAATCAACACCCTCGCACTGGCAGTTTCTCGACATCGTGTTGAAGAACTTCGGGACGACACCCGCCTACAACGTAACCGTTGAGATCACGCCAGAGCTT